>CAMCXK010000008.1 GCA_945883435.1 Chthoniobacter flavus | reverse complement strand
CCTTCATCCTCCACGCGGCGTCGCTCCATCAGGGTTTCCCCCATTGTGAAAAATTCTCGACTGCTGCCACCCGTAGGTGTCTGGACCGTGTCTCAGTTCCAGTGTGGCTGGTCGTCCTCTCAGACCAGCTACCCGTCATAGCCTTGGTGGGCCGTTACCTCACCAACTAGCTGATAGGCCGCGAGCTCATCAGGAAGCGTCTTGCGACTTTGGCTTCGGAGAGATGTCTCCCCTTGCCACATGCGGTATTAATTCGCCTTTCGGCGAGCTATCCCCCACTTCCCGGCAGATTGCTCACGTGTTACGCACCCGTTCGCCACTGAGTTGACCGTGTATTGCTACAAAATCAACCCCGTTCGACTTGCATGTCTTATCCACGCCGCCAGCGTTCGTTCTGAGCCAGAATCAAACTCTCCGTTGAAAAGTTTGTCCCTCGCGCTAAACGAGGGAAAGTTTTTCTGACTATTCATAGATTGCGAATCTTGTGAGACAAGATTTCGCAGTATGATGTCGAAGCTTTAAAAAACAAAATCGACGAGAAACGCACAATTCAGCAATTGCTGTTTTGTCATTTCTAATATTGCGTTCTGAATTTTACCGATCTTGGTAAAACTCGAATTGGATTTTCAAGGATCGTGCTTCATCACAAGCCAGTCTCTGGACCGGGGATTGTTTCACCCCGAGGAGGACTGTTGTTCGCTTGTCTGAGATCAATTCCGCTTGGCGATGTCGCCGGCGGGATGGACAAACTAATGGAGACTCGAAAAAGGTCAACAGCTTTTTGAAAAAAATTTCAGAGCAGCCCTTCCGGGGGAGGTTTCGCATCCGCCCAGTGAAGCCCGAAGAGCCCCATTCTATCAGCATCCGCGAGCGTCAACAGATTTTATTAAGGGCCTGAAAAAAAATTTTGCGGTGAGTGATTTTTTTGTTTCCCGGGGTCGATCTTGCGCTGGGGCGGGGTACGGAGCAAGGTGGGTGAACTATGAAGACTCTGTTGCAACCCGGGGACAAGGCCCCGGATTTCGAAGCGGTGGCGGTGGGCGGGCGGTATGGGGAAGGGCGGACCATGGGCCTCTCGGAGTGCCTTGGCCGGGCGGTCGTGTTGTATTTCTACCCCAAGGACGACACGCCAGGGTGCACGGCGCAGGCCTGCGGCCTGAGGGACGGCTGGGCGCGGATTCAGGAGACCGGGGCAGAAATCCTGGGGGTGAGTGTGGACAGTGCGGCTAGCCACGCCCGGTTCATTGCGAAGCATGGCCTGCCCTTCGCGCTTGTGAGCGACGCCGCGCGGGAGATCGTGATGGCCTACGGCGTGTGGGTTGAGAAAAGCATGTATGGGAAAAAATACATGGGAACCGAGCGCACGACCTTCGTCATCGATGCGGAAGGGATGATTCGCGCCGTCCGCCGGAAAATCCAGCCTGCCGCCCATCTGAGCGCCGTTCTGGAGGACCTGTCATGACCGGCGGCGGCCAGCATCGGGTTCTCTCGGGGCTTTACGACAAATTTGCAGGCCTGGTGCGAAAGCTTCCCGGGGGGCTCCAAAAGCCGATTTTGGAGGAACTCGAGCCAATCCGTGCCTTGTTCCTCGAGCGTCGGGCCCCGCGGCTGGTGCTGGCCGGCACGGCCGGGGCGAGTGTGCCCGGTTGGCTGGCTTCGATGGGTGTTACGGAGATCACCACGGGAGACGCCATGGGGGGTTGGCGCATGTATCGATGCGGCGGGGCCGGGGCGGGACTCTGGATTCTGGATGCCCGCTCCGATGTGCCAGCCGATCATGTTCGGACAGCCTTGGCGGCGGCGCGTCCCGACCTGGTCTGGGAGACGGGTGGCGACTGGGGGAGGGCAGACCTTGGGGACGCGGGCGCGCCGGTGGTTCCATATGCCGTCGGGGAGACTGCCGAAGCGCTTTTGGAGCGGGTTTGCGCGGTGCTGCCGATGGAGGCCAGGCTGGAATTCGCCCGGGCCACAGGAGCGCGGCGGGCGCAGTCCGCGATTGCGGCGGCGTTGTTGAAATCATTCAGCGGCGTGTGCGGAGTCGTGGGTTTGCAGCCGATTCCCCTGGCCGATCTGCCGGTGCTGGCGGCGCTTCAGTCCTTGATGATCGGTCTGATCATTCACACATCGGGACGGCCCTTGCGGAAGGGATTGGTCGCCGGGTTTCTGGGAGCCATGGGCGTGAGTGTGGCGGCGGGGTTCGTCTTCCGCGAGGCCGCCCGGGCGGTGGTGCGCATCGTGCCGGTGTGGGGGAATGCCGTATCGGGCTTTGTGGCGGCCGCCGGCACCTATGCCATCGGGAAGGCGGCGATTGTTTATTTTATCGATGGCCTGCCCTTGCGGGATGCACGGCGGGTTTTCCAGGCCTTGAACAAACCGGGGAATCCCAATGCCGCGCCTTGACGACGGAGGCCGCATGCGGGAGGCCGTGGCCGAGGTGGAAAAAATCTATCGCGAGCTGGACTCCCGCCCGGTTGAGCGCCACTGCACCGGCCTGGGGGATTGCTGCCGATTCCGCCTTACCGGCGAAACCCCGTATTTAACGCGGGGTGAGGCGCTGGTGGCGGCACGCGCCTGGAAAGCCACCGGACGACGCGACTTGCCGGTGCGTCCGAACGGCGATTGTCCGATGCTCTCCGGTCTGGGGCGCTGCCTGATTTACAATGCGCGCCCGATGGGATGCCGCACCCATTTTTGCGATGCGGCGGGCGGGCCCCTGCCGCGGCGGGACGTGATCGATTGGATCCGCCGCTTGGAAGCGCTCGATGCGCGTCTCGGCGGGGATGGGCCGCGGCGGATTGGGCCAGCCTTGGAAGACGCCTTGAATGCCAAGGCCTGAGCTTCCCTCTCGCCGGGGCTGGACACCTGTGATGGGATACCCCGCGTGAGCGAGGAACCGCTGCGCGCATTTTTAAACACCGGCTTTCAGCACCCGGCCTGGGATGTGGTGATGGCCGGCTTGTCGAGTTGGGCCGTCTGGTGGCCGTTTGCCGTGGCGGGTGCCTTGGGCCTGTTGCTGGCCGGGGGTGCCAAGGGCCGGCTGGCCTTGGTGGCGGCCCTGCTGGCGATCGGGGTGTCCGACGGACTCGTCTGCCGGACATTGAAGGAGGTCGTCCAACGTCCCCGGCCCCATGAGATGCAGGCGGGTGTGCGGGTGGTGGATTTGAAGAAGGCCACGCCGCGCCTTCTGGCCCTTGCGAAGCCGGTCAATGCGCGGATTTCGGGACCTCCCGGGCGCATCCGCGGCGGACGCTCGTTCCCGTCCTCGCATGCGGCGAATTGCTTCGCGTTGGCAACGGTGCTGGCCTTGAGTTGCCGGCGCGGCTGGTTGGCGCTTCCCGTGGCGCTGGCGGTGGCCGTGAGCCGGATTTACACGGGCTCCCATTGGCCCAGCGACGTGCTGGCCGGAGGATTGATCGGGATTCTTTGCGGCTGGGGGGCGGTGTGGGTCACCGGGGCTGCGGCGCGGAGGTGGTTTCCCGGACTTTTCGACCAACCGAAGTCGGCGTAGGGTTTTGTTTATCGATGAAATCGGCCCTCTGGATCGGACTGGTGGCAGTGACGCTGGTGCGCTGTCTTTGCGTGTGGTGGAGCGGACCCTCTCCCGCCGAGGCTTATTATGACTTGTGTGCCGCGCGCCCGGCTCCCGCATTTTTTGACGGCCCGCCGGGAACCGCGTTGCTCCTGAGGTTGGCACAAAGCGCAGGCAGCTTCGAGGCCGCCAGGTTTTTATGGCCCCTCATGGCCGCGCTCGCCTCTTTTCTCGCATGGCAGGCCGGTCGACGGATGTTCGGCGAAAAAGCGAGCGTTTGGGGAGTCGTCATGCTGAATGCGTTGCCCGTTTTTCATGCCCAAGCCACGCAAGCCGGTCCCGGCATGCCCGCCCTGGCCTGTGCGCTGGGCGGATTGCTTTCCGCGATGAAGGCGGTGCGGGGACAGGATATCGCCTGGATCGCTGCGGGGATGCTTTTTGCGGTTGGCAGCCTGTTCTCTTATTCCGTGGTGCTTTTTGCGGGGGGAGTGGCGCTGGCGCTGCCCGTCTTTTCTCGAGACCGGTTTTCTCCAGGGGCCTTGATCGCCTTGATTTTCCCCTCCGTGCTCGCGCTGGCCTGGCCGCTGGCGTGGAATGCCGTGTGGGATTGGATCCCGATCGCGGGAGACACGGCGCAAACCTGGTGGCGCGTCGCTCCCGGAGGCTTGACCGGGAATGCCAGCGTGCTGATTCGGGCATTTTCTCCCACCGGGATGTTGGTTTTGGTCTGCGGGATCGGCTTGCTGGCGGTTCAAGTCGCCACCAGAGGCCGGGCCCAAGGGCGGTGGCTCCTTGCCGGTGGACTCGCCTGCGGTCTTGGAGGCTCCTACCTGTGGCTGCTGGGCAAGGAATTCCTGCCCATGGCGTGGTTGGCGTTCCCGGCGGCGGGATTGTGCTTTTTCCGGGTCCTCAAAGGACGCTGGCGTCTCTGGGCGGGAGTGCTTGCCATCGCCGGAGGCGCTGTGGGGAGCGTCCAGGAAGCCCGCCACATTGCCGAGACCTCCCGCGGGTGGGATGTCGTCGCGCGGGCTTTACACGAGGCGGTGCGGGAGTTGCCAGCCACCGGTCGCGGCGGATTCCTCATTGCCGAAACGCCAACCGATGCAGCCATGCTCGGGCGTTTTTTCCGTGCCGGGGAACCCTCCCCCTATCCGCCGGTTTTCGTGCCCGAGTCGCCCGCTTTGGACAGCCAGTTCGGCATCTGGCCATCGTATGCCGATTTTGTGGAGGGCGAGGCGGATCCCTTGTTCACCGAGCAGCGCGGGCACAATCCCTTTGTCGGCGGCAATGCGCTCTACATCGGACGCGACCTGCCACAAGGAATTCACGGCGCGTTTTCCGAAACGCGGGAGATCGCCGAGATCATTCTGCCGGGTGGGCGGAAGGCAAAAATCCACCTTTGTTTGGATTACCAGACTTTGCCGCTTTAAAGCACCTCGCCGGGATAGACGAGGCCGATCGCGCGGCGCATCGAGTCCATGGCATTCATGGTCTCCAGGGTCTCGGCCAATGGCATGCGCGGGCTTTCCAAGAGGCCGGCCCGCAGGCAGCGACAGGCCTCGGCGATTTGATATTCAAACCCGCCGGCCAGAAACGGACGCTCGATCGTGCGGGACTCTCCACCCACGACAAGAGAGGCCGTCCGCGCCGCAAAGAACGAAACCGGCACCCGGATCGTTCCGGACTCGCCCGCGATCGTCATCGAGGTGTCCCCGTGGGCCGCAAAGCCACAGGAAAACTGGCCCAGCACACCACCGGGGTAGCTGACGGAGGCGGAGAGAAGTTCGTCCACTCCACTGGGCGCGAAAACGGCCGTGGCGCAAGACGACAGCGGCGCGGCTCCCACCGCGAACCGCTGCATGGCGAGGCAATACACCCCGAGATCGAGCAGCGCCCCGCCGGCCAAAGCCGGATTGAGCCATCGCAAGGACGCATCCTGGTTTCCCCGCACGCAGAAGGCCGCGGAGACCATCCGCACACGACCGATCGCGCCATCCGCCAACCACTGCTGAATATCCTCATAAACCGGCAGGAACCGCGTCCAGAGGGCCTCCATGAGGAAAACTCCGGCATCCGTCGCCGCCTGGATCAACTCCACAGCCTCGCGGGAATTGACCGTGAAGGGTTTTTCCACCAGCACAGCCTTTCCCTGCGCCACCATGAGCTTCGCCGATTCAAAATGGCCCGTGTGCGGTGTGGCAATATAGACGGCGTCAATCCCGGCGTCCTCCGCCAATTCCCGCACGGACGCATGATGGCGCGGCAGGCCGTTCGCGTTGGCAAAAGCCCCGGCACGCCGCGCATCACGCCCGGCCACCGACTCCAGCGAGCAACCCGGAACAACGCGGATATCCTGAGCGAATTTCCGCGCGATGGATCCCGGGCCGATGATGCCCCAGCGGATGGTTTTCATGAACGGTGGGATGCGGAGGTTGAAGTGGGCATGGATTCTTGAAAAGCGGCCCCTCATGCCCTACAGGCTGCGTGGAGGAATTTCGAGAAAAGTCCGCACGCTCCGGGTTCGTCGCAACCGCTGGCGCGTGCGGTCAACGCCAGGCGACGGCCATTGTGAGAAGATCCCGGCGAAGCAACGTTTCTTGTGTGGCGGAACTTCGAAGAAGTTTCGTTGGCGAAACAGTCGTTTTTCCCAATGCCTGGTTTTTCTGTATGAGAGGGATGGCGGCCGTTGAAAATCGTTCCGATCTCCGGGACACCGCCTTGCGTGGGCGAAGACATTGCGTTGGGTCTCTGCTGTCGCAAAGAGAGAAGGTCGTATCCGCATTTCGCGGTTGAGAATTCGCACTTCAAATTTATCTTTGTTTCATGGTCCCCCATGCCTTCTGCCGTTGTCGCCATGCGAGCGGGTTTAGTTTGATCGAGGTCACGCTGGCGCTTGGGGTTTTTGCATTTGCCATTCTTGGCCTTATGGGAATGATTCCCATAGCCTTGCAAACTCATCGAGATGCCAAAAACGAGACCGTGCTCTCCCAAATCAAACAGCGCCTTGCGGCCGAGGCCCTGCTCACCGACGGGGCGCAACTTGCGAATCTTTCAACAGACGAGAAAAAATTTGATGTCGAAGGCCGAGAACTGATTGGCACTTCCGAGAACGAGGTGGTTTACCGAGCCAGAATCGCCCTCGAGCCCTTTCGGACACCCGGCACCGCGCTGACAAACTCTTCTCTCCAGCGCGTTGTCTTCTACGCACTGCAAGACCCGGCCGGAAACTTGATCAGCAACGCCCCGCCCAGCGGATCGATTTTGGTCTCCCGTGCGGAGGACGCCCAAGCGCTCACCCCATAATGTTGCATTTCGACGCCAGAAAACCATCGGCATCCCACGCCGGTGGGAACCCGACGACCGCGATTGCGAAACAGGTTCCCTGTTCCGCGACGGGGAAGGCTCTTGGCGGGTTCAGTCTCTTGGAGGTCCTTGTCTCGACGGCCGTCCTGGCATTGTTTGTGGTGCTTCTCACCGCCGTCACAGACAGTTCCTTTCGCCTCTGGAGGAATACCCAGTCTTCCGTGTTTTCTTTCGATGCCGCCCGCACAGCTTACGATACTCTTACCCGACGCCTCTCCCAAGCCACGCTGAATACGTATCTTGATTACTATGACGCGAATTGGGTGCGCCGCAATCCTTCGAGTTCAGCAAGCTTCATTCCAGCACGTTATGGCCGCGCGAGTGACTTGCATTTCGTTGTCGATGATGCCGCTGCCCTTCTCGGCGGCGATCAACAAGGAAAGGGCGTATTCTTCTTTGCCCCTCTGGGCTTTTCCAATGGCAATGCCACGCTCTCCGACTTGCCGAACCTTCTGAATGCGTGCGGATACTATGTGGAATTCGGCTCCGATTCCGAACTGCGTCCGTCCTTCCTGTCTTCGCTCCCGAATCGGCATCGGTATCGATTGGTGGAAAATGTTTTGCCCACACAAAATTTTAACACCTCCTGCGGAGGCTACCCGGCATTTACGGATACCAACAATACCAACGACGACCGGTGGATCACCGAAGGCTTGGCCGGCAGCTCCTCGGTCAGGAATATCCTCTGCGAGAATATTATCGCCCTGATCATCCGTCCCGAAGTAGCGAAACAAGACGCCACACTTCTGGGATTGCCAAATGAATACTCCCTCACTTCAACAGGTTACATCTACGACTCCCGGGCTGGTCGATCCGGAGTTTCAGCCCTGCAATTCGCTCAACTCCCGCCCCTGTTGCGGGTGGTGATGGTTGCGGTGGATGAAAAAAATGCCGCCCGCCTGACGACCGACTCGAATCCGCCGACCGCCTTCAAACTGAACGCCAATTGGTTTCAAAATCCCGCAAAATTGGACGAAGACCTTGCCGCCCTTGAAGCTCAACTGATCGATGCCAAAGTGGATTTCCGTATCTTCAACCAGGTCATCCCGCTCCGGGGAGCGAAATTTTCAGCTCAAAAGGAAAATTGATATGCATCGAAAAGCTCTACTCCGAATCCCAAAGCCGATTTTCCCTTTCTTACCGACCCAATCGCGCGGAGCCGCGCTTCTCATTGCCCTGGCGTTTTTGGTTCTTTTGTCCGCCGTCGTGCTCGCCCTCTTCGGCACCACCCGCACCGACCGCCAAAATGCCAGCACCTTCGCCACCGGTCAGGAAACCCTGCGGCTTGCCGATGCCGCGGTCAATCTCGTGCAAGGCCAGATCCGCGATGCCACCATCCAACCCCGCGTCGGCTGGGCCTCCCAACCCGGCATGATCCGCACTTTTGGCAACGCGACAACCGCCTACAAACTCTATTCCTCCGATGAAATGGTCGTCTCCAACTTTGGCAAAACTCAGATCGACGCCGAGACCACCGCCATGTCCACTTGGAACCTCGGTGCCAATGCCACTTCCTACAACGCCCTGTATTGTGATTTGAACTCCCCGGCCGCCGTGAGACGCCCCCAACCGGGTGATGAATCCCAAACGGAAGACGCCTTGGTCTTCCCCATCGCCGACCCCGCCGCCATCGGAGCCGTGGAAGGCTTCTCAGCCAATACCTCCGTCGCCGGCACCGTTCTTGGAAACGCCACCACACGACGCCTCCCCATGCCCGTAAAGTGGATTTATGTCCTTCGCGATGGCCAGATGACGGCACCTACAAGCGGCGATGCGTCCAAAGTGAATTTCTCAGATTCGGTCGTCCCCACGCAATCCAACCCCATCGTCGGTCGCATCGCCTTCTGGGCGGATGACGAGACATGTAAGTTGAATATTAATACGGCAAGCGAGGGAAGCTTTTGGGATGCACCGAAAGCGTCTACACTTGCAGACTCGCGGATGAGTATCTCCATACCAGTCGCAGGAGAGTTTCATCGTATAGCGGGCCACCCAGCAACAACTTCCCTAAGTCCTGCCCTGAGGGACATCATTCCTGCGCCAGAGGCACTTTTTACGGGAATCGACGCCGGCAGAAGCGTTATCAACAACTCAGGTTTCCCGAGCCTTATTGGCTCGGGAGGGGATGAATTCTACAATAGATATATTTCCTACATCAATTTAACACCCCGAATTAACTGGCAAACAACAACCGGAGACCACTTTACGATTTCACTGACTTCGAAAGTGCCAAAAAACTCCCGCGCTGGAACCCGCCGCACAGCCGTTTTGGACGATGGACTTGGTCTGTCCACACCGATCATATCATGGGGAACCGATCCGGAGTGGCGTGAAGATGCGAATTTGCTACCAACCGCAGCCAATTACCCAAATGATCCTATCGTTCCTGACGGAGACAGACTATATGCAACCAGTGATGAATTGCTTTTTCGCCCAGATCGGCAGCTGAATAATTCTTTACTGACCGCTACGGAAGTTTCTCGCCGCGATTTCTTTTTGACAGCGAATAGCCGAGCGCCTGAAACCACACTTTTTGGAACTCCACGCATCAGCCTTTGGCCAATTAACACACTCTCGTATACAAGCACCCCCCTACCAGACGCCAATCAACCGGACAGAAATGCAAAAGACCGGCTGATCAACTTTTGTGCCACTGCAGGAAACAAAACCTACTCATTTGAGCGAAGCGTTGCTTCACAGGATGGAACCGCGACTACAACATCCACCAGCTCAACAGACTTGCAGCGTAATTCACTGGCCACAGTCCGACAGCCGGCCGACTCAACTACGGCCGATTCGTCCCTTCCCAGAAATCGTGCTCTGGTGGATTACCTTCGGAATCTCGGTAGGAACCAAATCCCGGCAGCAGGAGGCTCTTTCGCGGCAAAATGGGGCTCAGCAGGCTTGGATCGAGCGATTGTTCAGGCATTCGACATTATGCGGGCGAAGACATCCTCCGATTATGTGAGCCTCGGAAGTGAAGCCGTTCGCTTCGCCGCCTCATTCATTAACCCACGAAAAAAATTGGCCCCGAACGAGAATGAAGACCATGGTTCAGGACCGAGGGGTTACGTTCTGCCTGCTCAACTTGCAGATAGTCCCGAATCCAAAGGTGCGGGAGCAACTTTTCATGTTACTGAAGTTCCGATTATATTCATGGCAAGTGAGATTCAGAATATTTATGCTACAAATTCCAAACTGGAGTTTGCATTTAATCCGGGAATTGCTGACAGTGGCGATACCTCCTCGAACACAGATAAACTTACCCTTGTAGGTAGTTTTGGAAAACTGGAAGCAACCGCAGGAGCTAGCTTTGAATTTACGGGAGGATTTAGGGAACAAAGCAATGGTGATTCAGTGAGTTATACTCTCGAATCTGGTGAACTGAAGAAAACTGCCGGCAATGCAACTCTCGACGGCATTTCAATCAATGCAACTACGATAGTAACAATAAGCACAGCAGACAATTTAAGTATTTCTACAGGTTACACGACCACTAGTTTTTATGATAACTTTCGTATACGCTCGAACGCCAGTGGGTGGAGTGTTAATGCAATCAATAATTTGTCTGTGGCTTCAGGGAACATCACGGGTCAGCAGACTAATAAAGTTCGAGCTTTTCTTTTGCCACAATTATTTAATGCTAACCCTACTCCATTAATCAACGCGCCGGGCATGCAGATGGAGCTTTTGGGAGGAAACGATTTGAAAATTAACGGCACCTCCCTCTTTCGTGTAACTGCAGTCTCCCGTTTTGGAGGAATGGTTAACCACCGCATGAATGCGGCACTGTCATCGTCATTTCCAAGCCACCAGTATCAGTTTGTCTGCGCCGGTTCTCAATCGATTTATAGTCCAATTCTTTTTAAGGATATGTTCGCGAGTTGGGGACCAAACAATTCCATTAACCCTATTAAGTTTCCCGACTCGACAGCAACAGCACACATCGACTCGAACTACCCATTTGTTTCTGAAGAGATTCCAGTCACTGGAATGACTATGAACTTTGAGGGCGCATTAGTGCGCCTTAGGCTCAAGGGGTGGGGAACTGCCGCCGCCCCCGAGTCCGCTGATGTTTATCAGACAATCAATCTTCGTTTTCCATCAGTTTCCTCACTGGCCGTGCCTCAGCATCTTACTGAAGGCGTGCGCTGGGAACGAGGCGGTGCGTTAACGTATTTTACAAATTCCCAAGGATCTGGAGGAACAATTGTTGATGGATCCGCATCAGACGGGGGTTCTACACGGCAGACAAAAGATGCAACATTCAAATTCCCAATCCGGCCCCAAATCTGGGGCGATGATGGTGGGCTTGATGATTTTAGTCGGGGTAACACCTTGGCCCTTTGGAAGCGGATGCGTGGCAACGGCAACGGCCAAAAGTTTACCAGCAACATCATTCGTCCAGGCGATGTCGTTCTTTCCATGCGCTTGGACACTTCGGCCAGTGGCCCCACCCGCGGCGACTTAAGGTTGCTTGCTTTGCAAACAACCGTTCCAGAGGCTTGGTTCGCCCCCGGCACCGACTACGGACAATGCACCCAACAACTTCCGGGCAATTCTGCCTACTCTTTGGGTCCCAATGGCCCGGCATTTCGAGGAAGGTTTGGACATACTTTGCAATGCGATTCCTACCGCGCCAATCAATATGGTTATCAAGGTGATATTGGATGGAGGATGGCCACAAATGGGAATAGCTTGAGTCGACTTGTGGACGTCTCAAACAACTCTCCCAGCACATTAATCTCTGGGATCGCTTTCGGCATCTATGCGCGCCCGCTATTAACACTCGATCAGCAGGGCGTCTTCATGGCCGGTAACAAATCTGGCGATTGGGCCAGTGGAGTGGGCTCCAACCCAGATGGCGCCTACCTTCATTCGCCAGACAGCGGATCTGCAAGCACAATATTAGGTGGATATTATGGTTTTATTGATGCGCAACAGGTGCGATATGTTGAAACTGGCAAATCCTATGAACCTAATCGTAGTGTGCCTTCTGGAGGTTTCTTGGGAAGTATCTTAACCACGGACAACGCAGGCACACCTCAAGGATGGCAATCTTTGCTCTTCAACCCCTCTCCAAGCGCGGCTTCAGGTCACCCTGGATTTGCTTCGCCACGCGACCATCTTTTCTTGGATAACTTTTGGATGCCCGTTGCGGATCCGTATCCCATCAGCGACCCGCTTTCAACCGCGGGCAAAGTCAACTTGAATGCACAAATGCTTCCGTTCACTAATTTGGAAAGGACCACGGCTTTGCGAGGAGCTCTCAAGGCCCTCATGGTTGGCGCAATTGACGACAGCCTTCCCAATTATTCCACAACCTCACTTCATAGCGGCCGGCCAAAGACTTACAAAATGAACAATGCCGGACGAACACTCATCGAACCAACCATCCGTTTTGATGTGGACAGGGACGAAACGATCAAGGCTTTGAATCAGCAGTTTACCGATGGTGAGATTTATCCTTCGGCCTCCGCAGTCAGTGAAATTCCACTGGTTCCAAGAGGCCGCACAGCCACTAATGTGTCGAGTTGGTGGAATACCAACCGTGCCACCTCCGACACGCTCCGCGAGCAACCTTACACCGCCCTGCTCTCCCGCGTAACAACGAAGTCGAATACCTTCACCGTGCATTACCGGGTGCAAGCGTTGCGGCAACCGCCGCGTCCAGGACGCAATTGGGCGGAGTGGGACGAAGCGCGGGATCAGGTCGTGGGCGAATACCGGGGGTCTACGACGATCGAGCGCTTCCTGGACCCGAATGCGCAAAATATTCCCGATTATACGCAGGTGAATTTGTCGAGCAACTATGATCCGATCGATAAATTCTACCGCTGGCGGGTGCTTTCCCAGAAACAATTCGCGCCTTGAAAAAGAGATGACTACGAAAATCGTTCGGATTTCGTCGGCGAGTTGCATCCCGCGTAGCGGAATTTCGAAGAAATTTCGACGGCAGGCCGCGCATTGGCTTCCACGTTACTTCGGACCACAGGATCGACTTTCCTCGAAAATCGTTCCGATTTCCGCTACGGGCTTTCCGAGTAGCGGAATTTCGAAGAAATTTCGGCGCCTTTCCGCAGACGCCAAGGCGGCGTTTTCCCTCCTCGAACTTCTGGTGGTCATCGGCATCATCGCAATGATGGCGGTTCTGTTGGTCCCGGCCATGCGGGGCATTTCCGGCGGCACAAACCTCACCGCGGCTTCGGAGGAATTCGCCGGCACCGTCAACCTCGCGCGCCAACGCGCCAGCACCTTCAACCGTCAAGTGGCCATCCGTTTTTGGCAGGATGGAGCCAACTTTCGCTCTTACCAACTCTGGGAGCAGAAAGATCTGGCCGACAGGAACAGCTGGCAGGCGGTGGACAAAATCAAGAATCTTCCCACCGGCATCGTGGCCACGAACAGCGCGACGTTCTCCGGCTTGCTCACACGGCACACGGGAACCACCAATAGCAAAACCTACGCCGATGTGCTTCTCACGCCCTCCGGCTCCGTGGTGACATCCCAAGACCAAAATGCCGTCACTTTTGTGCCGGAGTCCGGCCCGGCATCTGGTGGGAGCGTGAGCGGATTGCCGCCGAATTTCGCCACGGTCGCCATCGACCCGATCAATACGATCCCCCGTGTCTATCGTCCCTGATCTCTATGCGCTACCGAACGGGTTGTTTTCATCAAACTGAAGCGAACGAAACAGGTTCCCTGTTCCGCTACGGGAAGCGCTGTCTTCTCGCGATCCTGCTGGCGGTGGTTTTTGCGCCGGCCCTTCTGGCGCAAGCCGACTGGAAACGCGGTCAATACGCCTCCTTCACCGGCGAGGCGGATATCCTGTCGCCCACCGATGTGGTAATTCGAAAATCCGATCCGGGCGAGGTGGTGCGGATCCGGATGTTGCACGGAGACTTTGCCGAAGTCGGAAGCAGCTTGGAAGACCGTCCGGGAGGAAAAGTGCGGCTGGCCGACTTGAAGCCCGCCACGGCCCAGGATCATGAAGCGTGGACGATGGCTGGGGCCCAGCGCAAAGCCGATGAGGCGAAGGAAGCGGCTCCTCTGAACTCGGAAGCCAGCCCGGAGGAGGAAGTGGCCTTGGAAACCAAGGAATCCGGCATGCCAACCTCCGCAACTCCCGCGCGCCCGGCCTTCACAAGCCGCGAAAATTCCAGCCCCGTGTGGGGGTGGCTGCCTGCCGGCGTGAAAATCCACTCTCTGGCACGGATCGAGGGCGGGGACATCGTCCTGGCGGGAGAATGTCCACCGCCAGTCGGTTGGCCACGGGTGCGTGGATGGCAAGGCGCAGCTCCGAGCACTTCCACGGAAGGCACTCCCCTGCCCTTCCTCTTGCGCCTTTCCGCGAATGGCCGCGAGGTGAAGGACGGCGTGGTCTTTGCGCCCGAGGAACTAGGCCGCATCAAACTCGTTCGCGAAGCCCCCGGCGGTGCTCTGTGGGTGCTCACCGAGCAAGTGGGGGCAAACTTGGGAGGGAAGGATGCTCCCAAAGCCGCCCGCTGCCTCGTGCGGATGGCGCCGAATCTGCAATCCATCGAACGCGTGATTCCCCTGAGCGTCGAGGTGGGAGACTTTGCGGTGGATGCGGCCAATCGACCGGCGACCTTGCGATTCCCCTCCGGGCGCAGCGGAGGCGGCTACCTCGCGCGTTTTTTCTCCGAGGGGCACTTCGAGCGCACCTTCCCTGCCGCCCCGGATGGCCCGACGCGGCGAATGAAGCTGGATTTTTCCTCCCCGACTCTGGCCGACGGCCCCTTCGCCATCTGGGCACGCAAGGCGGAGACCCTCCCCGATACCGCCACCCCGCTCGGTCCTTGGGGGAGCGAACGCAATGCAGGGCAGTCGATCGAATGGACAAATGTGAAATCGGGAAAAAATCCGATTCGCGGCGCGGACCTCAAGCCCGAGGCGCTCGCCATCGACCGCGAGGGCAATCTCTATGTGTCGGGCACGATTCCATTCCATATGGGCTTCCCGGATTTCGATCCGTTCCTACTGAAATTCTCGCCCGATGGAAAGTTGCTTTGGACAAATACTTTCCTCAACGGCCTTCTGAGCGAGCCCGATCAAAAAACCCAAGCGCTCGACATTGATCCCACGAATGGCGATGTGCTCGTGTGTTATTGGCAGCACGGCAACAATGTGAAAACCCTCCTGCTCGCCCCGGACGGCTGGTTGACCAAATTCACTGGCACCAACGGCAATATCAAAATCCCGTGGATCGGGAGAGTCGATGCCGCCACCGGGCGCTTAAAAAACTCGACCTATATCCACTCGCGCATGCCCAACTCGCCCAACAAGCGCTGGCCGGACATCAACAGCGCGAGCGTGGCCGATATGGAGGTCGCGGGCGACGGGAAAGTCGTAGTCGCCGGAGGAACCACCATTTCCTTCCCGACGACCGTGAACGCCTTCTTGCCGGTGGTGCATGAATTCGGCGGTCACCCCATGCTGGCGGTGCTGAAACCGGACCTCACCGCACCGCATTACAGCACCTACTTGAGCGCGGGCAAAGGCGATGTGGACCATCTTGCCACTCTCGCCGGGGGGGCGGTCTTATGTGTGGGCACCCACTCGCTGGAGGGACCGCCGCCGCCCGTTACTACCGCTGAAAGCTTGCCGGAGTATCTCTCGCCCACGCCCCCTGCGGAGGGCAAGGAATGCGGATTTGCGGCGATCTTGCCGATTCCGGCCGACGAGGCGGAGTGGAGTTTTCACACGGATTGAGCACGCGGTGGAAACTGCCGCAGAACACGACGAGAAAAGACCGCAAAGCTCCCTTCCTGCAAAAGGGTGGTTTCCGGTAGTGATTGAGCGGGGCCATCCGGCCCACTCATGAAAACCTATCGACTCAACCGCCTTTTCAATTCCCGCTCCGGACGCTGCTTCGATGTCGCGATCGACCATGGATTTTTCAACCAGCCCGGATTTCTCACCGGCATCGAAAACATCCGCCGGGCCGTCCAGACCGTCGTCGAAGCCGGGCCGGATGCCATTCAGCTCACGGTTGGCCAGGCCCGGCATTTGCAATCCATTCCCGGCCGCCAAAAGCCGTCGCTGGTCCTGCGAACGGACACGGCGAATGTGTATGACCGGGTTCTGCCGACGCACCCGCTGAGCGCGATGATCGCCGAACCCGCGCTGCAGGCGGTGCGCTTGGACGCGGCCTGCGTGTGTGTGAACCTTTTCCAGATTCCCGGAGCTTGCGAGGCCACCAACCAGTGCATCGCAAACATCGGCCGCTTGAAAATCGAGTGCGACCAACTCGCCATGCCCATGATGGTCGAGCCCCTCGTCTTCCGTCCCAACAGCGAAGCCGGCGGCTACATGGTGGACGGCGACCTGCAAAAGATCGTTCACCTCGTCCGTCAGGCGGTGGAACTCGGGGCCGATGTCATCAAGGCCGATCCCACCGACGACCCGTCGCTTTACCACAAGGTGGTCGAGGCGGCGGGCGATGTGCCGGTGCTCGTGCGGGGGGGCGGGCGCGCTTCCGACGATGAAATTCTCACCCGCACCGAGGCACTCATGGCCCAGGGGGTCGCGGGCATCGTTTACGGACGGAATGTGGTGCAACATCCGAACCCGCCGGGAATGGTCGCCGCTCTCATGGCAATCGTTCATGAAGGCCGCACCGCCGCCGAGGCGAAATCCCATCTTTCCAAGCAACCATGAGCGCACCTGTTCGCATCGGAGTGATCGGGGGCGGCTTGATGGGCCGCGAGGTCGCCAGCGCGCTGGCCCGGTGGTTTGCCTTGCAAAACCACCCGGTGGACGCGCAACTCACCGCGGTCTGTGATGTCGGCGAGGCCCCGCGCGAATGGTTCCGGAGGATCCCCTCGGTGCGTCTGCTCACGGCCGACCATCGCGAACTCCTCGCCTCTCCGGAGGTCGATGTGGTGTATGTCGCGGTGCCGCACCATTTGCACGAGGCGCTCTACCTTGACGTGCTCGCGGCGGGAAAAGACCTGTTTGCGGAAAAGCCGTTCGGCATCGATCTGCAAGCGGCCCTGCGCATCGAGGCGGCCGCGCGGGAGTCCGGCTGCTTCGTGCGCTGCAGCTCCGAGTTTCCCTTTCTCCCCGGTCCGCAACGGGCCTATCAACTCGCCCGCGGAGTGTCGTTCGGAAAAATCCTGCAAATTGTTTCGGGATTCCACCACAGCAGCGATCTGGATCCATCCAAGCCGGCCAATTGGAAGCGCCAGGTGAAATCCTGCGGGGCCATCGGCGTCATGGGCGACCTCGGCATGCACGCCGTGCACGTGCCATTCCGCCTCGGCTGGTATCCCAAGCGCGTGTATTCCCAGCTTCAAAGCATCTATCCCGAACGCCCAGACGGCAAGGGCGGCATGGCGGTTTGCGACACATGGGACAACGCGATGCTGCACACCGAGGTGGAGATCGAGGGCCGCGAAGTGCCCATGCGTCTCGAGATGAAACGCCTCGCGCCCGGGGAAACAAACTCCTGGTTCCTCGAAATCCTCGGCACCGACGGCGGAGTGCGCTACTCCACGAAGGAGCCCAAATCGCTCTGGACGTTCGTGCGCGGCGGCGACCAGCTCTGGCAGCGGACCGACCTGGGATTCCACGGACCGTTTCCCACGATCACCGGTGGCATCTTCGAACCGGGGTTCCCGGATTGTTTTCAGCAAATGTGGGCCGCGTTTCTGGCCGAGCGGGCCGGGGCCCTGGGCGACCGCTTCGCCTGCGTCACGCCGGCGGAGGCCGTGGCCAGCCACCGCCTGTTCGATGCCGCCCTTCGCTCCCACGAATCCCGCTCCGCGGTCACGTTATGAAACGCAGCCGGATCAATGAACTCGTCCGCGCCGCAAGCCGTGCCTTTGCGCGCACCGGTTGGACACTCCCCCCCGCTCCCCGCTGGGATGTCACCGACTTCGGATTGGGCGATGTCGACCGCTTCGGCCTCGTCCTGGTGAACCTCGCCGAGGAACCGGAGTATTGCGAAAAGCTCATGTATGCGCGGCGCGGGATGGTCACGCCCGCCCACACCCACCGGAAGAAGAAAGAGGATATCATCAGCCGCAGCGGCGAACTTTCGATCACTCTCTGGCCGGATGCCCGGTTGATCGACGGCGAGGCCCTTTCGGCCAAGGTGAATGGTGCGATGCGCACGGTGGTCTCCGGCCGTCCTCTGGTGCTCGCCTCCGGCGAGCGGATCACGTTGGAGCCCGGTCTTTACCATGCCTTCACCGCCCACTCGGAGGAATGCGTGATCGGCGAGGTCTCGACGGCCAACGACGATGCGAACGACAATTTTTTCGTGAACCCCGACATCGGCCGGTTTCCCGACATCGAGGAGGACGAGGCGCCTGTGGTGCGGCTCGTGAGCGATCGATGATCCGCGCCGCCTGCCAGCAGGCACTGGCCCGGCCTCCGCGCTCCGTGGTCGTCGGGTTTGATGGATTCGTGGACGAAATGGTCACGCTTGTCGCCGAGCGCCAGTCCTTGGAGGCCTTCACGCCGGTTCCCGACATCGCCACTTTTGGAGCGCTGGTTTCCGCCGCCGCCGGACACAGCAGCCTGCGCGAAATCGTGGTGCATGACATCCACCCCGGAGGCTGTGCGGTGAATCTTGGCGACGGCCTGGCCGCCTTGGGAAATCCCGTGGATTGCTATGCCACGCTGGGCGAGCCGGTGCACCCCGCGTTTTCCGCCACTCTCGCCCGCTTCCGCAAAAGTGTTTCTTGGGGACGCGAGCCCGGCCGGACCATCGCATTCGAGTTTTCCGACGGAAAACTCATGTTCAGTTCGGTGCGCCAACTGGCCGAATTCACCCCGGCCGATGTGCAGGCCCGCCTTGCAAACGGAGAGTATGCGGCGAGTTGCCGGGATGCGGCGCTGATCGCCCTGACCGACTGGACGCTTTACCCGCACATGACCGGTGTTTGGGACCTGCTCGCCGCGGAGGTTTTCAGCCGGCTCGAGCACCGCACCCCGTTTTTTATCGACCTGGTCGATCCCTCCAGCCGCTCGGAGGCCGATCTTCTTGGAATGACCCGCCTGCTCCCCCGTCTCGAATCCTGTGGCGACGTCACCCTGGGACTGAACGGCAACGAAGCGAACATCCTGGCCCGCCTGCTCAAGCTCCCCGAAGCCGCGGATGCGGCCCAGTCGGCCGTTCTCGCCATGAAGCTGCGCGAGGTTTTGGGGATTTCCCGTGTGGTGATCCACTGGACGCGATTTGCCGTGGAATCCGGGCCGCAGGGAAATGCGGAGGTGGAGGGGCCGTTTTGTGAAGCGCCTTTGAAAAGCACCGGCGCGGGCGACCGCTTCAATGCCGGATACATTCGTGGATTGACCGCCGGCGCCGATCCCGAGACCTGCCTTCGGCTGGCCTGCGGCGTGTCCGGATTCTTTGTGAGAAGCGCCCGCAGTCCCTCGCAAGCCGAGTTGCTGAAGTTCCTCGCCGACTGGGATTCCGGATCCTTGCCATGAGCGGCGGCGGGTCCACATCCCCGGGCGCTGGAACACACGAAGCGCCTCGATCCGCATCGGCCGCCCTTCGAGACCTTCAGAGAATACTTCCGCCGGGCAGTCTGCTGACGGAGCCGATCGACCTGATCCCGTATTCATTCGATGGAACGGCCGCCTTGCAAAGCCGGCCGCTCGCCGTCGTCCTTGCGGAATCGACCGGGGACGTGGCCAGCGTGATCCGTTGGGCCCGGGAAAACGCCACCCCAGTTTCCACCCGGGGCAGCGGCACCGGTCTTGCGGGCGGCAGCGTGCCATCCGCCGGGGGGCTTGTCCTGTGTTTGAGCCGCCTGAACAGGATTTTGGAAGTCGATCGTCCGAACCTCTGCCTGTTGGCGGAAGCCGGAGTGACCACCCAGCAAATCGCCCAAACCGCCGAGGCCGCAGGCCTCTTTTACCCGCCCGATCCCGGTTCGATGAAAATTTCCACCATCGGCGGCAACGTGGCGAACAACTCCGGCGGACTGCGGGGTCTTAAATACGGTGTGACCCGCGACTATGTCATGGGCCTCGAAGTCGTGCTGCCCGACGGCGACACGGTTTGGCTTGGCAGCAAGTGTGTGAAGGATGTCGCCGGACTGTCGCTGAAGGACCTTTTCATCGGCTCCGAGGGAATTCTCGGTGTGATCACCAAGGTTCTGCTCAAGCTGGTCCCGCGCCCGGCTTCGAAAGGCTCGGTTCTCGCCACCTTCGGATCACTGGCCGAGGCCGCCGAAGCCGTCTCCCGCATCATCGCCCGCCCGGTCATTCCCTGCACCCTCGAGTTTCTCGACAAGGTGACGATCCGTGCGGTCGAGGATTATGCGCGTGTCGGCCTGCCGCTCGATGCCGAAGCCGTGCTTTTCATGGAAAGCGACGGACACCCCGCCCAAGTGCGCGAGGAGTGCGAAAGCATGAAATCCATCGCACTGGAGTGCCGCGCCACCGGCGTGCGCGAGGCCCACTCCCCCGCAGAGGCGCTGGATCTCGCCACCGCGCGCCGCACGGCCTTTTCCGCCCTCGCCCGCATCCGCCCCACCACCATTCTCGAAGATGTCACGGTTCCCCGCGACCGGCTGGCCGCCTTGGTCACGCGAATCTCCGCGATCGCCGCCGCCCACAACGTTCTGGTCGGCATTTTTGGACATTTCGGGGACGGCAACGTGCACCCGACCTTTTTGACGGATGAGCGGGATGCCGCCGAGATGGAACGCGTCCACCGGGCGATCGAGGAAACCATCCGCGCCACACTGGATTTGGGCGGCACCATCACCGGCGAACATGGTGTCGGTCTGGCAAAAAAGTCCTTCTTGCCGATGCAGCTGGGGGCCTCCGAAATGAGGCTTTTGGCGTCTGTCAAATCGGCCCTTGATCCCGCGGGATTGCTCAACCCGGGAAAAATTCTGGATCTCCCTTGAAAGCGACACCGGGCAAACCATCCGCGCTGGCGGCCATGGATTATTCGATTCTGCAGCAATGCATGCACTGCGGAATGTGTCTTCCCACCTGCCCGACCTACGACCACACCAAGTTGGAACGCAACAGCCCGCGCGGCCGGATCGCGCTCATGCGCGCGGTTGCGGACGGTGCGTTCGAAATGAACTACGCCTTCGCCGGGGAAATGTCGTTTTGCCTGGGATGCCTGGCCTGCGAAACCGCCTGTCCGGCGGGGGTCCGGTATGCCGATCTTTTTGAATCCGCGAGGGCGGATATCGAACAAGCCGGCCTGCTCGCGCAGCCCGAAAGAACATTCTGGCGCTGGATCACGCTCCGCACCCTCTTCACCCACCCCCGGCTCCTGCGATGGACGGGCCTGGGACTGCGCTGGTGGCAGCAATCCGGCCTCCAAGACCTGTTTCGCTCCGCCGGTCTGGTGCGTTTTCTCCCGGCCACCCTGCGCGATTTGGAGCCACTGGCTCCGGAGGTGCGGACCGCCTTCTCGGATGCGCTCATTCCTCCGGTTCTTCCTCCACAAAATGCGCCCCAAAGATTCCGCGTGGCGCTGCTGACCGGCTGCATGCAGGACTTGATCCTCTCGGAGGTGAACCGCGACACGGCCGGGGTCCTGGCGGAAAACGGATGCGAAGTCGTGACTCCCGCCCTCCAGCCATGCTGCGGATCGATTCACGCCCACAATGGAGAGCCCGCATTGGCCATGCAACAGGCCCGCCGCCTGATCGATCTTTTCGATCCGGCGGGCTTCGACGCCATCATCTCAAATGCCGGGGGATGCGGCAGCCACTTGAAAAAGTTTTCCCACCTCCTCGCGGACGACCCCCGGTATGCGGAGCGGGCCCGCGCCTGGGATTCCAAAGTGAAGGATATTCACGAGTGGCTGGTCGAAATCGATTTTCGCAAGCCAACCGCGGCCGGGACCCCCACCCCGTGCCGGGCGACCTATCACGATTCCTGCCACCTTTGCCACGGCCAGAAAATCACATCCCAACCCCGCACGATTCTTCGCGCGATCCCGGGCCTGGAACTTGTGGAATTGCCCGAGGCGAATTGGTGCTGCGGAAGCGCGGGCGTTTACAACATCACCCAACCCGAGATGGCCTCCCGGCTGAAAGACCGCAAATGCGCCCATATTGAGCAAACCAACTGCGATCTTGTCGCGACCGCCAACCCGGGCTGCCACCTGCAACTCGAGGCCGGGCTGGATTCGCCGCAGTCCCCGTTCGTGATCCACCCCGTCTCGCTTCTCGCGGCCGCTTACCGAAACGAAAACCCATGAATCAAAACCTCGTCTGGAGATTTCCCCTTCACCGTCCCCAAACCGGAGCCCCGCTTGGCAACGGCACCCAAGGACTCCTCGTCTGGGGAGGGCATTCGACTCTGAACATCACCATCGGGCGGGCGGGCTTTTGGGACCACCGGGGAGGAAATCCCTTTTCCGAAAAAACAACCTACTCCGAGCTGCGCCGCCTACTGGAAAGCCACGACTATTCGGCCGTGCGCGCCATCTTCCGAAATGATTCGAAGGAGCAGTCCCCCATTCCCCGCCAAATCGGGGGCGGACGCCTTGAAATCACGCTCGCCGAGGGATGGATGGTGGAATCCGCCACATTGGAGATGACCGAGGGCCGCATTCGAATCGCCTTCCGGAACGGCCGCACGCTCGCCGAGGGATCATTGATTCAATCGCCCGATACCGAGCAGGCGATCCTCTCGTTGCCGGACCATGTAAAATCCCTCCGCCTCCGTCCCAGCTGGGAATGGGTGGGTTCGGAACTTTCGTCCATCGGCATCGCCCCGCCGATCGAATGGAGCAGTGCGGAGGAGTGCGGATTCGAGCAGCGGCTTCCCTCGGACGATCCCCTCGCCATTGTAGTCCTTCGCCACGGCAACGATTGGCTGATCGGAACGCATGTGGGCGTCGAGGCGCGTCAACGGGCCCGCGCTACGGCAGGTCGAAACCCCGCCGATTGCCGTAAATCGGCGGCTCGTTGGTGGGCGGATTACTGGAAGTCGGTGCCGAAGGTCGAAATCCCGGCACCTGACCTGCAGGAGATGGTCGATTTCGGGCTCTACATGCAGGCCTGTTGCACGCCACCCCAAGGGCTTGCCTGCACGCTTCAAGGACCGTTTCTGGAAGAAGTGCGCCTGCCTCCCTGGAGCGCGGACTACCACTTCAACATCAACATCGAGATGATCTACGCCCCCGCGTTGTGGAGCAACCGGGTTTCGCACGGCGCCCCGCTATGGGCGCTTCTTCAATCCTGGCTCCCCCGCCTCGCGCAAGCCGGCGAGCGGTTTTTTGAGGCTCCGGGAGCCATGCTCCTGCCCCACGCCGTGGACGACCACTGCCAGGCTGTGGGCGCCTTCTGGACAGGTTTTATCGACCAGGCCTGCACCGCGTGGATGGCTCTCCTTTGCTGGGACGCCTACCGGCACGGCGGGGATGAAAAACTTCTTCGCGAACTCGCCTGGCCGCTTCTGCTCGGGGCCTTCGAGGGCTACCACGCCATGGCCGACCAGCGGTCCGATGGATCCTGGTTTTTTCCGGTTTCCGTGAGCCCCGAATACAAAGGTGCGCGCGACGACGCGTGGGGCCGGAATGCATCGTTTCAGCTCGCCGCCTGCCACGCTCTTTTGCGGGCTCTCCCGAAGGCGGCTTCCGTGCTGGGACAGGCCCCCGATCCCCGCTGGGAATCGATGCGGAAGGGTCTTCCCCTAGTTCAAACCGGCGTCGGATCGACCAACGGCGAATATCCCGAGAAGCAACGGGAGCGGATTTTTCTCTGGGAGGGACAGGACCTCGACGCCAGCCACCGCCACCACTCGCACCTCGGGGCCATCTATCCCTTCAAAACGATCGACCCGGATTCGCATGGCGCATTGATCCGGCAATCGCTGGAGTTTTGGCATTACCGGGGACCCGGCCTCTGGAGCGGATGGTGCGTTCCGTGGGCGGCGTCCATCCACACCTATTGCAACAATCCGGATGCCGCCGTGCAGTGGTTGAGAATCTGGAAGGGCGTTTTCACAAACGAAGGCCGCGCCTCGATTCACGATGCGGCGTTTCCGGGGATCACGAACAAAGCCACTCCGCCCGGCGCCGAGGGCGAGTCGGAACTCATGCAACTGGACGGACGCTTCGGAGCGCTCACGGCGGTTTTTGACCTGCTGGTGCAGGAGCGCGGGGACCGGTTGTGGATTCTTCCACGCCTCCCGACCGGGTGGAACCACATCACCTTCGAAGGACTCCTCGCCCCGGGAGGCTTCCTGCTATCGGCCCGGATGAGTCCCGACACGCCATTCACCTTCACGGCGCGAGCGACCCGCGATGGCACACTTCGGGCGCGTCTTCCGGATGGCCGCCTGATCGATCAACCCCTGCGAGCGGGTGAGTTGTGGAGTGTTTAAGCCTGAAAGCGGATTTTTAGACAGGAGGACAGGATTAACGGGAAGGGTTTATGGCAGTAATGAGTCGGACAATAAAATCCGATGCGATTTCGTGCAATTCATTCATCCTCTGTGCTCTCCGTGTCCTCTGTGGTTAATTCCGCTGGATTCGGGTTAAGGATAGGAGAGCGAGATCGGGTTGCCAATAAGCTCTCCGCTGCAATCAGAACGGGCGGCGCGCTGTTATTGGACGTAGCGGAAATCGGAACGATTTTCGACGGCTGAGGCCGTAAGCTGCAAGTTGGCATGTGGCACCGCGAAAAGAGGGCACATGCCGAACGAAATTTCTTCGAAATTCCGCTACGAAACTACCGGAGCTTTTTCGGGTTCAAGCCTCTGTCGGCAGCGAATGGGCCCCGGCTCCACGGAGGCCGGCCAGACCCAATCGGTGGGTGTGCACCTGGACATTCGGTCGCGGGGAAAGGCATAGCGCCACCGTTTGGGAATCGTCCATTTCGGCGGCCCGAGAATCGTGCTTTCCAGCGTCAAGGGGAGAGAAATCGCGGTAGGCCGTCACCGTGTGCCCCGCAGTCTGGAGGGAAATTCCCTTGTCGCGCCAATAGCCGGGACGCAGTCCGAGGGCGTTCCAAAGAACCTGCCGCGAGGGACCACGGAGCTGGCCGTGTTCATCCATCAAGCCGGTGTGCGGACCGAGAATCAAACGGCCACTCGGGTTCTGCCCAGCCCACGAGAGAACCCTTTCCTGCGCCCGGTCGCTCAGAACATGCGAGTCGGGGAGAACCAGACAATCGGCAGCGGGAATCGGACACTGGATTTGGTCGTCATTAAGATAAACCACGCGATAACCCCGACGATCGAGCAACGCGTGAACGCCCCGGTGGGAATCCCCCAGAGCATCCAGCTGTTTGAAAAAAGCCATGAATCGATGCGTGTCTTGACTGTAATGCACGAGTGCCAGCGGGCGGGCGGCGTAGTCTGCCGCAGCCGAATACTGCTCCCTGGACGCCGCAAGGCGTTGGATTTCGGCCGTGAACGGTGTGGGCCCGCCATCCAGATCGGTGGTGGCATTCATGCCGATTTCCTGTCCCCCCGGCACTGGCCTCCAAAGGAAAAACCAGACTTGCGAGGCACCCCGCTCGGAGTAAACGGCCACATTTTCCGCCAGAAACCCGGGCTCCCACGGATAACCCGCAAAATCGCACGCCCACGAGCGGATGTGCGGACCACCTTGGGTTTCCGAAATGAAAAAATCCGCGTCCGGCGCGGAGGTTTCCACCACGCTCCGCATGAGATCGCAGGAGTATCGAAGCGCGGAAGCATCGGCTGCCGCATCTCCCGAGGCCGTGTAGAGATCGGTGCCGATCCAGTCCAGTCCGGCCGCTTGAGCCCAATAATCCTGGGCGATGACGGTCGAGAAGGGAATGCCCACCTCGGGAATGTTGACGCCGATTTTTTGACCGGCGGTGCAACGCCTCAGGAGAGCCGCCTGATCCTGGACAAAGCGGGCGACCGAAGCCTCCCGGCAGCGCAGAAAATCCAGCATCGATCCCGGATTCACTTGCGGGCGGTGGGTGACCCACACCTGTTCCCACTCGTTGCAACTTTGCGACCAAAACGCGTTGAACCACGCCTTGTTCAGCGCGTCGAGGCTGCCATGCCGCTCCCGCAGCCACTCCTGGCCTCGACGGATGGCATACGGATTGAAATCGTAGCAGGCCGACGGGTCCTCGGCAAAATTCGGCTCGTTGTCGATCTGCCATCCCCAGACCGCCGGATGCTTGCCGTAGCGTGTCGCCAGTGTCTCGATCGTGCGGAACGCCTCGGCGCGGGCCTCGGGGTGCTCCCAACAAACCATGTGGCGGTGGGCAAAGCAGGGTTTTCCGGACGCCTCAACCATGCGGCAGTCGGGATGCTTTTGAAAAAACCACGGCGGGGGAGTGGCGGTGGGCGTGCTCAGGCAAACGGCAAGTTCCCGTTCGGCGCAAAGATCGAGAAAGCGGTCGAGGGCATCAAAGCGGTAATCGCCCGGAGCGGGTTGATACCAGACCCAGCCGAACTCCAGAATGCGCACGGTTCGGATGCCGCAACTCCGCATGAGATCGAGATCGCGAGCCCATTCGTTCTCGGGAAAATAATCGGGATAGTAGGCGGTTCCAAAGGTCATGGGATTCATCGGGTGTTTAGTTTTCTTCAAGGACTTTGACATCGCGGAGGCGGATTTCCCCTTCGCCGAGAAACTCGATCGAGAGGGCGCCATCCAAGCCCCGCTTCCACTTCGAGTCGGGTGGTTCGGTGTGGTTGAACTCGAACCACTGGCCATTGGGCGGGTTTTCCAGCGATTTGATAAACGCGCCTCCCTCCAGAGGCGGCTTGCCGTTGACCAAATCGCCCAGATTGGTCGCGAACTTCACGTCCAGCCGGGTGAACTCGCCGTCCAGTTTCAGGCGGAACGAAATCGTGATTGGTTTGTCGGTATATTGGCTGGCGAATGGATTCGGCCGCCCGGGGCTGAAGTAGATCGCCGCGCCGGGCGTCCATTGGGGAGGACGGGCTGTCCGGGTTCGAAAAACCGCATTTTGCGAGGTCGGGTGCCAACGCAGAAAGAGCGTGCGGCCGTCCCCTGGAGCGCCGGGGTCGTCCATGACCTCCCAGATGTCGCCGGGGAGCGGAGCAATGGCCCAAGAGGGTTGGGAATCGGCACTCCGACCGAACCGGTCGTTGTGAAACTGATCCGCCAGTGAAGGCCCGGGCTCGGCCGGCCAGGAGGGCATCAATCCATAGAGGGCCTTGTTCCGGAATCCAGGCCACCCACCGGTGTTCGCACGTCCCTCCGCATTGAGGCCTCCCGTTGAAATGTAGTTCTCCGAACTCGCGGTGCCACCGGGACGAAGGTCGCCAAAATTGTCTTTCATCCGGGCTGGAGAAGCGGCGAGGGCCATCGAACCCCGGCCTGATCCGGAGGCGGGGAAGTCGATCATTTCCGGTTCCACCGTCGAAACCACCGCCTGCGGAGCCGAAAAGGAGAGTCCCCCGCGCTGGGAACCCGTTGCGACCATGATGCGGCCGAACGGATCGCCCCACAGAAGGTCCATCGTGCCATCCGCATTCCAATCGCATGGTTGGAGAACCGCATAAGCCAGAGGGGCGTTTCCTCCGTCGAGCGTGAGATCCACAGGTTCCTCCAATTCCCCCGCTGCGGCACGCGCCGCCCCCGGAGCCGAAGGGCGCGGATTGCGACGGTGAACCGTCAACCGGCCATCGGCATCGTTGACAAAAAGATCGAGGTCGCCGTCGCCGTCCCAGTCATAGGAAAATGGCGCCAGAAAAGTGCGATCCTCCCCGACATAGAGAAATTCCTCCTTGGGAGGCGACTGGAAGGTCGCCTTGGCGGCATCGCGGAAAAGGCGCACCGAATTCACGCTGTAAGTCCCCTCCCCCAGAAGCAAGTCTGGAACTCCGTTCCCGTCCCAATCACAAACGAACGGCATGGCATAGTTGAGAAACTCCACGGAACGGAAGGTCGGTGCCCGGCCGGGGACCGACGAGATGCGGACGACCTTCAGCGGAACGCCCGCTGCGTCGCGGGAGTAATACCCGAATTGCGGAGCCCCCGGCTTGCCGGAGTTTTTTCCAAAATACACCGCCCCGCCGCTGTCTCCGGCGATGAGATCCGGCGCGCCATCGCCGTTCCAATCCGCGACGGAGAGCGCCAAGCGGAGTTGGCGAAACGAGTTGAGTTCGCACGAGAGTCCCCCGGGCGGGATCGGGGCGGCGGAGGCGAGACGTCCCTCGGGGGTCGGCTCGGGCGTGGGGGTTGCCGTTTTTTCGTGGGTGTAGGGATTCTGTTGGCGCACCTGCTCCTCAAGATCCTTTTTGGGAACCTGTCTGTTTTTGGGAAGGCGCTCGTTGCGCTGGATCAAGCGCTCGAGTTCACGCTCGCGTTTTTCATCCACCCGCTTCTTGGCGGATTCCTGGGCCGGGGTGAGATCGGATTTGTTGTTGCCGGAGTCCCGGGGCTTGCCGACCCGGGAGAGGATGGGCTTGAAAGTGGAGCGCAGGTCGTCAAAAAGAGCCGGAACCACCTCTCCCCGGCCAAAGCGCGGTTCGGAGGCGGACCCCAGATTTTTCCAAAACCAGACGAGGCCGTTGCCGTCCGGCGAGACGAGATCCGGGAGGCCATCGGCATCCATGTCCACAAACGAAGCCGAAGTCCCCAGCCAGGCGTAGGAGAATTGGTTGCTCTTGGTCACAAACGGATTCGTGGTGGGGAGCGAAACCGACTTGCGGAGTTCGCCGCGGGAGTCGATGCCGTGCCAAGGGTAGGCGAGCTTCTCGACCGACTCGAACCGCCCGGCCGCGGGATCGCTGCCGCCGTTGAGCCAGTTTTTTCGCTCGGCGGCATGGCCCGCCGCGGCGGCCACGAAAAAAATCGGCAGCAAGTAACGGGTGATCATTCCAAAAGAGCCTTGTTTTCCGAGCGCGACAAAACCGCCGGCCAGCGTCCCAGCATGTAGACGAGAATGTTGGTGCCGAGCTTGTAGGCATCGACGATCGATTCCTCCGAGAGTCCCCGGAAGTAGCGTTCCCGGTTGTTCCACATGGTGGTCGCCCAGAGACCGCGGCCGATGTCGCCTCCGATCTGGAAGCGATTGTTGACGAGGGCGGTCTCGAACCGCAGGAAATTCCCATAGGCATTCTTGGTCAGAACCACCGAGACGAGTCCCGGCATGACCTCGATCACCTCGATCGGGGCGTCGTAAAACTGCATTCCGTAGGGAAGTTGATCGAATCCGCTCTCACGGTCGAAGTAGGCATCCGCCCCGCTGATAAAAAGGTCGTTTTGCTTTTTGAGGGGACGGAAGCTTTTGTCGGAATCCGGAATGACCCGCCGCATTTCGCGCTTGAAGGCGGTATCGAATTTCGACCGGTCGCCGGCGAATCCCGAGTCTCCCCAGATCGCCCCGCCACGAAGGATGTATTGATAGAGGGTGTCGACCTCCGCCTCGCTGAGAACGAAGTCGTCGTTTCCGGTGAAGTAAATGAACGGCGGCATGGGCTTCACATCGAGCAGATATTCCACGGTGAAATCCGGGTGGCTTTTGTCGAAGGGCTGGGGATTCCAAAGATAGCCGAACGAGTCGGCGTAGAGGTTTTTGGAGGTGGGCAGGCCCTTCCGCAAGGTCTCGCGGAGGGCCTCGCGACCGGAGGCATTCCACTCGAGCTTCTTCGTGGCCTTGTCGTAGCTGTAGGGCACGAGCGCCTTGTCGAGCACGACGGCGGCGGGCTTCGCCGAACCCTTGATTTCATTGCCGCTGGCCATGCGAACGAACCGCAGGAGATTGCCCATCGCGCCGGGAGTGAACTCAACCAGGTTCCGCATTTCAGATTCCTTCGGGACCCGCCAGTTGCCGCCCCAGAAATAATTGACAAACGGTCCCTGCAAGGGATTCGGGGTGGTGGTGCCCCACTTGATGTTTTTCACATCGGGCAGGTCGGGCTGGGAGGTCTCGACCTGCCGGGCGGAAGAGGCTTTGCGGGTGTCGAGCGCGGCATACCAGTCTCCCGAGTGGATCACAAAATAAACGGCGAATTCATTGATTGTTTTGAGTTTTTTGCCCCGCCCGGAGATGCCGATTCCTCCGGCTCCCCCGCCCACCCACTCGCGCACTCCCTTGCCGAAGCCCGAGCTCTTCCCCAAGCCGGCCGAGCGGTAGGACGAGCCTCCCCCGCCTCCGGATTTGGGAGCCGAAAGCGCCGGTTGGGAAAGTGCGGGAGCGGAGGCGGGAGCCAGGCTCGCGGCAAAATCCAAAGCCGAGGGAGCCGTGGTCGTAATAGCCGAGACCGGCACGGAGCTTGTCGGCGTGGGGGGAGCTTGCAGGAGATCGGGACTTGGAGGACCAGCCGAGGCCTCGCCGCCCGGCGGTTCGCCTTGGGGTCCCTCCTCCACGAGAAATCCCGGCTGGTCCGACTCGAAATCGGACGGCGGCTTTTGAGTGCTCGTCAAAACAATCGTGGAGAGCAACACCACGACCGCGAGGTGGAACAGGACCGAGACTCCCAACGAAACTCCGGAACCTTTGGACGTGGCGCCCAGCAGCCGCCGGGAAGCCAGCGAAAGAGGGCCCCGGTCAACCACACATTCGATGCTGCCAAAAAGAAGATGGTCGCCAACGCCGATCCGGACGGGAGTCCCCACACGAACGCCATTGATGAAGGTTCCGTTCGAGGAGCCGGCATCTTCCAGAAACCAGTCGTCCGCCCGCCATGTCAAAACCGCATGGCATCCGGAAACCGAAGGCGCATCGATCACCAGCCGGCCTTCGGACGGGGTGCGACCGATCTCGATACGGCCCGATGCCGGGTTTAACCGAAACGTGCGACGGACAGGGGCTGAAAATCGAAGGCGGGTCAATGGAGCGGTGGTCGAATGCGTTTCAGACTAGCCGTCCGGGGAACGCGCCTCAATCCGGGGCCGCCATAAACTGCGGCCGGGATTGGGGCGGGACTGCGGCAAACTGCTTAGCCCGCCGGCAGGCGCGGAAAAATCATCACGGCCACTCGTGGGCATGAAGGTAGCCGGCGCGACGGATTTCCTCCCGGTATCGCTGAAGGACTTCGGCATTGCGCTCGATGCGCGCGTCTCCCCAATCGTGCCACGGGAAGCCGAGCCGGTCGGACCATTCCCGCCATTCCCAGTTGATATAGCAAAACGCTTTGATACCCGGGTGTCGGCGGATGAGCCGGAAATAAGGCGCAAACCAGCGCTTCCAACTCTCCACACCGCGGTCGACCCCGATCAAGCGGGGCGTCGACTCGCCGATCATCACGGGTTTTGCGTGATGGGACGCCGCGCTCAGAAACTCCTCCGTGACAGGTGAGGACAGTTCATGCTCTGCAAACAAATCGATTCCCCACCAGTCCACCCATTCGTCACCCGGATAAAATTCAAGCATCCGGGCGGTGGAGGCATTTCCGGCAGAGGCCCCGGCGGAGCACCAGACGGTTGCCACATCAAGCTTGGCCTGGCGCAGACGCCGTGCAATCCGGATGAACGCCCGCTTGTAGGACTCCGGCTGGTAGCCGTTCCAGGAGCCTTCAAACTCATACCCGATGCGGATGAAAGCGGGCCTGCCGAGCGCGCGCAGCGCTTCAACAAAGGCCTCCAATTGCTCATCACAGCCGCCCTCCGCGACCAATGCGTCCCTGCCACCCCCCGTGTCTTTTCCAGCGACCATCGCAAGCCCGATTTGAGGAACCGGCGAGCGGGAGTCCCATGACTCCAGTTCCTGCGTGAGATTTTTTCCCCAGCGCTCGATCGATTCCCTGGAACCTGCCAGGTTGATGTAAGTCATGAACAGCGCCGGCCGGGTGGACGGGCCGAGGGCGCGGGAGTAATCGCGAAATGCCACTGGATCCTGCCCGGCACCGTGCAGGACACCATCGGGAGGCTCCAGCAGGGCGTGGTGGAACGCACGGGGAGGAAATTCCAACTCGGCGGAGTGGGCGACCGGCGCAATCATCAAGAACAGGGGCGCGAGGAACAGTCCGGCAAACACGATCGGCTCACAATCCCGGGGAAGGCACCCCCGGTGCTTCCAGAAGCAGCGAGGCGCTATATAGGGCAAAGCCGTCGTTGCCGGAGGCGGCCGTCACCACAATCGGCAGGACTCCGTTGTCCAAGATCGACTTCCATTTTGCAGGCGCGATATCCAAAGGAATTTCCTGGATCACATGATGCCCACCCTCGGCGTTGGAGGGGGGCAGGGGAATTTCCATCGATCCAATTTTGAGGACCGCCTCGCCGGTTTGAACATCACGCGTCACCACGCGCAGGCGCGCCTTGGTGGCAGATTCGAGAGCGCTCGAATCCACGCGGATACGACCGCGCAGAGGTTTGCCCGGGGACACATCCACCACCACCAGATCGGAGGGATGGGTCGTGAAACGGCGGATTTTTGAAGGCGCGGCCACATCCTTGAGAACGACTTTTGCGATTTCGCGCGGCGCCAGAGGTTGTTCCCAGGTGATCTGCATGTCGCCATCCTTGTCGTCTGTGCGAACGGAGCCCGGAAACACGCGGGTTTCGGCGTTATCCGGCGAAAGACGAAGGCCGGAAACGGCAGGCGGCGCGGCGGAACCGAGGCCTTTGAGAGTCAGGTTCGCGGAACGCGGGAAGGGAGAATCGTTCAGCAAAAAAATGCTCAAACGGCCATTCTCCCAAGTGGCAACGGGAATCAGGGCGGGATCATCCGACGCCGAGGAGAGGAGGGTGCCGCGCAGGTCCGCCGTGTGCAGGAAAAGGTGGTGCTCCCCCTCGTTTTTGAACCATCCCCGGCCCCAGAGCGCGTGAATAGCTCGCCCGGCCGCAATGTCGCGGGATTTGAGAATCAGCTCCAGGATGTCGCGATAGTTGTAATAAGCGCGGTTCAGGTCGGTAAAAGCCTTGGCCGCCTCGGCAGAGCGGCGGTCGCCCGGCGCGACATCGTCGAGGTCGTTCGCCTCGGTGTTCCAAATCGGCCATGACTTGCCGTGCTTGGCGAGGCTCCACGCGTTCACGACCTCATAGGCCGCCGCCGTCGAAGGCGGATGGGTGCTGTAGTGGTGTTCGGTAAGGAAGTCGATCTTGTCATGCGAGGCGGCGAGGAAATGGGCCACATAGTTGGTGAGTTGGCTGAAAAAATCCTCGCCGAAGATGCCGGATGACATGCCGCCGATCTGCACATGGGGATTCGACTCCTTGAGTCCCTCGGCAGCCGCATTGAAAAACTTGGCGTAAGTTTCCGCTCCGAGCTTGCCTGGCATGAAAGTGAACTGGGTCGGATCCTCCCAGGCTTTGCGACCACGATTCCCGCCCGGGTCGCCCGGGCCCGCGCTGAGCTTGCTCTGGCCGCGATTGATGTGCCGTGCCCACATGAACGGCTCGTTCCAGAATTCAATCCGGCGCAGCGTGTTTTCGGGCTTCTCCGGAGTCCATGCCTTGGCTCCGACCTGCTTGAACATTTCGCGAATACCCGCGGTGTAAGCCTCGATGTCGGTATCCATCCAACGCGGACGGGCCCACAGATTTTCATTGGTGATGGTGTGAAGGATTTCATCTGTGGCCTCCCCATGGGCCGCGGTATCCGCCGGGAAGGGATTCACCAATTGAGCGCCGGTTTCGGCCGTGAAGTTGGTGTGGTCGAGCGGACGAAGCGACCCCGGGCGGGCGAGTTTCAGGAGAGTCGTTAGATTCCCCGAGACCGGCTCCGCCTCGAACCAAGCAGGGGCGGGATCGTTCGATTTCCACGAGGAGTTGGCGATGTGGTAGCCGAAAAGCCCCTTGGGAACCCGTTCCTGGCCGTTCAGACTTTCCGAGACGGCAGGATCGACCACCACATTCACAGTGGATGAAGGCGGTTCGCCCGCTCCGCGATCACCGTGACGGACGGCTTCGAGGGACTCGGCAACAAAGCTCACATCCCCCGCCCCGAAGGGATTGGCCACGCCGACGGCGATGGCGTCGATCTGCGAAAGGTCGGCGAAGTGAACCGTGTTCGGGCCGCCTCGATAACCCGGATTGGCCGTGCCCCGGTGGAAAAAATCAAAATCCACCACGGAATCGCGGGAGCCGCCGAGAAGGGGCGTGACGGTCCGGCAGGCATACCACGGTTGGCCCTTCACCCGGAACGCCACAGCGGCGGCGACAGGTGGCATTCCCTCGCGCGGTGGAGGCGAGGAAACCTTCAATCGCAGCCCGGTGAAGCGGCGCAGGTCGACGGGTTGCGCCAACTCCAGAACGGCCCATTGCGACTCATGTCCATCGACCCGGTGCGGCGCGGGGAAGGCGTTGAGACCCAAACCGGACTTTTGCTTTTCCAGGTCCAAGGCACCAACAGGAAAAAACCGGCCGGCCGTGGGACTCAGCCGATAGAAGCCGCGGGGACCTGCAATTTTTCCCTCCAGCTCAAGCACGGTGTCCGGGCGGCGTTCCACTGTTCTCCAGGTCCCTGTGACCTTTTGCCCGGAGGGTTGGGTTTTGTCGGAGCGCCAGGGCGGAATGCTGGGGTCGGGATCCGGCGTGTGGCGGAAGGTTTCTTTTTGAACCTCAAGATCGAGCGAGATGGCCAAGTCGAAGGTCCGTTCCTCCTCCTGCTTCGGAAGTTTGATGCGAACGGGGAAAAGCGCCCCGCCCTTCAAGTGATGGCCATCAAACCGGAGGGGATTTTCCGGATCATCGCGGAGCGGTCCGCTGAAACCGATGCGGTTCACTCCCACATATTGCAAGTCGGCCTTGGAGCGCGAGAAATCAGGCTTTCCGTCGCGGACCGGTAGAAGAATGGTGATCGATCCATAGACTTTCACCGGCACCTCGCGCACTCCTCCGCCGCCTTTGATTCCCTGTTTTTCGATATCTATGAGGGTGAGCGCATCGCGGAGGACGAGACGGAATTCCCGGGGGGCATCCGGCAAGGGGGCCTGGGCTAAAAAATCGGCGAGGGGCAAGCGCTCGGTGATCTTCACACCGGCAGCGGGTCCCGAGTAGGGCCCTGCAAAAAGAGAGCCCGTGGAAACAAGAAGAATGGCAAGAAGAGGAGTTTTCATCGGACGGAAAGGTTTCGGTAAACAGGAAGATCGCCGGAGAAATCGACAGCGTATCCCTCCTTGCCATCGCTGATTTCGAGAACCGAATTGGCAAGCTTCACAAAGGGGCCGGAGTAGACGGTTCCCGAGGGAGGGTCGATGCCGACTGTGCGGGCCATTCCGGACGAGGCGTTATGGCGAATCACCAGCGGCGAGGCTCCATCTATCGCAACTGAAACCTCCACCTCCGGGGCGAAACGCGAATCATCAAACCGGTAGCGTTGGGCGGTGTCCTTCGCAAAAGCGGCCAGATCCGGATGGGACGAGGCCTCGACAGCGAGGACGGCGAACCCCGCCGGACGCCCTTCCACGCGGATGTGACGCGGGATTTTTCCATCCGCCGCCACAATCGACGAACGCTCGCCGAAGGGCACCACGCAAACGCGGGAGCGGCCCATGTCAAAAAACCATTTGCCGTCGATCAAGACAGGTTCGACTCCATCCGGCAGGGTGACTTGCGTCCAGCCTACGGCTTCATCCTCTGGGATTCGACTGAGTGAAATATACAATGGCCCGGCTTGAAGCGACTGGTCGTATCGTCCGCCTCCGTCGCGCCAGGCGAGTTCGTCGAGTTTCTTGCCGGTGTGATCGCTCTTGCGGGGATGGCCACCCGAGAGTGCGAGCGGGCCGTTGTCGCTCTCGGCAACCAGATGGAATCGTGTGATCTGGCTGCCAAAGCCCCTCCAGATCGATCCCATGCTGAACGAGGGTGCGATGTGCAGGGTTTCGGGATACTCTCCGGGAACGGGTGTCTTTTGTTGGCCGAACCAATAATTCGGCTTTGTGTTGAGCTGGGTTTGAGGAAGGGAAAAAACCTGTTTGCGGGCGATGGCGGTCAGAATCCGGTTCGGACGCCAAGTCGAGGTGGCCGGATGGAGGGCGTAGTAAAAGGCTTTGCTAGACTCGGGATCGCGACCCGCCCCCCACCAGAGCCAACCCGTGTGGTCGGCGATGGAGTCCACCGGCTTGTCGTAGTAGCCGCGCTGGTTGGGACCGCCGAAGAGCCCGTCGCGGTATTTCAAGGCGTAGGATGCGGTGAGAAAATCGAGGGCGGCGGCGGCGATCAAGCGCGTCTCGGGATCTTTGGAGAAATCATAAATGTTCAGCATGCCGTGGAGGTCGAACATGAGGTAGGTCGGAGAGTCCCACTCGCCCTGTCCCGCCGCGTAGAGTCCCTTGACGTAGAGGCGGAGTTTTTCCTTCGCGTCGGAGAGGGCCTCGGTGCGGTCTTTGTGGGCCAGGCGTCCTCCATCCAGATAGTCGGGCAGGACATTGGCCGCGCAGAGGCTCATGGTCCGGTGGTTTTCGGTTCCCGAAGGATTCAAGTAGGCCGAATAGGTCGCCGCGGATGCCGCCAGCGTTTTGCGGGTATCCTCGGTGAGAATGTTTCCGAACAACGGCAGGAACCTCGCCCAGTTGATCGCAGCGAAGTGGTAGTGTTCCTTTGGACTCCGCTCGTCGTTCATGAATTTCCGAGCTTCGGGGTCCTCCGGGTTTTGCAGCAGGCGCGCCATGGCGGCGCCGGGAAGATACTTGCCCGGATCGCCACCCGAGAAATAGCCCCGCCGCCATTTGGAGAGGTCGTTCTGCGCGACTTCGGCGACAAGCCGATTGCGGCGTGCGGAGAATCCCTCTGTATCGGGATAGGATGCCGGATCAGCATTCGTCGATTGCAGGGCGGGCAGCGGCCCGAATACCGCGCCGGAAAGCGGAGCGATGATCAAGGCCAGGAAGCCGGCGAGTTGGAGGAGGTGCGTTTTCATGGCTCGGTGAAGGTCGGGCGGTCATCCTGTTTGTCGATGCCACCTTCGATCGTGCGCTTCGGAACGAGCGCGGCGGGCTGCGCTCCCCCGATGGCCGGGAGTTCAGCGGCGATCACCTCGTCGCGGCCATCGCGGGAAATACGAACCGGCTTGCCGGTGGCCAATGTGATCACCTCGTCGCGGCCATCGCGGGAAATACGAACCGGCTTGCCGGTGGCCAAGGTGATCGACTCGGAGCGTCCCCCGGCGGTGACTTTGATGACATCGCCATTGTCCGAGGACTCGAAGGACGGCACCGGCGAGCCCTTGCCCAGCGGGTAGAGGACAAAGGTGAGTTCCTTGCGTTTTCCAAATGGAATGGACACCCATTGCGCGGACTCTCCGAAAGCGTAAGGCGGGAGCTTCGACTGTTTGTCGGTTGCCAACGCGACATCCTTGCCGAGTTCAAATCCGTGGCGGTAGGAGTGCCAAGGACCACCGTTCCAAGGAAGCAAGACCTCCTTGCTGCCATCGGCTCGCGGCGGGGGAAAGTCCGCCGGGCGCTTGTTGTGGCCCCAACCGAATCCATTCAGGTTGGCGCTGGCGAGGTCCTGGCCAGTGGCGCAATACAGAAGAATCCGCGAATCCATCTGGCCGTCGAAATCCATCAACGAGGACGAGGTCTTGGGATTCGGACGGGCCAGAAGATGCAGGTTCGAGCGAGGCGAGTGGTCGAATTGAAAGCGCGGCATGGCGGCATCCAGCGCTGATTTGAGACCCGGAAAATCCGCCAGGGCGGGAGTTTCCTCGCGGCCGGCTTGGACACATTTGCGCGCCTCGGCGACGAGGGATTTGGCGACATCGGACGGCGCGCCAAAGAGCACCAGGTAGCGCTCCAATTCCGCGAACAGTTCGTCGGCTTGGGAAGGCGAGAACGAGGCATCGCGGATGTAAGCGTGCAGCATCTCCTCCACCACGACATCCAGGCCCATGCGGAGAGGCGCGGCGGGGAGTTGGTCATCCGTCTCGCCCTGGATTTCATCGCGGACGACAAGGTAGTCCGGGAACGGGGAGTCTTTGGGATGTTTAACGAGGAGCAGAAGCCGCCGGTTGGTTTTGGGACGCGTCGGAACAGTGCGGTAATCCCAAAGCCCCCGCGCCGAGGCGTAGGGCGGAGCCATGATCGCCAGCGAGTCGTTCACATTTTCCGCCACGGACAAATCCGCGCCGGGGGTGGATTCGAACGCCATGAACTTCGCCACCGGCGAACTCGCGGAAAGACCGAAGCTGACCTTGTTGTGGGTCCAGTCGGGATTCATGCGCGGGTTGTAAAACGAGCTGTAATCGATCGCCAGATAGTCGCCGTTGCCCCAATAGGTGAAGGAAAGTTCGTCGCCTTGGTAATGGTTGCGGGCGGGGCCGGCCTTGAAGGTCACCAATGCCTCGGCGGGGGTTCCAAAGCGGGAGCGCAGGAACGATCCGATGCCGCCGTAGTAGCGGGATTCCAGCTTCCAATCAGGATTTGCCGGCAACGAGGGGTTGGTCGTCGTGAGGGTGTTGCCAAGGCTTCCCGGCTTGATCATGTCCCCCGCTTTGATGGCGCTGCGGGCACCGGCCATGAGGTTCGACGCGAACACGGGATCGGATTTTTCATAGGCCATGGCGGCCTGTTGGAGGTTTTCCACGCGCACATCATGGGCGGAGTCGCCGATGGACATCTGTCCACGCACCCCCTTCCGTTTGTCAAACGGGGTGAGCAAATTGAGATTGAACTCGAGCGCCTCGCGGAAAGTGGCCTCCGAAAAGGAATCCACGATTCCCGCACGCCTCAAGGCGTGGGCGGTCGGAAGAAAGACGCTGAACGCGTGTCCGGTATAGCCCGGCGACTCGGTCCACCCCCCGCCGGGTTGCCAACTCGAGCGGGCCACATCGGCGGCGATTTCGCGTTTCGAGTAGTCGGCCCATTGCTTGGCATGCGGGTGGGTATTGAGTTGGGAGGCCACCATGCCGGGGATGTTGTGCATGTCGGTGTGAAAATTCGGATTGCCGATGCCCCAGTCGTAGTAGCGTCCATTCCAGAAATCCGGATCGGTGAACATGTAGGCCATCGCGACCATGTTGCGGTTCGCTTGGGTGCGGCCGGATTTTTTCCAGAGGTTATTGACCGAGTTGTCCCAGATTGTGGCGCGGATCCCGCGGGGAGCCGTCGTGGGATTGAGGGTTCCCTCGGTGTATCCGGAGGTGTAGATCCAGCGTGCATCCGGCCGGAATACACTGGGCGGCTGGAAAAAGAACACGGTGCCGGTGAGCGGGTCTCCGGTTTCGATCGCCTTGGCCGTGGTCCAGTCCTTGCCGAATTTTCGATCCACCTTTTCCTTCTCTTTCGCCTTCGGATCGGGATCGACCACCAGTGTCTTCCGCATGTCCTCGATATAGGCGGTCACCGTCCGGGCCAACTCGGTTTTCCCCTCCCGGATTTCCTTTTGCAGGGCGACCTTGTCCTCGAGGCCTTTGAAGATGCCGTGGTCGACATTTTTATCCACATCCGGCCAGGTCAGAATCCAATCCTTGATCTTGGTCAACGGGAGGTGTGCAAAGCGCACCAGGCTCTGAATCGAAGCCGTGCGGGCGGGTGCAGCCGTGGCAGCCGACATTTGCGAGGCCCGCTTGGCAATCTCGGCCTCTTCTGGCTCGAGCAGGGCCTTCATCTCCGGGCCGGTGGCGGACTCGAGACCGAGTTCACGCATTTTCGCGGCGAGTTCATCATCGGAGGGGTTCGCCTTGGGATCTCCCTTGCGAATCTCGGCCAACGCTTTTTTACGGGCGTCGTTCGTTTGCCTTTCCGCTTTCTTCGAAAGCTCGGCGCGTGCCGCCTCGGTCGCCGGGCCGACGAATTCCGACGGCGGGCGGATATCCGGAGCGGGAAATGCGCCGATGCCCCAGGAACGCTCGGCGGTCGAGGTGCGCACTTCGCGCGGAATCGGATCGGCGGGATCGGCGGATTCCAAGGTGCGTGTGTGGGCGGTGCCGATGAGCGGAACCACGATCCGCAATGTGCCTTTGGTGTCCCCCTGCACATAGGCTCGAGGGCGGCTTTGGTAGGTGGGATGCCATTTCGACATTTCCCAGGCAAACATGGCAAAGGCCGTGGGGCGGTTGGCGCGATCGGCCTTGTTGTAATACCAGGCATACGGACCTTTCATGTATTGGTAGTCGTGCCATTTCGGATCGAGGCGGAAGAACTCGTTCAAATCCGGCCATTCGCCGCCACGGATGTCTTTCGCCTTCCAAGCGCGCAGCGGCTTTTCCGAGGGACTTCCTCGTTGGTTGCCGCTCTCCCAATCGAACCACGGGCAGGCGAATTGGGTATCCGGCGCCATATCGTTCGACAAATCAATCACCCAGCGGCCCGGGAGGTCCATGGTGTCGTGGATTTTGACCACCGGCGATTCCGCCGTGAAGGCCAGTTCGCTCTTCCACTCGAGTCCGTCGGCATCGGCGAACACCGTTTCGACAACCACACGCGCCGGCCCCTTGGAGAGGATCTTGGTTTTCAGGGAGACGGGGCGGGCATCCTCGATGCAGGCATTTCCCCCATACCAATTCTTGTCGCCGGCTATGCGGAATCCCGCGATCGGACCCTGCGGCCCCTTGGGGGTGGAGACCAATTTGTTGTTGGGAATTCGAAACTGAGCCGCGCCGGTATCCACCACGAGGTAGTCTCCTTGTTCTTCGATTTTGAGCGGCGATCCCAAAAAGGCCGTTGGGTTTTGTGCCCCCTCGCCCCAGGTCAAACGCACATCAAACTGGGGGGACGAGCCCTCGCCGACCTTGCCCTGTTTATCGGGCGTCGCGAGGTGGAGCCAGAGTGTCCATTCCGCTTTTTTCACCGAGCCATCGGGGTAGGTTTCGAGGGCGCGGCGTTGGAAAAAAGCGGGAGCCCCGTTCACCTGCGTCCCGAGGGAATCGAGCGAGGTTCCCGGCTTGGAAAATTCTTCCACGAAGGTTACCGCCTGCTTTCCGTGGTCGAGGCCAAACGGATCCTCGATGCGAAATAATTTTTCACCCGCTTCCAGACGGACCTGGATCAACAGGACAAGAGACAACACAAGAATGGGGAGTTTTTTGATCATAGGTAGGAAATTAGCTTTCAGGTGCCGTGTAGTGCTGCGGGCCACCCAGGCGGAGGAAGTGGCGGTGGACATTCCAGAGGGCCGCGAGCGCGAAGGCCGCGATGAATCCGGCCAAGAGGAAACTGTAGCGGTATTGGTGCCCGCTCCAGTCGAGGAACAAGCCCAGCGTGGCCGGCATGATGATGAAAAACACGCCGTTGAGAATGCCGGCGGCGGAGGCGAACTGGGCGAAGCGGGCTTTCGGAAAAAGCCGCTGTCCCAGCGAGGCGGCCGCTGTGAAATACACGCCGGAGAGGACCCCGTGCAGAACAAAGAAAACTCCAAACGAGCGCGCATCGTGGATGAAGAATCCGCCGACGACCATGGCCACGCCATAGACGCCGATCGCGACCATGCTGAGGCGCAGCGGATGAAAACGGTCGGCCAGCCAGCCCAATCCGTAAGCCAGCACGATCGAACAACTGAAAAAGAAGGCTTGGTAGTAGCCATAGGTCTGCATGCTGACACCAAGTTGCTTCGCGTAGAGGACGCTGAAGGAGTTCACCGGCCCGAGCGCCAAGCCTGCCAGGGCCATGGCGAGGAAAACGCGAATGTAATACGGGCTGCCGTAGCACTCGCGGATATACATGGCGACGCCCGCCCACGGATGCGGGGGCGGCGGAGGCGGCTCGGGATACGACCCCTCGCGCACCTTCCAGCACATCATGGAAAAGCCCACCGCATACACGATCGCGAGCCCGACGAAGATGGCTGTCGCGTAGGTCTCGGCCTGCCCCATGAGAAAGACATTGAAAACAATGCCTGCCAGCAGGCCCACCGCCCGGAACATTCCAAAAAACCGCCCGAGCAATTCGGCGGGCACGACATCGTTGATCAAGGCTCCGAAAACCGTGTTCGACACGGTGGTGAGCGCTTCAAAGACCAACCAGGACGATGCGAAAACCAGGAGAACGCAGGCATTCAATCCCGGCGAACTGCTCCCCAGAAAGCCGTCGAGCCAGCGCCCCATGGCGGGGCTGAAGGCGACTCCGGCCATGGCTACCGCAGCGAATGGCGTCGGGACCAGCAGGAACGGAATGCGGCGGCCCCAGCGACCCCGGTGGCGGTCCGACCAGACGCCGATCACCGGCCCCAGAAGCATACCCAGCGCATTGGGCAGCGAACCGACCAGCAAGCCGATGAGGAGATCGGACGACCCATGGCGTTTCATGAGCAGCTGCGCGACGGGATCCACCGCCCGTTGCTTGATCGTCCAGGCAAAATCACCCCAAAGAAGCCACAGGAATAGAGCCGCCAATCCCGCACCCGTGTAGGTGAGCGTGCCGACTGTCCAAATCTGCGGGGGGGATTTTTCTTTCATGCCAAGGCAACCGGGCCACCTTCGGAAACGGATTTTTCCACGGCGAAGGCGAGGCGCATGGTTTCAAGGGCCTCGGAGGCCGGCACCAGAGGCCCCTGGCCCGAGGCGATGCGCTGGAGGTAACGCCCCAAAAATCCTGTCATGTCGTGGTGAAGTTCATTTTGCGCATCGAGCGCAAAGTCTTCCGTGCGCTCGAGAATGGTGTCCTTGGCCGCATGGTCGTAGCGGAACAGATGGATCTTAGCGCCGTAAAAGTCGGCGAGGCAGGAACCCTTCGTTCCCATGAGCGACAAGCGGAATTCGTGGCCCGGAACCTTCGCCCAATCGACCGCGACCGCCGGATGGCGGCGATACCAGCAGGGCGCGCGATTATGGAAGATTTCCAACGACGCCGTGCGGCGGTCCGGCGTCTCCAGCGCGATGAACACATGGTCGGGCACATCGGAAGGATAGTAAGGCAGCGAATTTCGGGCCGAGCGGAAGGCCTGCGCCGTGGAGAAGCCACCGAAAAATGTGCGGAGCATGTCGAGTTGGTGGATGCCGCAGTGGAAGACCGTTCCGCCGCCCTTCTCGCGGCACAGGCGGGTCTGCGCATCGGGATCGGCCTCGGGCGCGTCCGACCACCAGTGTCCCCGGGAATCGGTGCAGCTCGCCGAGATCAATTCTCCGAAGAAGCCCTCCTCCTGCAGCTCCCGAAGGCGGCGCGGCATCTTGGAGTGGATGTATTCGAAATTGATCTGCAGGCTTCCGGTGGACCGCTCCGCCTCGCGCACCATGGCCTCGCATTCCTCGATGGTCACCGCCATGGGCTTTTCGCACAGCACATGCAACCCTGCGGCCAAGGCCTCCATGGTGGATTGGTAATGCTGATGATTGGCATTCACCACCACGGCCACACTGGTATCCGGCCGGGCTTTGAGAAGTTCCTCGAGCGAGGAAAAACCGGGCAGGCCCGATTCGGTGGCGAATTCGTGGACCCGCGCCGGACTGGACGAGATGAAGCCGGAGACGCAGTGTCCGAAGGCTGCAATGTCGCGCTGAAAGCCCTTGGCCACACGACCGGTTCCGATCAAGGCGATGTGGAGAGGGGATGGCGTGAGGGCGGGCATGTGGGGAATGTAAAAGAGGATAGCCGGGTCTGGTAGCAGGTGTTTGCGGTCTTTTCTTGTGCGATTCTGCGGCGGGGAGAGCGAGCGTTCCGAGGGCGAAATTTTTTCAAAATTCCGCTACCCGTGGCGGAAATCGGAACGATTTTCGATGCGTTCAGCGCGATTCCGCTCGAGGGAAGACGAAATTTCTTCGAAATTCCGCTACGGAGCGTCGATGTGTAGCGGAAATCGGAACGATTTTCGACGGCGGAGGGCGGTGATGGCAGCGGCGGCGGTAAGGAGGGCGGCGGCGATCCAGGTTTCGGCTTCCGGCACGGCGATGATTTCGTTTGCGAATCCACCACTCATGAATTGATAGCCGTTTCCGACAAAACTATTGGATCCCAGACCCCCACTGTAAAAGCTGATCCGCGCCAACTCGGATTGGCCCAAGGAACTGCCATCCGCGTAAATCTGGTCCACGTTGTTGCCCGTGCCGCCCTCCCAGAGCGTGGTGCCGGTCCAGTTGTAGATGTCCAGGTTGTAGGTGCCCAAGCCGGCGATGCTGGCGAAGTGCAAGACCACACTGCCGGTGCCGAGGTCGATGATCGAGTCGCGGCTGAGGGTGAGGACCCCGGCCGTGCCATTGTAAGTGCCGGAGAAGGCCAACCCGGCCACCGTCGTGCTCGTGCTGTTAAGCGTGAGGTTCTTCGAGTCGACGGCGCTATCCGCCGTTACGAGAAGGGAGCCGCCGTTGACATTCACCGTGGCATTGGTTCCCAAGGCATTTGCATGAGCAACCGTGAGCGTGCCGGAGTTGATGATCGTGGGGCCGTTGTAGGTATTGGCCGAGGAGAGGGTCACATTGCCGCCGTCCACCACCAGATCGGAGTTGGCATTGGATCCCGCGATCGAGCCAGTGACATCGATGCCATTCGCTCCGCCATTGAGCGTGAGGGTGGTTCCATTTTTCGTCAGGGTGCCCGAGAGGGTCAGGAGACCGGTGCCACTATTGCGAATCGTATCGTTGCCATTGCCGAGGGCGTTGATGTTTTTTGCCAAGGTCGCCGCGCCCGTGCCCGTGTAATCGAGCAGGCCGGAGGAAACGCCTGCCACGCCAAGGTCGAGTGCCGTATTGGTTCCCAGTGCTTGCGCCCCCGTGGCGGAAGCGTTGCCGATGGTGAACGCGAGCGTGCCACTCTGAACGATCGTTTTTCCAGAGAAAGAGTTGGCAGCATTGAGCGTCAGTGCGCCGGAGCCGTTTTTGGCAATTCCTCCGTTAATACCTACTGCGAGCCAATTTATTGTCATGTTTGCTCCCGCACCCACATCGATCGTTCGCACACTACCACCCATTGCAAACCGCCCATTATTTCCAATGGCGGCATTTGTAAAATTGACGCTTGAACCAGCTTCCACAACTGCATTTCCAAGCAATTGAAAAGTATCGGTTGTGGCATTTGCTGTCCCTGAGTAAGTGAATGTGGTGTTACCAAATGTCGTATTGCCAGAGGCTGTAATTCGCGAAGCCGTATTTGTGAGAGCCACACCTCCCCCTGTGAAGGAGGAATTCGTATTCAAGGTCAGAGCCTGTCCGGCACGGTTCAGCGTGCCGCCTGTCATGGTGATCGAGTTAATGGTTGCCGCGTGATTGCTTAAATCTACCTTTCCGCTTGAAAGGCTCAGGTTCAAGGTGTTTGCCATTTGGTTGGCGGCGCCCAAAGTAAGGTTACCCCCATTGACTACGATGTTTCCTACGAGAGTCTGATTGTTCGCTGAAGAATTATTAAGAGCCAGACTACCGGCTGATACTGTCGTCGTGCCGGTGAAAGTGTTGTTTCCTCTGAGGGTCAATGTGCCACTTCCGCTTTTCACGAGCGAGCCATCCCCGGAGATCGATCCATTGAATGAATAGCTGATGGACTGATTCAGCGTTAGTGACTGGCCAGATTGAATATTGATATTCCCGCCCGTCGATCCGCCCCCGGAGATGCTTCCGATTGTTTCAGAATTGGCGATATGCAGCACCGCGCCGGCCGTATTTGAAAAGGTGACATTTCCCGTGTCGGGCAGAGCAGAGCCGCCGGTCAGCGTCAAGTTGCCAGCGCTGATGGATATGTTTCCCGAGAGGGTATTGGCCCCAGACAGGGTGAGTGTGCCAGATCCGACTTTGGTCAGGGCTCCCGAGCCCACGAGACGGCCCGCGAAGGTGCCATCAGTGGCCTGGTTCACGGTGAGGACTTGCGCCGAAGCGATTGAGACATTCCCTCCAGTGGAACCGCCGCCGGAGAGAGACCCGATCGTTTCATTTGCCGAGATGTGAAGCACAGCCCCAGCGGCATCGGCTATTGAAACTGATCCGCTGTCAGCCAGAGCCGCACCGCCAACGAGAGTGAGATTTCCGGCCGAAATGGTTGTGCCTCCCGTAAAGGCATTTGTCCCGTTGATGGTGAGCGTGCCACTCCCGTCCTTGACAAAAGCTCCACCTCCCGAGAGCACGCCCGAGTAGGTCGTGGCGGAGGATTGGCTCACCGTGAGCCCCTGGGCGCTCGCGATTACGATGCCTCCGCCAAGGCTGCCACCCCCGCTCAGGTCACCGATTGTTTCGGCAGCATCCACGAGCAATTCCGCTCCGGCGGTGTTTGCCATCACAACCGCACCCGAATTGGAAATGGCCAAACCGCCTTGGAGAGTCAGGGTGCCGGCGTTAACTGTGGTTGCGCCGGTGTAGGAATTCGTTCCAGCCAAGGTGGCCGCGCCTCCATCCAATGTGAAGGAGTTTCCATCGCCCGAAATACTGCCCGTTGCAGATTGACTCCATGTGCCGCCGGACACGGTGATATCCGAACCGGTCAGCGAGCCGTCCAAGTTGAGCGTTCCCGCCGTGAGGGTCGTGGCACCTGTGTAGGAATTGTTACCCGCCAATGTGACGGTGGCGCCAGATACAGTAAGGGTGCTTCCGCTGCCTGCGATAGACCCACTCGCGACTTGCGAGAATGCTCCTCCATCGAGGTCCAAGCTTGTTCCATCAAGAGATCCCTGAAGAGTCAAAGTGCCTGCATTCAATGTGGTGGTGCCACTGTAGGAGTTGCTGCCACTGAGAGTCAGCGAGCCCGATCCATTTTTTGTAAGGCTACCCGCTCCAGACATATCACCGGAAATCACAACCGTATTTGCTCCATCCATGAGCAGTGGATTTCCATTTGTATTCAAATCTCCTGAGACAATCAGGTTGCCGGAATTGGCCGCAAATGTTTGGGCGGCGGACAGTGTCACCCCCAGTGCCACGGTTTGGGCGTAGGATGAGTTGTTTGTGATTCCTCCAGAGAGGTTGATGGCTGATCCATTGACCGTGTAGGATCCTGTGCCTCCGAAGGTGATGCCGCTCACCGTGCTGAGTTGATTGTCGTTTGTGCTCACACCACCCGACCCTGTGAAGACCAGCGGGGTTGGCGACCCTGGCGAGGGAGCAGAGCCGCCCTGCCAGTTTGCTCCCGAGGACCAATTTCCCGAGCCACCTGTCCAATCGGCTGCAGACGATGGCGCGGTGTAAACGAGCTTCAGATAGCCTGCGGAATTGCTGAAGGACCATGTGCCCGTGGGAGCAGTTCCCGTGAAGTCTCCAGCATTGAGGATAAACGCGCTGGCATCGAATCCCGTCACGCTGCTGCCCCAAGAAAGGATGTTCCAACCGCTGCTGTAGCTTGTCGAGGGTGACCAGTTTGAGGGATTTCCTGTGAGATAAATGGTAAATTGATTTCCCGATGTGGCCGTGATGGTTGTGCTGGAGGCAGAAATCAAGTCCCAGTCTGTTCCTGGGGTTCCGGCGGTGTTGGAAATATCCCATGTGTAGCGACCGCCTCCGCTGAGGGTCAGGTCACCGACGGTGAGCGTGCCTACGGAGTTGGCTGAGGAACCAGCTCCGATGAGAGCGCCCGAGGATATGGTCACTGCACCGGTCGTGCCTGTGCCAAGGAGAGCGCCACCCGAGTTCACTGTGGTTGTCCCTATGATCGATCCGGTGACATTTAAGGTTCCAGCGGAAATGGTGGTCCCGCCAGTGTAGCTGTTTGATCCACTGAGGGTGAGCATGCCGGATCCCGATTTGGTCAAGCCCCCGGCATTTGTCGAGGCCAAGGCCCCCAGCGTCACGCTCTGCGAGTTGGTATCGAGGCTTATAGCCCCCGTGCTGTTCTTGATACGGGAACCGTAGTCCGTTCCACTACTTGAGGCCGTGTAGCGCAGTGTGCCTCCGCCGAATGTGATGTCGCCGCCATCTCCCAACGCACCGCTATTTCCAGCCTCCAAGACGCCGCCTGCCAGGGTCGTCGTTCCGGTGTGCAGGTTGTTGCCGTTGAGAATAAGCGTGCCGCTTCCGGATTTGGTGAAGGTGCCGTTGGTTGCTGCGGAGGTTCCGGAGATCGTCAATTCTCCAGCCCCTGTGACGGCAATAGCACCGCTGCCTCCGCTGGTAATAGTGAAGTTGCGATCCGTTGAGCCATTTGAGGAGGTAGCATATTCCAATGTGCCACCGGAAAAGGTGAGGTTTCCGGCTGCATTGGTGGAGTTACCCAACGAACTCACGGCTCCCCCGTTGGCGATCGAGGTGATCTGTAGCGTGCCAGCTGTGATCGTCGTCGCTCCCGCGTAGGAATTGGTGGCTCCCAGTTGCAGAGTGCCGTTGCCGGTTTTGTTGATGCCCGAGGTCCCGGTTCCCGTTAGGTTCCCGCTCAGAAATGCGAGATCGGTTGCGCTGTTTATGTTGTCATACACTCGGATTTCACGCTGAGCTCCATTTAGTGCGATCCCGTTTGAGAGCTGAATCATGGCCGTGGCCGTCTCAGAACCAAACATGAGCGGATCGTTGGTCTGCACAAAGCCCGAATTGGTTGAAGCCCAAGTCAAGTCGCCGCCTGAAACCCCTCCGATGGGCTTGAGTGTGACAACCACATTGCCTCCGAAGGCTGAGAAACCGCCGCCGCCGAGCGATGAGGTGCCAGATACATTACCAATGCTCAAGTTTCCAGAACCACTCAAGCCCAGATTGCCTGTGAAAGTGCCACCATTGCCGCTCGTGTTGTCGATTTCATACACACCACCGCGCATCGAGAGGAAAAAGTTCTTCAGCGAGTTGCTGTTACTGGCCGATGGGTCATCCCATGACAGGCCCCGCACCGCACCATCGTTGTATGCCGAGGCTCCAGCATTGGATGCCGTTCCGCGGCCGATCTGCCAGCTGAACAAGCTGGCCTGACTAGTTATTCCATCTTGTTTCGTGTATCCTAAATTGCCAAGAACCAGCGTGCCTTCTCCACGTTTAATTATTGTTCTCGTGCCACTCACATTATCACTAAGAGTGGTAGGCGTTGTTGAGGCAGTGCTACTGAATCCGTAAGTCGGCATAAGTTTTATAGAATTAGCTCCTGTTCCCAGAGTTAACTCCGAGCCCGCGCGTGTCAAAAAATTCATCGTTATACTCGCGTCGGTATTTCCATTAATAACAATGTCTGAGCTTGAAAGGATTGCCTTGCCAAAGTCGGAGCCGATGAGACCAGTAGTAGCTGGACTCGATGATGTTTGGGTTCCGATCATAAGCTTGTATCCCGTGGGCAAAATATAGGTTTGCCCTGTGGCATTTCCTGTAAGGATAAAACCGAATGCTGTGGAGGAGTTCCGTTGTTGAGCGGATAAATACGCAAGACTCCCTCCATTGCCGGTCGGCAAGCTGGCGGGAGACTCGAACCGCACTAGGGAATTGTTAGCAATCAATCCTCCGTTTCCCACATTCATGTAAAGACTAGCGTTAATCAGAAAAGTCGGCGCTCCCGTCCACGAGTTTGCACCTCCTAACACCAGCTCCCCTGCTGTGTTAGAATTACTTGCTCCCAGTGTATAGATCGACCCGCTGCCAGATAAGTTCCCAGTGATCCTGTTCAAAATTTGCGATCCAGATGCCATTCCAAGACCATTGCTTCCCACAGTGATTGATCGGGCAGCACTCAGCGTTGTATCTAGTGCTATTGTTACATTTGCATTTCCATAATAGTTTCCTGTTGAATAAACAGCAGATGATCCTATTGCAAAATTCGAGTTAAAGGTCGATGCGCTCAATCCTCCGGTTGCGTTATTTGGAATGAGAAGATTTGATCCTCTTGCCGCGAAGCCTCCGCCTGTGATTCGAAATTGACCGTCTGCACTACCGATCGTTCTGTTTGAAATCAGGGAATCCCATGAAATATTATCCAAAATAAGAACACCGCCACTCAGATTAAGATTACCTCCCGGCAGTTGATTGAGATCATTAATAGCAGTAGCTCCGCCGCTGACTGTAAGCGCCAACTTTCCTGCACCTCCAGAACCGGTGCCAGAAACTGCGTTTTTTGTGAGAACCAATAATCCAAGACTCGTGGTCAAAGTCTGCGATGTCGTTCCATTGCCGCCCAGAGCAGACAACAGAGTGACGCGAGCGGGATTGTTGCCGCCGGTCGCATTTCTGAATGTCTTATTTCCTCCACTAATTGAGAAGTTTCCAGAAGCATTCCCCAAGTAGAGCATCCGGGGCGTGGTGTTGTTGCTTCCCGAAAAATCGATAATCGTTGCATTGCTGCTGCTTCCTGTAGCCGACCAGGAATAATCTTGCGCACCTCCTGGATTCCAATAAACATCACCGCCAGTAAGAAAAATTCCACCAGATCCACTGCCACGGAATTGGACTCTGGCTCCAGAATTTTGCGTATTGGCAATCCCAAAGGTGTAAGTGCCCGCTTCTGCCCCTCCGGTGAGCCAAATGTTTGCGTTACCGCCATTATTTAAATTAATCAAACCGTCCGTCATCGCTTGCGCTGAAGACAGGAGCAAGCCCGAGTCGCTAGAAAAATTGATTCCTCCCGTCCAACCACTGTTGTTCCCTCCCAGCAATCTAAAGACCGGCGCTGTTACGCCATTTGAAGCAAATGCAGTGATCGTGACATTCCCAGCCCCTAACAGATTACCCGACAAGATTGTAATGGCATTTGAGTTTGAGGCCGTCCAAGTCTGGTTTCCGGAGATTGTGATATCATTGGAAATGGTGACATTTCGGCTCGCCGTGGTGTTGAGATTGGTCAAATTTCCCGCCAATGTGAAGGCACTGCCTCCGATCGTGACGCCGTTGGTATTGGCTGTTCCAAAGGTGAGGCTACCGATGGAGAGACTGGTGATGTTGTTATTCGATGGTTGATTGGTGATCGTGGAGTTGAAAGTGAAATTCCCCCCATTGGCCGGGGTGCCGTTTGGAGACCAGTTGGTGGTGGTATTCCAAGTTGAATTGCTGGTGCCGGTCCATGTCAGGTTCTGCGCATACACGGTGGGCGTGGGACAGAGGAGAAACCCGAGCACAAAGCCAAGGAAGCTTGCCAAAAGCGTGGGCGTGGAGTGAAAACGCAGCGTCGATTTTTTCATAGGAGGCGCGGTGGGTTCGCAATGCCAGGCTCCGGCGACCGAACCGGCGAAAACTCGGGAACGCAGATGGAATGAGACTATGCGGATGGCGGGGAGCATCGGGGAGTGTCTGAGGATGGGGTTGGGAACGTGACAATTTTCTTCAGAATTTGCTTGCGCGAAACCCGAGTTTGCGTTCGGGATATGGGCCGTTTTGCGACTCGGGGCGCTCGATGAAATGGCTCCAGAAGCAAGATTCTCACGGAGGCGCGGGGGCACGGAGGCGCGGGGGCACGGAGGGGCTGGCTGGCAGCTTGGCTGAGGGCGAAATTTTTTCAAAATTCCGCTACCTGTAGCGGAAATCGGAACGATTTTCGAGGGCAGATCACGCACGCTGCCAGGTGGCAACTGGCGCCGGGATAAGGCATCGCACGGACAACGAAATTTCTTTGAAATTCCGCTACAAGGGAATGGGGTGGATTTTCGGCGGTGGTGTGCTTCTTCGCGTAGCGGAAATCGGAACGATTTTCGAGATGCGGCAGCGTGATGCTCGGCGGGGCAGACGAAATTTTTTCGAAATTCCGCTACGAGGGAATGTGGTGGGTTTGCTTTTTTGCTTGCAGGAATGGAGGGCGTTCGCGATGGCTGCCGGGCATGAACGACCGCGCGCGATTGCCGCGATTGGACCCGGGATTTTATCGGGGCCGGGCCGCGGGCCACTGGACGATGGCCATGGAGGACCGCGCGACCGGATGGCTTGACGAGTGCTTTCACCTTCGCTTGAGGGAAATTCTGGTTCATGTCGGGGTGCGGTATCACTTGGTCTTCCCCGTTTACTGCCTCATGCCAGATCATGCCCATTTTCTGGTGATGGGCTGCCGGCCGGCGGCGGATCAGCGCTTGGGAATTCGCATGCTGCGGAAGTCGTTCACACGGTTTCTGCCGGAGGGCATCGCTCTGCAGCGCCAAGCGCATGATCACGTGCTGCGCGAGGCGGAATGCCAGCGCGGGGCCTTCGAGAATCTGGCCGGATACATCCTGCAAAATCCCTTGCGCGCGGGATTGGTCGAGGAGGAGACGGCTTACGCCTTTTGCGGCAGCATCGTGCCGGGGTATCCCTCGCTCGATCCGCATCGCGAGGGTTTCTGGGAAAGCTTCTGGATGGCGTTCGAGGCGGTTTCGGTCGACGCGTAGCGCGTAGCGCGTAGCGGAAATCGGAACGATTTTCGAGGGGAGGCGGCGTGATACTCGGCGCGGACGAGGACGAAAATTTTTCAAATTTCCGCTACAGAGAAGGGTCTGGTTTTCGACGACGCGCAGTGAGATGCGGCTCAGCGGCAGGCCGAAATTTCTTCGAAATTCCGCTACGAGGTGCGGCGCCGCCAGAGGAGGAACGTGCCAGCGGCTACACCGAGGAGCGCCCAGGTGCCGGGCTCGGGAACAGCGACCGTGAGGACGAGCGAGCCGGTGGCTTGCGAGAACTCGAAGGAATTCAAGCCTTCCGTGAGGGTCCAAGTGCCGCTGTCGTTGGTGAGGGAACCTGTGTAGGCTCCGGCCAATGTAATGGAATCGAACGATCCGGACTGGCTTCCAAACGACCAGAGGTTGAAAGGGTGGTTCCCCGTGCCGAAGGTTTGCCCGAAGGTCAGCTGCAGATTGCCTCCGTAGGTCAGGGCCCCGGTGACATCGATCGCGTCGTAGGTGGTCCCGCGTGAGGATCCGTTGATTTCCATCCGGATATCGCTCCCGGCGTTCAAGGCCAACGAACTGCCGAAGGTCAAAATCCCGGGGCTGTTGCCGGGTGCGAGGATGGTCCCGGAATTCAATGTGGTGGCTCCGCCGAGGGAACCCGAGCCGGAGAGCGTGGCTCCCGAGGTGATGGATACCGGACCCGTGGCGGCCGAGAAATTGCCATCCACAACCAAGGTGCCTGCGGCGACCGAGGTGCTTCCACCATGGGAACCGGTGCTTGTGCTGGAGAAAGTCAAGGTGCCCGCACCTGATTTGGTGAAGCCGCCGGATCCGGTGATCTGCCCTGCGTAGGTGGCATTGCCGGATTCCGCCACGGTAAGCGTTTGCCCGGCGGCAATTTGGGTGGTTCCACCCGTGGAGCCGCCCCCGCGCAGGGAGCCAATGGTTTCGCTGGAGTTCAAAGCCAGAACCACGCCGGATGCGTTGGAAAGCGTAACGGTCGAGGCGTCGCCCAGGGCGTTACCGCCGGAGAGGGCCAAGGTGCCCTGCGTGATCGAGGTGCCGCCGCTGTGGAGGTTGGTGCCTCCAAGGTTGAGAACACCGGATCCCGACTTGGTGAGCGACCCATTCGTGGAAGCGGATGCGCCGGAGATCGTCAATTCTCCAGCCCCTGTGACAGCGATGGCAGCGCCTGTGCCGGCGGTAATCGTGAAGTTGCGGTCCGTGGCGCCGTTGGATGCTCCCGCGTATTCCAAGGTGCCTCCGGAGAAGTTTAAATTGGCAGCCGCGTTGGTGGAATTGCCCAGCGAGCTCACGGCTCCTCCGTTGGCGATCGAGGTGATCTTCAGCGTGCCGGCCGAGATGGTTGTATTTCCAGAGTAGGCGTTTGTGCTTCCCAATTGCAGCGTGCCATTGCCGGTTTTGAGGACGGCCCCTGTTCCCGAGAGGTTCCCGCTGAGAAGCGCCAAATCAGTGTCGCTAGTCGCATTGTCATACACCCGGATTTCCCGCTGGGCGCTGCCCAAAGCGATAGGATTTTGGAAATCGACCGTGGCATTGGCTGTTTCCGAGCCAAACATGAGCGGGTTGTTTTCTCTGACGAAGGGCGAGGTATTCCAACTCACTTGCGCGAGACTGCTTCCCAGATTCACCGTGAGGTTGCCACCATAGGCAGAAAACCCGCCGCCGCCGTTCGCACTCCACTGGACTTGAGTCGATCCCGTGCCGAGGGCTCTTATAAACGATCCGTTGGATTCCAAGACACCACCCGCCAAGTTGATGTTAAATCCTGTCAAGCTGTTAGTGGAGGCCGATCCAGTTTCTCGAATGGCACCATCGGAATAGGGCGACGAGACGGCGTTTGCCGTTCCCCGCCCAATGCGCCAACTAATTAATGACGACTTATCTGTAAGACCGTCTTGGGAGGTATAGCCGACATTTCCGAGAACCATGGTTCCCTCGCCTCGTTTGATGAGCGTGCGGTTGCCAGTCACGAGATCTGAAACCACAGTTGCCGTGGTCGAGTTTGCGGTTGTGGAATTTCCAAAAGTTGGAACAATTTGAAACGCAGCTCCAGCAGCTCCAAGCGTCAACTCAGCTCCCGAGCGGGCGAGCAATGCTGTGGTCATGGTGCCAGAGACCTGCGTATTGAGCAAAAGTTGGGCGCTTTGAATCTGCGATTTTCCTTGATCGGCTCCGAAGACCATATCGGAAGTCCCCGAGGGATCGGTGGTGCCCAAGAGAAACTTGTAGCCTGCGGAAGGGTCGTAAACTTTGCCCGTGGCATTACCTGTGAGCAAGATACCCGTTGGCGTGCTATCGTTGCGATTTTGTCCGGATATGTAGGCCAAATTGCCACCATTCCCGGTGGGAAGCGATTCATCGCCATCAAAACGCACTATGGCCTTGCTTGCAATAAGACCACCACTACCGACATTCATGTAAACCGGACCGCTGGAGTTTAGCTGGAAAGTGGCTCCCGAGGTCCACGCATTGCGTCCACTCAAAACAAGCTCCGGGGCATTCGCGCTATTGGCACCTCCCTGAACCAACAGACTACCCGCACCGGAGAGGTTTCCCGAGAAGGTGTAAACGGGGCGCGTGGAGTTGGAGCTCAACCCCTGCCCGGTTGCAGCGATAATCCAAGTGCGGGCCGCGGAAAGTGTCGTGTCGACTCCAACATTGAGATTTCCATTGGCGTAGAAAGATCCGTCGTTGGCCAAAACGGCAGTGCCAAATGTTCGGTTTCCATCATAAGTTGAGGTCGTAAATCCTGTCGTTCCATTGGGGATAGTTAATGAACCATTCCGCGATGCAAAGCCACCGCCTGTGAATTGCCATTGCCCTGCACCAGTTCCAAAACCACGGCTACTTGCGAAGGTGCTTCCACTGATACCGTCGAGAACGAGAACGCCCCCGCTGATAATCAAATTTCCGCCGGGCAATTGATTCATGTCGCTGATGGATGTCGCACCGCTAGTAATATTCAAGGTCAAACTTCCCGAGCCACCCGCTCCTGTGCCAACCACGGAGGGACGGGTGAGGACCAGAAGCGGCAGATTGCTACTCAAAGTCCGCGCAGTGGATCCGTTCCCTCCCAAAGCCGAAAGCAGCGTGACACGACCGGGATTATTGCCGCCGGAGCTTTGGATAAAGCTCTTGTTGGCGCCCGTGATGGTCAGATTGCCTTGGGAGTTTCCAAGATAAAACATGCGGGGGGTGGAATCGTTGCTGCCGCCGAATTGCATTCCCACGGCCTGAGCGGCCGTTCCAGACCAGTTGTAGTCTGTGCCGCCCCCCGGGTTCCAGTAAACATCCCCGCCGGTTGCATAAAGCCCGCCCGAACTGGAGCCGCCCACGCGAAATGCCACCCGAGCCCCGGTGGTTTCCGTGCCGTTGATCCCGAAGGTGTAGACATTTTCAGCACCGCCGGTGAGCCAGAGGTTTTTATCGCTGTCACTCATGTAGATGAGCCCATTCGTCATGGCGCTGGCTGAGCCCAGAAGTAGGCCGAGGCTTCCCGTGCCGGTGCTCTGGCCGATCCAGATGGTGCCGGTCATTCCCGAGTTGGTGCCGTAGAGGCGGAGATTCGGGAGGGTTGTGTTGTTCGTTTGGTTGGATGCTGCGATAACCAGATCAGAGGAACCGGACAACGATCCATTCACGCTGGTGACACCTCCCGAGTTGAGCTGCCAAGATTGGTTCGCGGTGAGGGCGATGTTGGATAAAATCGTGAGGGTCGAACTACTGCCATTCGGAAGTGTGTAGATATTGTTATTGCTCGTGGCCGTGGCGGAGGCGTTGAGTGTGAGAGTGGAATCGCTAAAACCGGAGTTGACCGTGGCTCCTGTGACGACGGCCCCTGCAGGAATCCCCGACCCGGTGACCGTCAATCCGGTTTGGCCGTTGGCAAGCATGGACGAGAGTTGGGCGGCTACAGTCGTGTTGACCGCAGTGAGCGTCGCACTGGCATTGGTCACCGTCGGCCGGGTCACCGTGCCGCCATCATAAAGGCCGCCGATGCCGAGACTGAGCGTGCCGCCGGAGAGAGTGATATTGCCGGCCGAGGTGCCGAAGCGGACGCCCTCGATGGAAATATTACCCGTGAGAGTCGGTTGGTTCGAGGGAGAAGAGTTGAAATAAGCCCAATCGTTCGCCTTGGGAACGGTGCCGCCCCAATTCGCGCTATCGGACCAATCGGTGCTGTTCCCGCCAGACCAAGTGAGCGTATCCGCACGCAACGACAGTAGAGGGCAAGCGAGCAAAATCAAAATAAGCCCCGCTGGGAGGACTGCGGTGATTTGGAAACGATGGATCGTGTTGTTCATGGCAGGCGAGGAGGGTTGGAGGTGGAGGAAACGGGCGAATGGATCGGCAATGGCTTGGAGATGCCGATAAAACGGGGATGTGTGAGCGACGGGGAGCATGGCGCGTGGGGAATATCTGGTAAAACCTACTCAGGAATCCTGGTTGCGAAACCGGATTTTGCGTTCGGGAAAAGTGTGGATTTGCGACACGCGGACGACGAATTTTTTTCAAAATTCCGCTACCTGTAGCGGAAATCGGAACGATTTTCGACCGCAGATGAAGGCCCTTGCGCGGCGGGGCGCATGGGGTGGAACTCAAGGCGGCGGACAACGAAATTTTTTCAAAATTCCGCTACAATCTGCTCATTCTTAAAAGGGATCACAATGACCCGGGGCGATTCGCAAAAAGAGGAACTTCGTGACGCAAATGCAAGTTGTGGACGCAAGGGAGCGCACTACTATTCAAGTATGTTCCCGATAAAATTGAAGTTTGCGGTGCGCAACTTGCTTTGTATGTCTTTATTGGCCGGGATTTTACCCGCTCGGGCTGAAAATCCCTCCCAAGCAACACGGGATGCGACTCCCACCAAACCAGGAGTGGTCTCCTTCACCGTGGAAAGCGACTACCAAAAGGGCCCCAACAAACTGGAGGTGCTTTGCCCGGATGCGATCAAGCCGGGTGTGAAGTATCCCGTGGTGGTGATTTTACCCGTCAACACGGGATTGGATGGTCAGTGGGGCTCGCCGGTGGAGGAAATCCGGAAGCAAAACTTGCACAATGTCTACCAAGTCATCTGCGTGGTCCCCTCCTACGATATCGACCCTTGGTATGGCGATTTTCCGGAACGCCCGGCCAATGGTCCGTTCATCCGCCAGCAAGCCTACATCACGGATATCGTCCTGCCATTGTTGGAGAAGGAATTTCCCGTTTCGACCAACAGCGCGGACCGCTACCTGATCGGGTTCAGCAAATCCGGTTTCGGGGCCCTCGGCCTGCTTTTAAGAAATCCGTCTCTCTTTCACCGGGCGGCCGTGTATGACTGCGCCGACCCGAATCCGCAGGGCGACATCTTTCAAAAATGGGGCATGGTGAACAGCTATGGAAGCCGGGAGAACTTCGACCAGAACTTTTTTATTCCCAAGTTGATTTCCGACAAAAAATCCGAGTTCCAAGGAAAGGATCGACGGATTTCCCTGCTGGCGGGGAGCTTGTCCTATGGCGGAGTCGAACTCATTCACAAGTCTCTAAAAGAAAATAAAATATCTTACACCTACACGATTTTTCCAGGCATGGGTCACGCTTGGGGGGATGGTTGGCTTCCGATGGCCTTTGCTTCGATCCTGCCAGTGCCCGTGCCTTAAACCGAAATCCAACGGAATTAACCACGAATAGCAGAGAGCGTGAGTAAATTGCCCCAGATCGTAAGAAAAATTTTCGTCCAAACCACCACCTTGCTCAATTTTTCCTGTTGATCCTGCGAATCCTGCCCTCCTGTCTAAAAAATCTTTTTTCTGTTTAAACTATTTCCCTTCATTTTTCTATGCGTATCCCCATCCTCCTCCTTGTCATCCCTGCCGTTGCTTTCGCCTCTGCGGTCGAAAAAAACATTCCCAACCCGCTGAATGACTTGTGGCCCTTGGAGCATATCTCGATGGATTTCCCGGCCGGAGAATTGCGCGAACCGGTCACGGTCACCATTCAAGGCGTTAAGCGCCCCGGGCAAATCGAGCGCGTTCAAGAAGGCGGCCAGTCAGTGGATCGATTGTGGACGATTGCCACGATCCTCGGGCGTGATGAAAATGGCGAATCTCTGGAAAATCCCTCGAAAAATCCGGCCTTGAAAAATGTCAAGGCCCGCATCGAGTCCGGAGTTGCCACCCCCTCGGCGCTCTCGCTCAAAGAGGAAGGAGATTATTTTTTGATTCAAAACGGACCCTACCAAGCCAAAATCCGAAATTACAGCAAGTCTCCGCTAAAGGCTCCCACCCGCCTTGAAGACCTTCCCCACTGGCTGGGAGGAATTCTGGTGGCCCACTCGAGCAAGTGGGACGCCCGCGCACATTTCGAAGGCCCGGCGATGATTCGCGAGGCCAAAACGGAGATTCTTGCTCAGGGACCCGTGCATGTGGACTTGAAAATCACCCTGACTGGTGACGAACAAGCGCCGACGGCCCAGGCCGAGGCGATTCCGCTGCGGCCAGGCAAGCAATCGTTTCGCTTTGCGCCGGATGAAATTCCGAGGGAAAATGTCCCTGCCTATCAAGTCCGCTACGAAGCCGTGTTGCGATTTGTTTTGGACGACCCATGGATCGATGTGAGCGAGCGGGCGCATCTGCCCAGAGACCCGGAGATCAAACCATGGGGGTTCAATCAATATGTCATCACCATGGGAGGCCAGGAGAGCCAGCGTTTCGATACAGCCATGTGGGTGAGGTGGTTCGAGTGGGATGTCTTCGGAGGAAATGTGGAAATCCTGTTTGCTCCGGCGGAGATGAGAGAGCCTCAAAAGGGTCGCCCGTTTGCGATGTTGCGACCGGTCTGGAATCAAGGCGGAGGAGGGGCGCAAGATTTCTTTCTCACCTCGGGCGGGGCCACCCCCAAAGCGGATGCCCCCGCCAATCCTGCGACGGGATATAGTCCGGAAAATCCGGCGATCGGCGTGGTGGCGGCATTTCCGAGCAAGTGGGTCGGGCCATTCGCCCAAACCATCGTGGCCCGCGCAGAGAATGGAGATTCAGGCAACCTGCGCCTGCCGTTGGTTCCCGCCGATGTGGAAGGCCTTCACTACGGCCAACGGGCCTATGGGCTCTGCGCCGGACCGCGTGACCTCTTCGACACCACCGGCAAACTGAATGGCCTCGTTCGGCGCCATGTCGATTGGACCCTGAACGCATTGATCAACCGCTACCTTTTGGAATGGCCCCGGGACACTGCCAAAGCAGGCCCCAACCTTCTCATCACCCGGGCCCGGTTGAAGAAAATCCAAGGGGATTTTCAGAGCGGCAAGGAGACCCCGGAAACGGCGGCCTTGCGGGAGGAGTGGCCCCGCATTGAGCGCCAAATGTCCGAACTGGAGACTCTCCGCGCTGAAATCAAAGAGCGTGATGCCGCGTTGAAAGAATTGCCGGAAGACCAGCGGGCAAGTGCCAAGGCGGCTTTCGAGGATTTACGCGAAAAGGCCCGCACCCTCGATCGCTCGCTCAACTCGGATGGGTCCATGCTCATCCGCCTTTTGGCCAAGGGCGATTCAAAAGCCCCCGATTTGATGCGCTCGGATTTGTTCCGGGAGCGACGCTACCAGGATGATTTTTTGAATCCCACCTCCCCACCGATCCGGAGAATGCTGGGTTTCCGCTTTGCAGACTTGATGGCGAACGGCACGCCGCTGGGTGGCGCCGAGCAGGCGGCTCTGGGCTACATCGCCACAGACCCCGATTACTGGATGGGATGGAAAAATGGCTGGATGCCCGGAAATCCGAATTTTCACACCGACAAGTATGCCGCCGCCCTCTATGTCGGAGGATTGCTGCGAGACCACCCGCACGCAAATGATTGGATCGAATTTGCGAAGAAAAATTACTTGCGCGATTTGGATTTGGTTCTGCTTCCTCCCGATGGAGTCGGCGTGGAGTGTCCCGGCTACTCGGGTTACGCCTTGTCACTCCTGCTGCCAATGGGGCGGTCCTTCGAAAACCTGGGCTTGGGCAACCTTTTGGGCAAAAATCCGATGGTTAAGAACACCGGACTCTGGCACCGACACTTGCTGACGCCTGTGGATGTGCGTATCGACCGCCGGCACGAGGCCCCGATCGGCGACACGCACCGCTGGGATTCCGGACTAGGCCAGGGCTTTGGAGCGCTCGCGGGACTCTTCCGCACCTCGGATCCGGAATTTGCGACAGACATGATGACCACCTGGCAAATGCTGGAAGCCTCCGGCGTCAAAGGCGACGGCAGTCCCGCCTCCCGCACGCTGCTGACTACAGACGGACCGGTCCCTGTCACCGATCCCAAGTCACTGGATTGGAAATCACGGCCATGGTTCGGATTTGGGGCAACCATGCGAAATGCCTTTGGCACTCCGCGCGAATCGTTTGTCTCCTACAAAGCCGGCCGGATCCGGGGCCACTACCACAACGATGAGAATTCGTATCATTTTTATTCATCCTCGACGCCCATCTCACTGGACTACAATTGCTCATACACACCACGCGGCGACCATGCCGCCCTGCACAACTCGATGACCTTCGGGAAGGAACAAGAGGTCAACAACAACAAAACCGGCAAGCCCGTTGCAGCCATGGAGCAACTCCTCGGCTCCGCCGCCGTCGGGGCCTTCGTCAGCCGCCCCGAAGCCGATGTTGTTGTTTCGGAACTGAAAGGGTCGAAACTTGTAGCCAGCCCGGTCGATCCCGGCGATGCCGAATTTGCGAGGGATTATCCGAGTCGCGAGGTCTCGCCCATCGTTCACCGCCGGTTTCTGATCCTGGTCAAGCACCCCGAGGGAAGCCCGCTGTGCGACTACCTCGTCGTGCGGGATGAAACCCAATCCCGCGAACCGCAACAATTGAACATCCACCTGCTGGCTCGGGATTTGAAAATCGCTGGTCCCCGCATTTCCGCCCGGGGCCAACTCGACAAGGACATGATCGTGCACTTGGCCGAGGCGACCAACCCGCGCATATCGGATCGCCAGTGGTATTATGCCGACGAGTGGATGTTTGGCCCGGAGGAATACTGGATTCGCGAGGGCGAGTCGCATGAAGCGTGGGACAAACGCATGGAGGAACGGAAAAAGAAGGATGGACGCTTGCCCCTTGCAGGATTCCAGCCCCGCCGCGTCAATGCAAACCGCAACGAGGCCGCTGACTGGCTGAAGCACCTCGCCGCCACCGAAGGCCGCGCGCTCATCCCCCCAACCGGCTGGCAGGATCCTTGGACCTACGGGGAATACCAAAAATGGGCGCGCATCGAATCCGATCCCGGCACCCCTGTTCTCTGGGCTCTCGTTCCCTACCAACAAGGGCAAACGCCCCCTGAAGTTTCCACCATCCCAGGCGGAGTGCGCATTGCGGCAGGCGGGGTCGTGGAGGAAATTTTTGCGGACTCCGCAGGCGGCGTGCGAATTGTCAAAAATGGCCAATCCACGCCACTGATCGCCCCGGGCGCACTTCCCCCGCTGGGCTCGATTCAAGATAGCCTGTTGAAGGAGGATCGCTGAGCCGATCGCCGGCGAAATTTTTTCAAAATTCCGCTACAGGGGGAGCTTCTTCGCGTAGCGGAAATCGCAACGATTTTCAACGACAGGAGGCGCGCTCTGCAAGATGGCGCAGGGCGCTTGGAAAAGGGCGCTTTTGGCCAGCGCAATTTCTTCGAAATTCCGCTACGCGCTCTGCGAACGGAAATCGGAGCGATTTTCGAACTTGGGAGCCTTGACGCAAAACACCCTGTTGCAATGACGCTCGGGCCGATTGCCAAAGCGGGATGGATACATCCATAGTGGGATAGTTTTGACTGCATCCTCCTTTGTCTTTTACCGGCTATTCCCCGCCATGCGTTGGTGGGCTTGTGGCATCGTGTTGATGATCGGCACGGGGATTGCGGAGGCTGCCCCGGCCGAAGACGCCGCGCCGACCGTGATCCGCGTGACCGGCTACACGCCGTGGGCGTGGAGTCCCCCGACGCGCGCCCGCCGCTCGGCATTGCAAAGCTTCATGAACGAGACGGTGGATCCGCAAACCGGACAGCCGTGGGGGCGAGTGATCCGTATCGAACCGGACAATCCCCTGAGTTTCCCGGGATTCAGCTTAAAGATTCTGAATTTTTCAGCCGGCACCGGCGAGGAGGTCGTGACCACCAGCCAAGGGATCACGCAATTTTACCAATACCGAGACCAGCGGTTTTTAATGCCCCTGAACGCGTTCATCTGGAAAGTGCGCGAGGACGCCCAAGGCCGGCCTCGCAGGCTCGAAAACGGCGCGTGGGACTACATCACGGGCCCCGACGGCGAGCGGGAACTCATCTGGCCGAGTTGGAACAGCATCCCCCGCGTGTATCGCGAGATGATGACATGGAAAGGCGATGTGTTCGGCGTGCCGACGGCGATTTTTGCCAATGGCCTCATGTTCCGCCGCGATGCCTTCCGGGCCGCAGGACTCGATCCAGCGCGGGCTCCGGGAAACTGGGAGGAATTTTTTGACTTTGCCTTGGCGATTTCCGCTTCGGGTGACGGTGTCTTCGGCGTGCAACTCACAGATGCCGTGGCCGACGCCCATCTGCTGGGACTGGGAGGGTCGCTGGCCAGCAAGGAAACAGACGGCAACGGCCGCGAACGGTGGGTTTCCACAGTCGATTCCGAGGCCATGGTGCAAACGGTCGCCTTCCTGCGTCGCCTGACCTTGACGAAGTGGATCGTCGGACCGGACGGGAAACCCTTCGTCGCATGGTCCCCCGACACTCCCGAGAACCGTGAAGTGCTGCATCCCTCTCTGGGAGCGGGTCGCTGGTCGGGAGATCCCTTCGCGCCGGGAGCGGTTTTGGAATTTGCGGGAAAATCCTACGGGGCTGCGGAAATCCGCACCGGCGTGGCTTTCAACCAAATCGGAGGTCAAGCGACAGGCACCAATGTGAAGTGGTATGATCTCTTCACACAGGATCCGGCGCGCATCGGCATGGCCTTTGTCACCCCGGAACGCTACGGCGAGTTTTCAGCCAACTTCGACCACGAGCTTCTGGGATTCGCACCCGTTCCGGCGGGTCCTGCGGGCGCGGGCGTGTTTGCCCAAGGCGAGATTGCGGGCCTCAACTACATTCTTTCGGAGAATCCCGCCAAGGCGCGCTTGGCGTGGGCGGTGTTGAGCTTCCTCGCGAGCGACGACTACCGCTTGAGCATGGTTCAGAGCTATGTGCGCGAAGGCGAGGGCGTCGCCGAAACCCTCAACCCGCAACTTCTCGACAAGGCGGGTTTCTCGACGGTGGCGGAAAGGATTCCAGAAGGATTGCGCGACTATTGGAAAAATCTGGACTCGATGTTGCGGCCCGTGGTGCCGGCAAAAAACTTCCAAGCGATCACCACCCAGTATCTCGGCCCGATCTACCGTGCCGCCACGACAGACCCGGCTTTCGACTACCGCGCGGCGCTGGCGGGTGCCCGGGAGCAAA
>CAMCXK010000007.1 GCA_945883435.1 Chthoniobacter flavus | reverse complement strand
GGCCATGAGACGCGGCCACCCCGCGCGGAGGAAACCCCCGCGCGACGCTGGCTCGCCTATGGCAGCTCAATCACAAACGGCGCCTCCGCGTCGATGCACCTCAACAGCTATGTCTACCACGCCGCCCGCACGGCTGGATTGGATGTGCGAAATCTTGGACTCTCGGGCTCGTGCCATTGCGAGCCCGAGGTGGCGGATTATCTGGCGGAGCAAGATGACTGCGAAATTTTCACCCTCGAGGTCGGCGTCAACATGCGCACTTCGGTGGAAACCGGGGATTTCCAAGAACGGGTGGAGCGCCTGCTCGACAAAGTCCACCGTGCGGATCGTCAACTCTTCTTGGTGACGGTGTATCCGAATTATGCCTCGGGCGTTCCCGAACAGCGGCAACAAGCCTTCTCGGAAATCCTCCGACGAATCCACGCCAGCGGGAATTGGCCCGGCCTGGGGTTGATTGAAGGCGGTTCGGTTCTGGATTCCCCGGGCGACCTTACGACTGATTTAATCCACCCCTCCGATTATGGTCATGCGCGGATGGGCCGCAATCTCGGTGAATTCCTCCGCAGCCCAAGGGTCGGTCCCGAATTTTAAAAACTTTGCAAAACAGATTTTCCTACGCTCACGGAATGACTCTTTTTCGGCGCGAGGATAACGGATTTTACCAAAGTCTTGAAGGGTGCGGATTTTAAAGGCCGCTTCGAGAGCCCAATCGCCCTGCACGCTGTTCCAGATGTCCAAAAGCTATAGACTATTGGTATCAGGCTTGGATTCGCTGTGTTTTAAAAAATAGCAAAAATTGAATTTATCTCGCAATTGCTTCGGCGGCCCAGTTTCGAAAAGCGTGCAAGGCGCGGGCGCGGTGGCTGAGTGTGTTTTTCAGCTCGGCTGGAAGCTCGGCAAACGTGACTGTGTGGCCTTCGGGAATAAAAAGAGGGTCGTAGCCGAAACCTCCTCCACCCCGGACTTCAGGGATCAAATGCCCTTCCACTGTTCCATGAAAGGTGCCAAAGATCTTTTGGTTCTTGGCAATCACGATGGTGCAGCGGAAGCGGGCCGCGAACCGTTGACTGGGCAGGGCAAGCAATCGCTGGATCAGTAAATGACGATTGTCGGAATCCGTGGCCAATTCCCCGGCAAACCGGGCCGAGCGCACCCCGGGTTCACCACCCAAGGCATCGGCTTCCAAACCCGAATCGTCAGCCAACACCCATCCGTCAAAATAACGGGACGCAGCGAGGGCTTTTAGAGCGGCATTCTCCTCAAAGGTGACGCCGGATTCCTCGACTTCGCCGAGTTCCGGAATGGTAGACAGATCCCAAACCTCAAACGCAGGGCCGAGGATTGCGCGGATTTCGCCCAATTTGTGCGCGTTGCGGGTCGAGCACAGAAGGGGAATAGCCACGGTCAATGGGCGCGGCGGCGCTTGACCTTGATGAGGGCGAGTGAACGAAGCAGCGCCGCGTTGGTGGCGGCGTATTCCTCATTGCTGAGTTTCTGGCCCGACATCGCCTCTTCCGCGCGGCGCACAGCCTCCTCGGCAGCCGCCTCATCGATTTCGCTTTCCTTGACTGCCATGTCCGTCAGAACAGCGACCTTGTCGGCCGTCACTTCCACAAATCCCTCTCCCACCGCCAAGCAGAGTTCCTGGCCGGATTTTGAGACCCTTAACTCGCCAGGTTGCAACAAGGTCATCAAAGGCACGTGCATCGGCAAAACACCGAACTCGCCCTCCACGCCGGGGATGACCACCGAATCCACATCCTCCGAGTAGGTTTTCGCCTCGGGCGTGACGATTTCGAGTCGCATCATGGCGGTTAGGCGTCCTTGACGACCATATCGATGCCGCCCTTCATGTAGAAGTTGGCTTCGGGAACGTCGTCGTGTTTGCCCTCCAAGATTTCCTTGAACCCGCGAATTGTTTCGGCGGTCGAGACATATTGCCCCTTCGTGCCGGTGAAAATCTCGGCCACGTGGAAGGGCTGCGAGAGAAAACGCTGGATTTTTCGCGCCCGGTAAACGGTCAGTTTATCCTCGGGAGACAGCTCACCCATACCAAGAATGGCGATGATATCTTGCAAGTCCTTGTAGCGTTGAAGAACGCGTTGAACACCACGGGCCACGTTGTAGTGCTCTTCGCCAACGATATCCGGTGCAAGAGCCTTTGAAGTCGAGGCCAAGGGATCCACAGCCGGGTAAATGCCAAGTTCGGCAATCGAGCGCTCCAACACGATGGTCGAATCGAGGTGGGCGAACGTGTTGGCAGGTGCCGGGTCGGTCAAGTCGTCCGCCGGCACGTAAACCGCTTGGAACGAGGTGATCGAACCTTTTTTTGTCGAAGTGATTCGTTCTTGAAGATCCCCCATTTCGGCGGCCAAGGTGGGTTGGTATCCCACCGCACTCGGAGTGCGGCCGAGCAGGGCGGACACCTCGGCACCGGCTTGAGAGAACCGGAAGATATTATCGATGAAGAGGAGCACGTCCTGGTTCTTTTCGTCGCGGAAGTATTCAGCCATGGAAAGAGCCGACAACGCCACGCGGAGACGGGCGCCGGGAGGTTCGTTCATTTGACCGTAAACGAGGGCCACCTTTGATTCGGAGAGGTTTTTTTGATTGATGACGCCCGACTCGCTCATTTCCGCGTAAAGGTCGTTTCCTTCACGGGTGCGCTCGCCGACTCCCGCAAAGACCGAGTAGCCACCGTGGCCTTTGGCGATATTGTTGATCAATTCCATGATCACAACCGTTTTGCCGACACCCGCTCCGCCGAAAGCCCCCACTTTGCCACCCTTGGTGAACGGACAGATGAGATCGATCACTTTAATGCCGGTTTCGAGGATTTGCGCCTTTGTGTTTTGTTCCAAAAGCGGGGGTGCGGCGCGGTGAATGGGGTATTTCTTATCGTGGGGCACAGGACCGCGACCATCGGTCGGTTCGCCGGTGACATTGAAAATCCGACCCAGCACCCCCTCGCCGACGGGCACCGAGATCGGAGCGCCTTTGGCTTGCACGTCCATGCCACGGGTGAGCCCCTCGGTCGAGCTCATGGCGATCGATCGCACCCAATTCTCGCCCAGGTGTTGCTGGACCTCCAGCGTGAGGTTGATTTTTTCGCCGCCGGATTCGAAGGCGACCTCCAAGGCGTCGTAGATTTTTGGCAACGCGCCTTGGGCCGGGTTGAATTCGACATCGACGACGGGGCCGATGACTTGAACGATGCGTCCTGTTTGGTTCATGAGATTCAGAAAAGAAAGAGTCGGGGTTTGTAGCGGCGGGAATGTCGTTGGGCAACTTCAATTTTCCCGTCACCCAAGCAAATCCGGCGTGCCGCCGCGCACCGGCTCAGGGACGGGAGCCGGTTTCCAGGCCGTCTTCGGTTTTGAGTTGGAGCCAGTCCCGGTCGATCTGGCGGAGCTGGGCCTCGAGATAGTCGATGCGTTCGCCCTCGACCATTTCGGCGGCCAGCAGAAATTTTTTAAGCCACTCGGCCATGGGAGCCGGCACCTCCGCACGCCGCATCAATTCACGCGCCCGAGACTCGGCCGCGCGCCATTTAGGCATCTGGGATTTGAAATAACGGGCCGGCTCGGCTTTGGCAGGCGCATCCTTGGCCGGCGCGGCAGACGGTTTGAATTCAAGCAAGGCCTCCCGGATGTCCACCGCTTCAAAAAGGGCGTTGATATCGACAAAGGTCACCGCCGCTGTGGGAGCCACTGCCTCGTTGCGAACATGGGGCGACTCGCGGGGAGTGGGGGCCGCAACCGGTGTGGCGGCAACCGCCGGCACCTGACGGGCCTGTCTCTTCGACTTTTGCAGAGCCTCGACAAAGTCGGTTTTGTCCTTCGGCACCTCCGCCGTTCCTCCGGCAAGGGAGACCAGAGCGTTTGATCCCTTCTCGCCGGTGACCCGCAGCGTGCGGCCGGCCGGCAGGACCATTGATCCCACCACCTTGCCGTCCTTGCGGATCGTGATCTGGGCTTGCTCCCGCAGGGTCGTTTCCTCGGGCCATTCACCAGTGGCCTCAGGCGCCGGGGAGGGGTCCGCGAGTGGTTGGGGAGGAGGAGGCGCGGCGACGAGCACCGGCGAAGGGGTCGGCTGGCTTGCAGGCACATGGCGCAGGCTCTCCAATTCCTGACGGGCGGCCGCTTCGGAGCGGTTTTTTTCGCCGATGGCGGCATTCAGCGAAATGACCTCTTGCTCCAAATCTCGCACCCGCTGGCGCAAACGGTCCGCATCGCCGGAATCAACAACCTCGGTCTGGGACACGATCTGTTCCGGCTCCGCGACGGGCCTTGAGAGGGCGAGAAAGGCGACAACCGCGCAGGCTGCAGCCACTCCTCCCAAGGCCAGAATCGGGAAAAGCGGCGGGGCGGCTTTGACGGGCGCACGTTCGGTGGATTCCCGGATGCGCCGCCCCAAGGTCGATGCAAGGCCGATCAGCAGGGCGCTGCCGGCTTTCGGCGAGGCGTTGATAAATTTTTCCAACTCCTCGCGGGCGATCGTCCAGTAGTCCGCATCGCCCTCGGCGACCACCGAGCAGACCGCACTGGAAGGATCAAACAGGTCAATTTCGCCGATCCACTCCCCCTGTCCGATGGTTCCCAGAGTCGTGGCCTGGCCGTCCGCGCGCCGCTCCGCTTTGAACGTGCCCTCGAGCACAAAAAACAACCGCCCGTGGGATTTTCCCTGCTCGATCAAAATTTCACGGCTTTTGGCGGAGCGGAAAGCGCCATGGCTCGCAAGCAAGGTGCGGTCCTCGGCTTTCAAGCCGGCGATAAATCCCTTCGAGGGAAGAGTCGTTGCGTTCATAGGGAGCAGATCATCGGGAGCAAAGGGGTCGGGTCAAGAATCCTCTCCCGATTCATATTCCGCCCACGAAGACGAGGTCTCCCAGACGCGCACCCTTACCAAACGCACATTCTCCCCAAGTTTGTAGGGAGCCTCCGGAAGGTCCGCATAGGCCCGGAGCAACTCGCGAATCCGGTTGAAAAACGTGCGCGCCAAGACCTCGGTGGTCGGTTCGGTGGCGTCGAATCCGATCACCCGCTCACCATAGGCCGCCTTCAGTGCGGGATACATCGGATCGTCGGTATTCATGCACAAGCTATGGTCGAAAGTGTCCAACCACTCGCCCACGGCCATCTTCACGGCCTTGAAATCACACACCATGCCGTTCGCATCAAGTTCCGCCGCCTGCAGCACGATTTCCACCTTGCGGCTGTGGCCATGTGGAAACCGGCACTTGTCAGGGTGGCGACTGAGCAAGTGGCCATTTTCAATCTCCAGCGTTTTGCAAATCCGGTAAGGCATGGCTGCGGATCATAGGCGCCGCGAGACCGCGTGTCGAATGCGGCGCGGCGCGGAACGTCCTACGCCGTGGCGGAGTCGCCGTAAAACTTGACTCCCATCTCGATTTTCGGGCGACCATTCGCCAGGCGCCATTTGTTGGTGTCGCGAAGGGAGTAGATGCAACCGCAGTATTCCTGCTGGTAAAAATGTTCCCGCTTTGAAATTTCAAGCATTCGCCGGGCGCCTCCGCCCTTCCGCCAATTGAATGTCCAATATTCAAGACCCGGATAGCGGGACGCGGCGCGGATTCCGCAATCGTTGATTTGATCCATGTCTTTCCAGCGCGAGATACCCAGACAGCTGGTGATGACGGGGAAGCTGTTTTCATGCGCGAAGAGGGCGGTCCGTTCAAACCGCATGTCGAAGCACACCGTGCATCGCTTTCCCTTCTCCGGTTCCCACTCCAGCCCCTTGGCGCGGGCGAACCATTGGTCGGTGTCGTAATCGGCGTCCACGAACGGCACGCCCTCCTTTTCCGCGAAGCGGATGTTTTCCGCCTTGCGCAACTCATACTCCTCGCGGGGATGGATGTTCGGGTTGTAGAAATAAATGGTGTAATCGATCCCGGAGGCCGTCATCGCCTCCATCACCTCGCCCGAGCAAGGCGCACAGCACGAGTGCAAGAGAACCCTTTTGTGCCCCCCGGGTGTCTCCAAAACCGGTCGTTGGTCCATTCCCCCAATGTCCGTTCCTCTGCTCGAATGCTCAAGTCTCAAATCCGAAACCCGGCGCGTGCCACTCAAAGGCTGGAGGGATTTGCCGGTGGCCGGTATGCTTCGATCCGTGGAGCCGTTTGAAATCCAAATCGCACGCGGACGCCGCGCTGTTTTCGCCCTGGAGCCCGAATGCGTCGCCTTGGCGGCGCGCACTGCGGACGGGAATGTCTTTCTGGGACCGGAGTGGGTTTTCTCATGGCTCAGCACCCTCGGGCGCCGCTATGAGCCGGTTGTCCTTGTGGCGCGGCGCAGCGGTTTGCTGGAGGGATTTTGGCCGTTTTTCGAATGCCGCCTTCCGGTCATCGGAACCGCCCTTCTTCCCGCCTGCGCCCATGCGGCAGACGTGTTCGACCCGCTGGCCGCGCCGGGTGCGGAGCACGCGTTGGTCGAAGCCTTGGAGCGTCTGGCCGCCTCCTATGCGTTCGCCTGGCTGCCCCTGCTTTCGGGCGAGTTCACGGCCTCGACCGTCGATCCACTCACCCGGAAAAATTCCTCCCGTCATCTGGTGCGCCCGCGGACGCCGCGATTGGAAATCGATTTGTCGCGGTTTGAGGACTTCGACGCCTGGGAGCAGTGCACCTTCGGCTCAAAATCGCGTCAAAGCCTGCGCCGCAAGCAGCGCCGGCTCGAAGACAACCATCGGGTTGCATTTCTGGAAATTGCCGACCCTGCCGGGGCGGTGCAATGGTTGGACCGGATTGCGGAATTGGAAAAAAGCAGTTGGAAGGGCGCGGAGGGCGTGGGTGTTTTCAAACGGGCCGACCACCGCGCGTTTTACCGGATTCTTTTTGAGGCGCTCGCCGCCAGCGGGCGCTTGCGCTTGTCAATCCTTCTGGCAGACGACCAGCCGGCCGCCTACGAAATCGCATTCTGGAACGGCCATCGCCATGCCATGCACACGATGGCCTTCGATCCGGCTTACGCGGCGTATTCGCCGGGCCGCCTTTTGTTGCTTCACTCGGTTCGAAGGTGCTTCACCGGGCAGGCAGCGGTCTTCGACTTTCTTCAAAACGACCAGGCCTACAAGCGCCAGATGGCCAACCGGGAGTCGCAACTTCACGATTGGATTGTTTTTCCCGCGAGCCTCCGGGGACGCTTGGTCCGGGTGGCTGTGCGTGCCGTGCACGCCTGGACCGAATGGCAGGCCCGCCGCAGAAAGGCCCGGGAGGCGGCGACCAAGGCTCAGGAGACGCGACCGACCACGACCTGACCGCTCTCGATCGAGAGCACACGGACCAGCGTTCCCGACTCGATGAACTCCCCCTGGGCAATGGCGTCGAGGTGGGTGTCACCGATCTGAATTTTTCCCGAGGGACGCAGGGGCGTGAGGGTGCGCCCCTCATCGCCTCGCCGCACACCCGACTCGTCGCCCAGATCGCTCACCGCACTCGGCATCGAGGAGCCCACGGGCAATTGCGAAGACAGCAACAAACCCCGGAAAACAGGAACCTTGGGGAGGAACCTCGCCAGCAGCGCCGCGCCCACGAGGCTCAATACGAGGGCCAGGCCGAGATTCACCATCGGCAACATGAGAAAATCCAGCGAGAAGGCCACGGGTTGCAACGGATAGAAATCGGCCATCGAAAAAAACAAAGCGGCCAGGACCATCAAAGTTCCTCCAAGAGCCAGCACCACAACACCAGGGAAAAAGACCAATTCCAGAACAACGCAAAACAGCCCAAACGCAAACAGGGCGATCATTTCCAGCCCCGTCAACCCGGCAATGTAGTGCCCACCGAAAAACAAGGTGAAACACACGAGCGAAAGCACCCCGGCGACCCCGAAACCCGGAGCCTTGAATTCCAAATAGGCCCCCAGCACTCCACCGATGAGAAACAGCGGAGCGAGGACGGTGATCCACTGCGCCACCGCCTCGAAACCCGATGGCTCGACACGAACAATCCCCGCCGGATCCAGTCCGCACTCGCGGGCCACCTCCTCGACGCCGGGAGCGATGCCCGAGGCCAGAAGCGGCTTTCCGCCAACCATCCGCACCGCCTCCTGCGCGCTGAGCGTGAGCAGGGCACCCTTGGGATTGAGAATCTCGTCGCCGATTTTCACCTCCTTGTCGACGTTCATGAAGCCATCCACCAACTCCGGATGGTAACCGTTTTTCTGGGCCACGCTCCGGAAATATCCAGAGTAGTAGGACACAATTTTGGCATTCATCGTCTCGGGAATTTCCTGCCCGCTCCCGGCCACCGGGGCGGCAGCCCCGATCGCACTCACCGGAGCCATGAAAACCTTTTTTGTTCCCAGTGCGATCAAGGCGCCGGCGGATCCCGCATTCGGGTTGATATAAGTGAAAACAGGCAACGGGGTCCTGGAAAACATCTGAACGATTTTTTCCGTCGCCTTGAGGTCGCCCCCGGGAGTGTCCATATCAAGGATGATTCCCGAAGCGCCTGCGGCCTCGGCGTTTTTCAAGGCCCGCCGCAAAAAGAAAAACTGGGCCTCGCTTACCATGCCATGGACCGGAAAAACAGCCACCTCGCCCACTTGGGGAGTCGCTTCCTTGGCCTGAACCAAACCCGCCAGCGCGAGCGCCAGCAACCACCCGAACGCCATTGATCTCATGGCCGAAATCTCCCTCGCACCGGTTCGCCCAGCAAGGTAATTTGCAGGAGTGGGGTTTATTGCCGAGGAAACCATCCAGCGCGTCATCGAGGCCACCGACATCGTGGAACTCGTGGGTTCCTATTTTCCGTTGAAGCGTGCCGGCACCTCGTTCCGCGCGCTGTGTCCGTTCCACCGTGAGAAGTCACCCTCGTTCCATGTGAATCCGGTGCGCCAGAACTACCATTGCTTCGGGTGCGGGGCGGGAGGCGGGGCGCTTCGGTTTGTGATGGATTACGAGCACCTCGACTTTCCCTCGGCGGTTCGCCGCCTGGCCCAGCGTGCGGGAATTCCCGTTCTGGAGGAGGAGAATCCGGAAGGACCGAAAAGCGGGGAGCGCGCCCGGTTGGTGGCGCTACATGTCGAGGCGGCCGCCTGGATGCATGATCAATTGCTGAAGTCGCCCTCCGCCGCCCATGCGAGAGATTATTTGAAAAGCCGGGGCATCACCTCGACAGTGGCCAAGGAATGGCAATTGGGCTACGCCCCGGAGTCCTGGGATGGTCTCCTGCAGCATTTGCGTTCCAAGCGGTTCACCCGAGAGGAAATTCTCCTGGGCGGACTCGCCTCGTCGAAAGACACAGGGGAAAAAGCCCGGATTTACGCACGGTTCCGGGACCGCCTGATGTTTCCCATCTGCAACGACTATGGCGAGGTGATCGCCTTCAGTGGACGGATTTTGAATACCGATCCCAAGGCGGCAAAATACGTCAATTCGCCGGAGACACCCGTTTTTACCAAGGGGAAGGTGCTTTACGGCCTCCATAAAACCAAACGGGACCTCGCCTCACAAAACGCCGCCATCGTGTGCGAAGGCCAACTCGATCTGATCGCGGCGTATGGGGCCGGCGTCCGGCATGTCATCGCCCCCCAAGGCACGGCGTTCACGCCCGACCAGGCGCGCATTCTCAAGCGCTTTGTGGAAACCGTGCTTCTGTGTTTCGATTCCGACACCGCCGGCCGGAAAGCGACCTTGGCCTCCCTCCCGGCCCTGCTGTCGCATGGGCTTCACGTGCGTGTCGTGCGCCTACCTGCGGGCGAGGACCCCGATTCACTGATTCGAGGGCGGGGCGCGGATGAGTTCCTGGAAGTGGTCAATCGCGCCCGGGATTTTTTTGAAAATGCGCTGGATGAAGCGCTCGAAGCGGGCGAAGTGGCCGATGCGGCCGGGAAGTCCCGCTTTGTGCGCCGGATGGGACCCGTCCTGGCACGTATTCCCGACAGCGTCTTTCAAGAGTCCTGCGTCGCCGGGTTGTGCGCCCGCCTTGGCGTTTCGCCGGGTGCCGTTCGCACCCACATGAAAGTCCCTGCAACGAAAGACGAGGCGGCCGAAATCATGGAGGCCGAGCCCCCCCCTCCCCTCCCTCCGGCGATTGAGATGCTGGCCCGTTTGGCGATTGCCAGCGGAGACGCCAGAGCCTGGCTCCGCAGCCATGATCCGGTGGCCACACTCGATCCCGCCGGGGATTTTGTGGACCGGATCGCCGCGCTGGAGTTTGACGAATCGGGAACACCTCCCGCAGGGTTTGTGGCCGGACTGAATGCCCAAGAGGAGAGGGCGTTTTCAAAACTTGTCCAACGGACTCCCGGAGGCGATTTGCTTCAAGCCACGCAACTGAACTACCAGGGGCTTCAGATTGCCCAAATCCAAGCCCGCATCGAAAATCTCAAAGGATCCATCTCCGCCCCGGCCCTTTCCACACAGGAACGCCAATCTCTCCAAAAACAAATTCTTGACTTGACGATCCGATTGGCGGAAGTTCGGCGGCCTTTTTCCCAGGCCTAACGGAGCGCAGATTGAAAACCAAGTCCACCTCTTCCAAAAAGTCGGCCTCAAAGCCTTCTCAAACCGCCAATTCGTCAAAAAAAGCCGCACCCAAGCCGGTGCCGCTTGCCAAGAAGCCCCCTGCCAAAGCCAAGGCCACCCCTGGTAAGGCACCCGTGCAAGCATCCAAGGCGAAGCCCAAGCCAGCACCGCCAGTTGCAAAAAAACCGGCTCCCGCCCGCAAAGCCCCGGTGCAGGCCAAGGCCGCGCCAAAGCTGGCGCCCAAGCCTGCCAAAAAAGCTTTGCCGGTTTCCAAAGCCACCAAGCCATCCAAGCCATCCAAGCCTCCGGTCGCCAAGGTCGCCAAGGTCGCCAAGTCTCCCGCGCCCAAGCCCCCCTCTCGCAAGCCGGCTCCCGCAAAGCAACCGGCTCGGCCCGCGCCGGCGTCTGCCAAGTCGACCGCGCCAGCGAAACCACCCAAAGCCAGCGCCCCTAAAGTGGTGCCTCCCAAACAGCAGGGCAACCTTCTGAAGGACCTGCTGGAGCCGGGCACGGTGGACGTTCAAAAAATGCTGCAGGACAAGATCCGCGATTTCATCAAACTCGCCAAGGAGCAGGGCTACCTGACCTTCGAGGATCTGGACGAGCACCTTCCCGAGGGAGTCAGCAATCCCGACCACCTCGATATCATCATCACCCAACTCCGGAGCGTCGAGATCGAGATCATCCAGTCCTCCGACGTGGATGGGCCGAAAGAAGTCCGCAAGGATGACGACGACGAGGAAAAGGACGAGAAAAGCGATGACAAGGAGGAGAAGGTCGATTCCAAACTCGACATCCTCGACGACCCGGTGCGCATGTATCTCAAGCAGATGGGACAGGTCCCGCTGCTCACCCGCGAGCAAGAGGTGGAAATTTCCAAGCGGATCGAGGATGCCGAACTCAAAGTTCAGGAGATGCTTTACCGCTTCGGATTTGTCGCCCGCGCCCATGTCGACCTCGCTCAAAAACTTATCGACCAGCGCGAACGGTTTGACCGTGTGATTCTGGATAAAAAAATCGAGAGCCGCGAGCGCTACATGAAGGCCCTGCCCCGCCTCTGCCAACAGGTGAAGCGCCAAACCGAGGCTGTGTCCCGGCTTTACCTCGAGGCGGCGAAGTCTGCAACGGCCTCCGACAAGCGCAAAAAATTCGAGAAGGCGCTGAAGGCGCTTCAGGCGTTTTACCCGAAATTTTTCTATAAACAAAAGGTCATCGAGGATCTGGTGGTGCTCGTGGACGACAACCACCGGGCGGTCAGCAACATCCAGAAGGAACTCGCCCACCACGCCCGCGACCAGAAACTCAAACGCCAGCACACTGCGGAACTCCGTGAAATGGAAACCCGGTTCTGGCTCTCCCCGGAGGAACTCCGCGCCCACCACGACGAACTCAAACTCTGGCACCGCAAGGCGCTCAAGGCGAAAACCGAAATGGTCGAAGCCAACCTGCGTCTCGTCATTTCCATCGCCAAAAAATACACCAACCGCGGCCTTTCCTTCCTCGACCTTATTCAAGAGGGCAACATGGGCCTGATGAAGGCGGTGGAAAAATTCGAATACCGCCGGGGCTACAAATTCTCGACCTACGCCACCTGGTGGATCCGCCAAGCCATCACCCGGTCGATCGCCGACCAGGCCCGCACCATCCGCATCCCGGTGCACATGATCGAAACGATCAACAAGCTCATCCGCGTTCAGAAGCAACTCGTGCAGGAATACGGTCGCGAACCATCCCCGGAGGAAATCGCCGAGGAGATTCAACTTCCGGTCGAGCGCGTGCGCGCCGTTTTGAAAATGGCGCAGCAACCGATCTCCTTGCAGGCCCCCGTGGGCGACAGCGACGATACCAGCTTCGGGGATTTTATCGAAGACAAGTCCGCCGAGAATCCGGCCGATATGGCGGCGATCGTTCTGCTCAAGGACAAAATCAAGGATGTCTTGGACACCCTCACCGAGCGCGAACGCCAGGTGCTCGAACAACGCTTCGGATTGGTGGACGGCTACAGCCGCACACTTGAAGAGGTCGGGCGGCAATTCAAGGTCACCCGCGAGCGCATCCGCCAGATCGAGGCCAAGGCCCTCCGGAAAATGCGCCACCCCACCCGCATCCGGCAACTCGAAGGATTCCTCGACGCCCACGAAATGTAACAGCGGCAATGTGACGCCGCGGGCCAACCGAAACTGGAATCCCGGATTCGTGCTTGCATGCGCGCAGCCGCTTTCAAGGGTCAGGAATCAAGGTTTTCAAACCTCCCGATTGCAGGCAGAGTCCCGTCCATGAGCCGCCAGCTTCGGGTGCATGCGCCCTTCAACTCTTGGATTTGTGCGCAGATTGGGGCCCGGGAGCATTATGCCATTCCACGGGTGCTTCATCGAAGCGGCCGGTTGGAAATGCTCTTCACCGATTTTTGGATCAACGGGTGGAGGGCCTTGTTGGCACGGACGCTCGGCGCCCGGCGGTTGGCCGGGCGGTTTCATGGGGACCTGACCGAGGCCGAGGTGGTTGGCCTGCATGCGACCTCGCTGCGGAGCGCGATCGAAACGCGAAGCGTGTCCAATCCCTACATTCGATTTCTTCGCGCCGGAAGCTGGTTTGGAAAGGCGGTCCGATCCCGCTTGCGGCGGCGCACCGGCCAGAATTGGTCCCGCACGATTTTTTTTGGCTACGACACGGGGTTTCTCGAAGCGGCCGCCTGGGTGAAGGACCAGGGGGGTAAATCGATCGTTTGCCAGATGGATCCGGCACGCACAGAAGTCGAATTGGTGCAAGCGGAGCAAAAACGATGGGCCGGATGGGCGAAAGCCGAAACGCCCGTGCCCGAGGATTACTTCGCCTGGCGCAAGACCGAGTGGGCGCTTGCCGATCTGGTTCTTGTGAACTCGGACTGGAGCCGGGAAGCCCTGCTCCAGCAAGGTGTGCCAGAGGCCAAGCTGCGGGTTCTGCCGCTGGCCTATGAGACAACGCCCTCTCCGGCTCCGGGGGTCCCATCGCCCGGGAACCGTCAACTGCGCGTGCTTTTCCTCGGCCAAGCCAACCTCCGCAAGGGAATCCCCTATCTTTTGGAGGCTGCCAAGGGTCTTTCTGGCGTGCAAATCGACATTGTGGGTCCTGTCGGAATCGCTCCCGAAAAAGTGGTCACCGCTCCCGCCAATGTGCGCTTTCACGGATCCGTCAGCCGCGACCGCACCGCGGCATTTTACAGGGAGGCCGATGTGTTTGTTTTGCCAACCTTGTCGGATGGATTCGCACTCACGCAACTGGAGGCGATGGCCCATGGACTGCCAGTGGTCGCGACGCCGCATTGTGGAAGGGTGGTCACGGACGGATTGGATGGCTTCGTCATTCCCGCAGGAGATTCCGCAGGCCTTCGCCAGGCACTGGAATGCCTCCGCGACGATCCCGAGCGGGTCGAAGCGATGGGGATGGCAGCCTTGGAGAAGGTCCAGTCTTTCAGTATGGACAACCTCGAACAGGGGCTTCTCGCCCTCGAGCGCGATCTGCTGGGAAAACGATCGTCCGCGCGCTAGACTTTTGTGGACGGCTTCCGGGGGGGCAACCCGGCCTACGTCATGAACACATTCGAGAGCACCAGAAGAAGCACGGTTTTTGCGATGGTCATGCCGTTGCTTTGCCAAAGCCTGCCGGGCGACACGAGATGAACACCCGCCTTGCAAAGAGCGATTGGCAAAGCAGGCGAGCCGCGCACGAAGCAAGGGTCGATCCGTGGATTCAACCGCGATTGGCCCGCCAATCCAGGCACGAACGGCATGCGGTCGAGGATTTTCTTTTCGAATATTACCCTTATCGTCCCGCACAACTGCGGCGATGGCACCCGGGCGCAGGAGTGGTTCTCGAAGGCGCCGAGGAGTTTTTGAACCTTTCCGGCTACTGCCATGCACCCGGGGGAGTCGCGGCGGGCGCGGTTCCCGAAAAACGCCGGCCGTTTCTGGAGTGGTTGGCCGGCATGCTGGAAAGCACCGCCGCCCGTCCGGCTTTTTTCGCCTGCCATGGATTGCATGAATGGGCGATGGTCTACCGGTGTCCCCGGGTTCGCCATGAGAAATTGCCATTGCGCCTCGGACCGCAGGAGACCGATGCCGTGGTGGAGTCGTTGCCGATCCGCTGCTCGCACTACGATGCCTTCCGGTTTTTCACGCCCGACTCGAGGGAACTCAACCGCCTTCAGCCCGTCCGGGACGAACCACGCGAACAACCCGGCTGCCTTCACGCCAACATGGATCTTTACAAATGGAGCTTCAAACTTTCGCCGTGGTGTCCTTCCGAGTGGATCGCCGATGCCTTTGAACTGGCGCGACGCATCCGGGAACTCGATATGCGGGCGAGCCCCTACGATCTCTCGTCGCTCGGATTCTCACCCGTGCGGATCGAAACCCCGGAGGGCCGGCGTGAATATGAGGAACACCAAACCGCCTTCGCAGCCGAGGCACGACCGATCCGCCACCGCCTGCTCGCACTCTGCCGCGAATTGATCGCCGGAATTTCCTGTTCTCCACAAAGCGAAGCGGATTTCCCCGCCCATCCCTGCGGCACCCCGGAATGTTCCACATCCATCGAAAAATCCCGAAATGGATTGCCAAGCCCCTCTGGGCGAACGTAGGAGATTTTACCGCGTCCGGCACTCCGCCAACGCAGGTGGTGAAGGGAATCAACATATGGAAAACGTCGCCTTGAAAATCGGACTTCATCCGGAGTCCTCGCTCGCGGGCTCGAAACTCCGCACCTACATCAATCTCAAGCTCGCGGCGATCGGCTGCCCGGTTGCAGCGGATCGATCCGCGGACAACGGATTTGGCAATCTGGTCGAGTCGCTTTTAGCAAACCATCGCGAGACGTCGCGCCTCCTGGCCGACCATCAATGCCCAGCGGATGCGCGCATCCAGCAATTTTTGGACGAGCGTCTTTATCCCACGGGATTGCTGCCGCGCCTGCCTGCGCAAACCTTCGTTCTCGACCGCCACGGATTGGCCCGGGCCCTCTCACTGCCCGCGGAAGGGGAGAAGTTCGAGTCGGAAATCATTAGCAGCTACCGGGTCGCCCATGGCGTCCTGCACAACCCCGCCAAAGACCGGCGCACCACGCAGGGCGTTTTCCACATTGCCGAGGGTGGACTCCCCATTCCCGACGATAAAAAAGCCGTCCCCCTGGGAGCGTTCGCCCGGCTTTTGGAAGCGGCACTGAATCCACCCCGCGAGTTGATGCGCTTGCCATTCACCGCCTCGGGAGACTCGCCCGCCGAATGCTTCGTCTCCCTTCTTCTAAGGCCGCTCGTTTGCCCGGCCGTAGCCGGTTTTTGTGAGGAAAAGCGAATGGAGATCCGCTTTTTCGCACCCGGCAACCTCGTGGCCAATCTGGACTTCGTGGAAAGCATTTTCGGCAATGGAGGGGATCCTTTTTTGCCTCAAAACGATGCCGGGCTTGATACCGCGCACTGGAGCGGACATTCGGGATGCGTCATTCTTGCGCCGCATCTGGTGGGATTGACCAAGCGAGCGCTTGGACTGCCGCACTTGGACGAGGCTACCGACCGGCAGCGGAGGGACGGAATGTGCTGGTCCTCCGAGAACGAACCTTACAATGGTGGAGGAGCTTTCAAAGCCACGATGCGGGACGCCTCCGGCGTTATCGTGACCCTGATTGCGGACAACTACTTCGGATATTGCAAAAAAGAGGTGAAAACCCAAATCGGATTCGCGGCTAATCTGGGCGGCCGGGCCGAGGAGGAACACGCCGGCGGAGCACTTGTTTTTCCCTCTTACGACCTGGGCGAGGAGTTCGACGGAGCGATTCACGTTCAGAGCCGGGGCCACTCGCTGGATGAGGCCATGGAGATTTTTCCGGATCAGATTTCCGCCGTTGTGGGGGGACATGCGGTTGACCGCTCGTTTCCCGAGATCCACTACGTGCCTGAAAACGCGAAGGCCAGCTTGCGGCGGCTCCGGCTTGAGTGGACGGACGCAGACGGGGTGGCGCGGGAACTCAAGCTCCTGCCGGGGCATATTTATCTCCGTCCCTCGGGATACGGAATCACCTTGAAGCGGGATGGGAGCAACCGACGTTGGCGTTTGACCGGGACGCGGCCCGACCCGCTTTTTTGCCACAAACCATGCACCGTCTCGGGCGGCGGCAAGTCGGAGATTTCCAAATCGATCTCCGATGCAATCATCCAAGGTCCGGTTTATGTGGCCGATTTTCAAAGGGACTTTGATCATGTCGGAGAGCTTCTCCGCCACGACTATTCAAACCGTTTCCGCGACCCGGCGAAGTGCGGCCAGGACCAGCGTCCTGTTCTGAGCCCCCAACGTTCTCTGGGCTCGGTTATCAAACTTTTTGTTCCCGCACCGGCCGAGTATTCGGATGACTACAACGCGTGGCTGGAAACAATTCCCCAACATATCAAGGAACTCCTCTTCATTGTGAAACGCCTTCACTCGCCCTCTTGGGGAGATGAGTGGCGGTCGTTTTTCAGTGTCGACACGCTCAATGGAACGCCTGGCCACGAACTGAAATTCCTCAACCAACCTCTAACCACCGATTTCCTGCGGGTCGGCTTCGAAACCGACGGATCGTGGCGGGTGTTCAGCCTGCGCCAGGATTTTGCGCCGGCTGTGAAATTGCAATTGGAAGACGACATCACCGCCTCCGTGGTGGTGCCTGCAAAAGCCCTCGATCTGGCGCCGGGCGACCACCCCGGGGAGTCCGTGAAAATCGCAGAGAACTGTGAGTATCGCCTTTTTCAGCGCCCCGACGATGCCATTCATCCCGGCTACGACAAGCAAACCGAGAGCGACTTCGCAAAGGACGGAAATTTTTTCTCAAATTACCAACCCCTCGACCGCCCGCAGGTCGCCGGGATCCTCGAGGACGCCGTGGTGTTTTCGAAATTCACCGCTCCCATGCAAGAGGCCATTCGCAACTTTGCCGGCGGGACAGGCCAATCGGACTATTTTGTGTGTTCCGCGTCTCCGCGTTTGGTGGACGGGGTTCCCACCAAGAATCCCCGCTACCTTCAAACGAGGCAGGATTTAGTGCAACCACGGGACGCTCATTGGGCAGGGATGGCCCAGCGCCTCAACCGACGCCTTCCACTCGATCGAGCGCTTCCTTGTCCAGTCGGCGCGATACTCCCCGGGCGTCGAAACAATCCCGCCGAAAAAGGCGTGCGCCCGCTGGCGGTTTTCAACCCCATCCACCATCTGGAACTGCCGGAGCTTTTTTTGGAATACACCTGCTCGCTGACCGGCAAGTCGCCCTCGACCACCGGCGCCGGCAGCGAAGGGGCCTTGACAAAAGGTCCCTTCAACGCGCTGCCGCCGATTCTTGATTTGAATGCCGCTTTGGTTGCACTCCTGCTGACACGGCAACCGGTATTCCTCACAGCAGCGGGTCATGTCGGCCCCCAGATGCGGGTTGACCACGACATCAGCCTGCTGGTGCCGGAGGTCTGGTCGCGCATGACGCCCCGGGAGCGGGATCCCGCGTTTCTCATCGCCCAGGGATGTCTGGATCAAGTTCCCGATATCCCGTTCAACGGTCACTCGCTGCCATCCAGCCGTCTGGGATGGCGTATCAACCGGCGGTTTGTGCGGATTTTTTTCGGCCGGGTTTTCAACTATCCCCACCGCGTTTTCACCGAGGAGATCCTGAAACCCGAGGTGCAGGATCCGGAGTCGTTTGCCGACGGAATCAACAACATCGTGGACACACAGCGCCATGTCGCGGAGGCGTATTTCCGCGATGGAGGGGTGGATCTCGCCATTCCACCGCTGCACGCCCTTCTCCACATCATGAGGGATGGCCACTTTGAAGGAAAATCCCTCGGCGATCCGGAGGTCCGCGCACTTTTCGATCCGGAAAGCGCGCTGGCGAGCACGTGGTATCGGGAGCGCTTGGAAGCAGCCGCATCCCTCGACGTCCAACTCTGGCAACGCCATGTGAAATACCTCCAAACCTTCATGAACCGCCCGCACAACAGTGAATGGGTGGCCAATCTTGGACTGCGCCAGCGTTTTCAAGAGGCCCTGCTCAGGCTGGAGCATGCTTCCTCGCCGGGTTACGCGAACGAACTCCGCGGCACGATCGGAGCTCCGCCGCGACTTGCCTGAGTCGACGCCCGTCTCAGGCGAAGTTGATTTCCCCCCGCGGAGAGATGAATCGCTGGATGGTGGAGACAATCTCGGGCACAGCGGCATCCATTTCCGCCTCGCTGAATCCCGCCTCCCGAAGGGCGGCCTCGTCGGGTTCATAATAAAAACCATCCACTCCCACTCCGTAGCCGAGCTGGGTGGCCACATGCTTGGCCGCGTGAATAAGGGTGACCAAAGCGCGGTCGGCCTCGGGTGCCCCGGAGGGCGATGGATAGTGGAAGCCGACCGAGATGAACATTTGCGGGAACCCCCAGTTCTCCAGAAGGGCTTTGGTAACCTGGGCGGAGTCGAATCCCAAAACCGCCAATTCGGCCTCTTGCCAAGTGGCAAACTCGTCAGGCACCCGGCTCGCGATGTCATCCAACGCGCTAAAGTTGGCGTAAGCCAAGGCAAACTTCCCAAGGTCATGGATCAAGCCTGCGGTGTAGGCGGTCGAGGCATCGGCCAACCGCATGGATCGGGCAAATGTCTCCGCACAAATCGCCACGCAAAGCGAGTGCCGGCAGAGGTCACCAGGCTCCCATCCGTAGCCGCGAACAGGGTGCACAAGCCATCGGCCGGTGAGTGTGGTCGCCGCCAGGCGGTAGAGCACCTTGCTGCCCAAGCGCAGGATCGCGTCGGCGATGTTGTCACAACGCTGTGCACTGGCAAAAAACGCCGAGTTCGCGGTGCGAATCACACTGGTGGCAAGGCCGGTGTCCAGGCTGATGAGCATTTCCAACTCGCCGATATCGGCGGAACTTCCCTCGGCCAACTTCAGGAGCTTGGGAAGAATCGCAGGCGCACACGGAATCGAGCGGGTCATTTCCACAACAGTCTGGAGGTCGGTGGCGGCTTTCATCAGCGGATGAATTCAGGCTTCGAGGGAACTTTCACAACAACATCCCCGGACTGGTTGTCGAGCCGGATGGTGCGGTTGACGCGCCCACTCACCTCCCAAGCCACGACGTCGAGGTCCAGTTCTTGGCTCAACCGGTAAAACATGTCGATGTTCTTGGAACCGATGCGGAAAAAACTGTCCGTCGACATGAGTTGTGCGCCGCCGAAGACTTTGCAGCGCAAGTCGGATTTTTTCGCCCCCGCGCGCACCATGGCGGTAAGGATTTTGGGAATACCAGTGTCCAGGAACATGGCCTCCCGGATTTTTCGCCCCTCGTGAAGATTGGCGGTGGGGAGCATCGCGTGGAGCAATCCACCGATCTGGCGGCGCTCATCGTAAAAAGTCACGCCGAGGCAGGAGCCCAACGCAAAGGTGGAAATCGCCGTCATCGGGTCGGTGCTGATCTTGTAATCGGCAACACCGACGATGATCGTGCGCGTGGAATCACTGAATGCTCCCGGGGACGCTGTCATGGTCGGCGACAACCTACCCGTTCGAGCACTTTTCGAAAGGGGATTTTCACATTGTGGGTCCAGAATCCAAGGCCCGGAAATCCCACACCAACCAGCAGGCTCGAGCCCGCCATCCCTGTTGGGGGGCGATTCTCAAAAAATCCTTCCGCGAGCAGGGAACTTCGGATTACTTCATGTCCATGCAAGCCGCCGCCCAATCCGTGGATTCCCACCCCGCAGCCTCACGGTTCAGCGGGAAATACCTGACATTTTCATTGGCTGATGAAGCCTATGGAATCCCGGTGCTGAAAGTCCGCGAGATCATCACGATGCTTCACATCACGATGGTCCCTCAAATGCCACCTTACGTGAAGGGCGTCATCAATCTCCGTGGCAAGGTGATTCCCGTCATTGATCTCCGCACAAAACTCGGATTGCCCGCGATCGAAATCCGCGAGACGAATTGCATCGTGGTGGTCCAGTTGTCGGTTCCCGGCGGAGACACCAAGCACGTGGGACTCATCGTCGATGCGGTCGAGGAGGTGGCCAATGTTGCTGCCGAAGACATCGAACCCGCCCCCGATTTCGGCGGTGCCGTCGAAGTGGAATACCTCTTGGGCATGGCCAAGATCAAAGGCCAGGTGAAAAGCCTTCTTGATATCGAAAAGGTCATCGCCGCGGAGGAAATCCGACCCTTGGCCGAATCTGCGATTGGCTGAGGCACGTCTTTATCGGAGACGGCGGAGGCGCTTTTTCAGAAAGTCGACAACGCCCGACACCTCCTGCACCCGCAACAATCCGCAGAGCGCGAAATAAACCGCACCCGCGGCGGGAATCGTTACTCCGAGAACCACCCCCTGGAGCCAAAATCCTTCCCACGGACAAACGGACGCGACACCTTCAGGGAGGAACCGGCATACCAGGGCAAGGCCTGTTGCGGCAAGGAGGCAGCGCAGCAACGTTCCCAGGAAAGGGCGAGTTTCGAGCCGCCTCGCCACGGGACGCATGAGAAGATAAAGGGCCGCAAAGTTGAACGTGGCACAAATCGCCGTGGAAAGGGCCAGGCCGCTGTGTCCGAGCCCTAGGCGGAACATGAACAAAACATTGAGCCCGACATTGAGCCCGACAGCGGCAAAACTGACGAGCATCGGTGTCCATTTCCGGTTCACGGCATAAAATGCGGGTGACAGAACCTTGATGCAGGAATAGGCCACCAGACCAAGCGCATAGAATTGAAGGGCCGCCGCAGTCTCCAGCGTGTCTTGGGGACGGAAGTTTCCGTGCTCATAGATCAACCCGATGACCGGAGCTGCCAAAAACCACAGCCCCACCGCCGATGGCAGTGTGAGAAAAACAGCCAGGCGCATGGCCTTGGCCAGGGTGGGACCGAACTGATCCGCATCCGCGCTGGCCGCAATGCGCGAAACCACCGGCAAAGTGATGGTGGCAACTGCCACTCCGAAAACCCCGATCGGAAGTTGCATCAATCGGAACGCACTGTTCAACCAAGTCACCGCCTCCGCTCCCGCGAACGAGGCAAAGCGGGAATTCACCAGCACATTCACTTGAACGGCACTGGCGGCAATCACCGAGGGCACCATGAGCACCAGAATCCGGCGAATGCCCTCGTCCCGCCATGCCCAGTCCGCACGCAAACGAAAGCCGGCCCTCGAAAGACTGGGCCATTGAATGGCAAGTTGCAAAGCGCCTCCCAAAAGCGTTCCAACCGCCAACCCGACAAGCGCGCCCCGTCCGAATCCCGGGTCGATCATCCACCCCAGCAGAGTCCCGCCCGCAATCGATCCGATATTGAAAAAACTCGATGCCAAAGCGGGGGCGGTAAAAACTTGGCAGGCGTTCAAAATCCCCATCACCAAGGCGGCCAGCGAGACCAGCAGGATGAACGGATACATGATGCGGGCGAGCAGCACTGTGAGCGCCGCATCGGCCCCGGCGAATCCAGGTGCCAGCAAATGCACCAGCGGCTCGGCGAAGAGAACGCCCAGGAGGCTGACCACGCTCATAAAGACGGTGGCCAGCGTCAGCATTTTGGCGGCAAGCTTCCAAGCGGACTCCCGGCCGGCAGTTTCCAGTTTTTGGGAAAAGACCGTGATGAAGGCCGTGGACAGGGCGCCTTCGGCAAAAAGGTCGCGGAGCAAATTCGGCAGTCGGAACGCGATCAGAAAAAGCCCCATCGCAGCGGTTCCGAACAGCGAGTTGAACAGCACCTCGCGCACCAGGCCCAACACCCGGCTGAGCATCACGGCCGCGGCAATCACCCCGCTGGCCCGCGTGTTCAGTTTTTTTCCGTCCGCGCTCATGCGGCCGCCTTGCGAAGCCGTTCCATGACGGCTTTTCCAATTCCAGACTCGGGAACAGGCTCTGCAACGATCAGGTCGAGTCCGGCGGCATCCAACCGGCGCATGGCACCATAGAGATTTGCGGCCGCCTCGCGCACATCACCACCGGGACTCAGGATCTCGACCGCCGCAAATCCGCCTGGATCGCGGCTCCAGGCCAGAAGACCCCTCCGCGGCGGGTGGGGCTTGGGATTGGCTTCGATGATCAAACGCGTCCGGGGAGCGTAGTGGCTTTTCAATCCTCCAGGTGCCAATGTGGCCGAGCTTGCCGGGTCAATAGGGGCTGTTCCGGCGAGTTGCTCCGCAGTCACGGGACCATGACGAAGGATCCTCAAGCGCCCTCCCTCGATTTCGACAATCGTTGATTCAATACCGTGCAGGCACGGACCGCCATCGAGCACCGCGTGGATCCGTCCGTCCAATTCGTCGAGCACATGAGCCGCGGACGTGGGACTGATGCGCCCGAAACGGTTCGCACTGGGAGCCGCCAGCGGCAGGTCCAACCTTTCGATCACGGATTGGAAAAGCGGATGCGAACTCATTCGGAGCGCAACCGATTCCTGGCCGGCGGTCAGAAGATCGGGCACCAAACCCGATCGCGGAACGACGACCGTCAAGGGACCCGGCCAAAAACGCCGTGCAAGAACAAGCGCCAGAGGAACCGCGCGGGCCAGGCGCTCCAACCAACCGATACCCGGCAGATGAACGATCAAGGGATCGCTGAGCGGACGTTCCTTCGCGGAAAAGATCGAGGCGACGGCGACAGGGTCAAGAGCGTTTGCCGCGAGCCCATAGACCGTTTCCGTGGGCAGGCCGGCGAGACCGCCCGCGCGAAGAACGTCCACCACCTCGCCAATGCCAACCGGGGGATGAAGCAACCGTGTTTTCACTCCAACTCGGAATTCAACACATCGGCGGTCTGCCGTTTGCGGAAATCAAGAAGGCGCTTGTGAATTTCGGGATGGTGCGGTGCCAGGAGGGCCGCGGCAAACAACGCGGCGTTCTTGGCTCCGGGAACCCCGATGGCAAAGGTCGCCACCGGAATGCCGGCTGGCATTTGAACGATCGACAAAAGCGAATCCTGTCCGTGCAGCGCCCGACTCTCCACCGGCACTCCCAACACAGGCACATGGGTATGGGCGGCCAGCATCCCCGGAAGATGGGCGGCGCCTCCAGCGCCGGCAATAATGACCCTCAGGCCGCGGGCCTCGGCGGATTTGGCGTATTCCGCCAGCAAATCGGGCGTGCGGTGCGCAGAGACGACACGCGCCTCGTGCGGCACCCCGAGGGCTTCCAGCAAAAGAGCGGTTTCTTTCATGGTGGCCCAATCGGAACGGCTTCCCATCACGACGCCCGCGAGAAATTCGGATGATTGATCGATATGCATAAATTCAAACTTGAGGAAAATAGAAAGGCCGGGCGGACGCGTGTTCCACCCGGCCTTCGAGATCGGGCTTACTTGGAAGTTCCGATCGTGCTGGGCGCCGGCGCGGGTTTCGGCTTGCTGGCGCAAGCACCGAGACCCAGAGCGGCGATGGCCAAAGCGGCCACGGCTGCGATTGATGCGAATTTCATAATAATAATTTCCCCTCCTTTCGTGGCATGATGCCGCGGGGAATCTGTCACAGACTCGGCGAATGACAATCCCATTCGGCAAAATCCTGATCGGGTGAACCCCCCGGCATCCACGGGCGCGGAGGGGTCGTTTCTATTGCAGACCGGACGAAAAATCTTGCATTCCCGAGGTTGACTCGCGATGAGACGGGAGAAATTGTTACCCCTTATGAAGCCCCACCCTTTTGCTCTCGCCGTATTCACTGTTTTTCTGATCGTCCAACCGGCCCGCTCCCAGTCCGGCCTGCCTCAAGGCAAGATCGTGCTGACCGGCTTCACAGGGAAAGTTCGTATTACGAATGTAGTGGACCAAAAATCCGTCCCTCCCTCCCAGGGGCTTGTTCTCAGCCAGTCCTACTGCATCGAGACCTCCAATGGATCCACAGCATCTCTGGCGTTCGAGAACGGCACTGTCATGCAGGTGGAAGCGGATTCCAAATTCGTGATCCAAGAATTTCTCCAAGCCCCTTGGGATCAAAACACGGAACAACTCGCCGCGGCAAAAACAGAACCCTCGCGCTCCCAGACCAGCGCTTTTTTGGAGTTCGGTGACTTGGTGACAGGGGTGAAAAAACTGAACACCGGGTCCTCGCTTCAGGTCGCCACTCCACTCGGAACCGCCGGTATCCGCGGCACGGATTTTAAAGTCACATCGCGCCGCAACGCGGACGGCAGTCCTAAAAGTTCCTCGGTCAGCGTCGCCACCGGCCAAGTGGGCTTCAATTCATCCAGCGGCGGAGAAACGGTGGCCGTTTCAGCAGGCGCGGCCGCCTCGGTCACCTTGTCACCATCCCAAGGCGATTCAGGCGGGCGCGCGCAGGCTCCGTTTGTCACCCAACTCTCCCCACAAGCCCAAGCTGCCATCACACAAGCGGTCTCAGCTCAGCGCGCTGGAGGTCAATCCGTTTTCCAAAGCGCCATCCGCCAGTCCGGTGCCCAGGCACCCGAGTCCAAATTGACCCCGGAGCAAAGAGAGAGCCTGAAGGACGCGGCCGATGACGGCGAAGCCGCCTTGGTCGAGGCGGTCAAGAGCCTTGTTTCGGAGTCTCCCGAGGATTCCCCGGCCATCGCGGGCGAGGGGTCGCAGTTGTTGCCGTCCGCAGCCCCACAAATCGCGGCTGCTGCCGCTTCTGTGGCAGACCGGTTTGCGCCCCAAATTGCAGCAGCGGTCACCTCCGCGTTCCCGGCTTTGGCTCCCAACATCGCTGCCAGTGTGGCGCAGGCGGTTCCGGCTTCCGCCCCGCAGATTGCCGCCTCGGTCGCCCAAGTTGTTCCATCCGCCGCCCCCCAGATTGCCTCGAGCGTGTCCCAAGCGGTTCCGGATTCGGCCACCGATGTCGCCCGCAGTGTGGCCCAAATCCAGCCCCAGCAGGCCTCTCAAATCGCAGACTCGATCATTCAATCCGTTCCCACTGTGGACGCGAACGCAATCAACAACGCGGTTCAAACCGGAGCCCAAAGCTCAGGAACCGGCGTTGGAGTCCGCCCTGATGCGCCGATTCGCGACAACTCGATTCCACCGATCAACGTTCCGACCCCGACCCCCTCGCCCACTTTCGCTCCTCCACCAACCCCGACGCCGATCCCGAGCAACCCATGATTCGTTTCTTTTTTTCGATTTTCACTTTGGCATTGCTGGCAACGGAGGTTTTCGCGGCCGACCCGGTGGAATTCCGCGTTGGAGCCTTTGAATTCTCCCGCCCCGCCGGTTGGAAGTGGATTGTTCCCTCAAGCGGCATGCGAAAAGCCCAGTTGGAGGTTCCCGGAGGGAACAACGAAAAAGCAGAGATCACTTTTTTCCATTTCGGCCCGGGCCAAGGCGGGTCTGTGGACGCGAATGTGGAACGGTGGTTCGGCCAGTTTCCAGGTGGGCGCACCTCCCGCTCCGAAGCCTCCCAAGGGCGGACGTTGGTGTATTATGTGCAAGCCCAAGGCACATTTCAAAGCGGTATGCCGGGAGGACCAACCACTCCCTTGGAGGCCTATGCCCTGCAGGGAGCCATCCTGCAGGATGCGCAATCCGGGGATGTTTTTGTGAAGATGACCGGCCCCGAGGCTTTGGTGCAATTGTCGGCGCCCCTTTTTGTGGACATGGTGAACCAGGCGGCAGCCTCGCGCGGTGAAGCGCCTTAAGCGTCGGCGCCTCGACGAGCATCTGGTTGCGGAAGGTCATTTTGCGGATCTCGAATCCGCGAAACTCGCTGTCATGGCGGGGCGGGTTGTCATCGAGGGAGAGCCCCCTCCCAAGCCAGGGCGCCTTTTAACCGCCACCGACCGCGTTCATGTCAAATTGCCCGATCGTTATGTCGGCCGCGGCGGACTCAAATTGGAAAAAGCCCTCATCGAGTTCTCATTGGATGTCGGTGGACGCGTGGCACTGGACATCGGCTCCTCGACAGGAGGGTTCACGGATTGCCTTTTGCAGCACGGTGCGGCATTCGTTCACAGTTGCGATGTGGGCCGCGGGTTGCTGGCTTGGCGTTTGAGACAGGACCCGCGTGTCATCCTGCACGAAGGACTGAATGCCCGGGAGACTGGCACGGTGCGGTTTTCTCCCGCTCCGGATATGGCTGTGGGCGACGTGAGTTTCATATCCCTCACAAAAATCCTGCCCGCGGTATTTGACGCCCTCCCCGGCGGTTCGGATGCGATTTTTTTGATCAAACCCCAATTCGAGGCTCCGCGAGGGGAGTTGCCGCCGGGGGGCGTCGTCACCGATGCGGCAACACGCAAGCGGTGTGTGGAAAAAATCGCGCATTTTGTTTCTGCGGACGGCCACCGTTGGCTCGGCGCAGTGGAATCGCCGATTACCGGGCGCGATGGAAATGTGGAATATCTAGCGCATATGCAAACACGCGCGGCAAAGCGAATCCTCCCGCGTTGACACGGCGGAAGGCCGCCTTAGCTTTACGCCCCGCCATGTCCTTGATGCGGTTCCCAGCGGATATGCGTTGTCCAACGCGCCCCGGCCATTCCGGTCCACCCCGGAGAGGCTGGTTTATGCTTTGGATTTTGACAGCTTTTGTGGCCGGACTTCTCAGCGGGTGCTCCGGAGGGGCTGCAGGAGACTTGCCGGCCCAATCCCGCATCGGGGTTTACTCCACAGCCTACCTGACCGGAGAGAACACGATCACATTCGCCTCACACTCCCCAACTCCGATCAAATCCACCCGCTCCGAAGATTGGACTTGGAATGGAGACGGTATACTCGGAACCCCTTCGATCACCATCGACCTGGGACGGCAAACAGCCCGCTTCTTCAAAGGCGGCGAGGAGGTCGGGCGCTCACCCGTCTCTACCGGCAGGGAGGGTTTTTCAACGCCGGCAGGAACATTTCGGATCATTCAGAAAAACAAAAGCCACGCCTCGAATCTCTATGGCGATTTTGTGGACTCCGACGGCAACGTGGTCCAGGCGAATGTCTCCGCCCACCGGCATAAACGCCCACCGGGAACAATCTTTCGCGGGGCGGCGATGCCATTTTTCATGCGCCTGCACGGAGCCGTTGGAATGCATGCCGGCCATCTTCCGGGCTACCCGGCCTCACACGGGTGTATCCGCCTTCCACGCGGCGCAGCCCAGCGGTTCTTTGAAAATGCGCCGGTCGGCACCGAGGTCCGTATCATCCAATGACAACACCACCATCCTGCGAACCTCTCCGATCGTGGACCATCGATTCCTCGAACAACGAACACAGGCTGGACAAATTCCTCGCCGCGGTCTGCCCGGATTTCTCGCGGGTTCGCATTCAGGACTTCATTCGCCACGGCCATGTCACGGTCAACCAGGCGCCGGCAAAGCCGTCCTGGCCGCTGAAAACAGGTGACCAGGTCACCATTGTGATTCCCCGCGAGTCCCAACCAGTGCCACTGGAAGCCGAGGAAATGCCCCTTCGAATCCTTTTCGAGGACGACGTCCTGCTTGTGATCGACAAACCAGCGGGCCTTGTCGTGCACCCGGGTGCCGGGAACCGCGAGGGAACATTGGTCAACGGATTGCTTCACCACTGCGGCGGAATCTCGGTTGTCGGCGGCGAGGATCGACCGGGCATCGTTCACCGCTTGGACAAGGAAACCTCCGGCTGCCTCGTGGTGGCCAAAACGGAACTGGCCCACCGGGACCTCTCCACGAAATTCGCCGGCCGCGAGGTGGATAAAACCTACCTAGCCGTTACCGATGGAATTCCCCGGATGCCCCATGGAACGATCGAGGCCTCGATTGGCCGACATCCCACCCATCGCCAAAAAATGGCCGTGGTCGAGCGCGGTCGGGATGCCCTGACACGATACCGTGTGCTGGGACAAAATGCCTCGCGGGCCCTTGTGGAATGCCAACCCAAGACCGGCCGCACCCACCAGATTCGCGTTCATCTGAAGCATCTGGGCACCCCTGTGGCGGGAGACCCGCAATACGGCCGCCGGGGGCGTGAAATCCGCCACCTTCTCCATGCGTGGAGGCTGTCCTTTATTCATCCCCTGAGTGGACGCCGCATGTCATTTGAAGCGCCGCTTGCGGAGGATTTTCCTGACTGGGCGCGTTACACCGCCGACCTCCTCGCAGGACCCTCCATGGCGTCCCGGCGCGCATGAACCGTCCTCCCCTGCAAGAAATCCGCCTGAGGGACTTCCGGTGCTTCCCGTCGATCGAATGGAAGCTCGATGCCCCGGCGACATGTATCACCGGAGCGAACGCCCAAGGCAAAACCTCCTTGCTGGAGGCGGTCTGTGTCCTGCTGCGCCTTCAGTCCCCGCGGACCACATCCACGAGCGATCTCGTTCGGGTGGGCACCCCGGGATTCGGACTTCAGGGATTGTGGCAGGACCACTCGATGGCGGTTCGACAGGACGGGGACGGGCGCCGCCTCACGTTGGAATCCAAGCCGGGAGTTCGCTCCTCCGACTATCTGGCACTGGCCCGCGTCACGTGGTTTTCCAACTCCGACCAGGAACTTGTGGTTGGCGGCGGATCGACGCGACGCCGGTATCTGGATTTTTTGGGGGTTCAAACCATCCCCGCCTACCGCAAATGCCTGCGGGATTACGAGCGGGCCCTCCGCTCCCGGAACCTTCTCTTGAAAGACAACCGCCCACGGCGCGAGGTCGCAGGCTTCGACACACCCCTCGTTGAAAACGGCAATGTTCTCATGCAGGAGCGAACCCGTCTGGTGGAGGCGCTTCGTCCCCATGCCGCCTTTGCCGCGTCTTGGATTGGCGGGAACAACGAGTCGCTCTCGATCGACTATCAACCCGGTGCGGCGGGGGCCTTCCCCGACGCACTGGAGGCCTCGCGCGCCGAAGAGGAGCGCTTGCGCCAGACAGTCTGCGGCCCCCACAGGGACGACATCGGGATTTTTCTGAATGGCTTGCCGGCTGGATCATTTGCTTCCGAAGGCCAACAACGCACGATCGCCCTCTCCCTGAAAATCGCCCAGGCGAGGCACATCGAGTCCTCCACCGGACAGCCACCGCTCCTCTTGCTGGATGACATCTTTGGCGAACTGGATCCAGGGCGCCGCAACCGGTTGCTCGGGGCGCTTCCCCCCGAAAGCCAGTCGATTCTGGCCACCACATTTCTGGATTGGATCGAGCCCGACTTCCCGATGCGCGTTTGGACGCTGTCGGGTGGTGGGCTTCGAAGTCTTTCATGAGGCGGCGAGTGGCCATCATCGGAGGCGGACCAACGGGTCTTTACGCCGCGGAAATCCTTTCCTCCCGCGGCTTCAATACCACGCTCTTTGAAGCCACACGTTTTCCGGGCCACAAATTTCTTGCGGCGGGGGCGGGAGGACTCAATTTGACGAATTCCGAGCCCCTCGAATCCTTCGCCGCCCGCTACAACTCGCCATCGCTGCCCCCTGGTGTCTGGAGGAACTGGCTGGCGAAGCACAGCCCGGACGATCTTCGCCGCTGGGCCGAGGAACTCGGCAGCCCGACAATGGCCAAGCGCAACGGCCGCGTTTATCTTCGGGAACGCAAATCCTCCCGTCTCCTGCGGGCTTGGCTGGAGCGCCTCGCGTCCCAAGGTGTCACGATCAAAACCCGCCACCGCCTGACCGGATTGTGCCCGTCGCGTCCGTTCCGTCTTGAATTTGAAACCCAGCCGGTGGATTCCGCCGATGCGGTTCTCATGGCCTGTGGCGGCGGGTCGTGGCCACAAACCGGCTCTGACGCACGCTGGACCGGCCTCTTGAGGCCACTTGGCATCCCGATTCGGAATTTCGAAGCTGCGAACTGCGGCTGGGAGATCGACTGGCCCGATGGCGTCAGATCACTCGCCGGGCAGCCGCTGAAAAACGTGCGGGTGACTGCGGGCGCACATTCACTGGCCGGGGAACTCATGATTACCGGCTACGGATTGGAAGGCGGTGCTCTTTACGCCTTGGGCCCGATCCTTCGCGCCATGGACCAACCGGCACTGACAATTGATCTCAAGCCGGCACACCCGGTTTCGCGTCTTGTGGAAAAAATGGAATCGGCCCGGAAAAACTGGGCCTCCGAAGCTGCTGAAAGATGGCGCCTTGGCCCCGCCGCCCGTGCCCTTCTGGAATCCCGCTCCTGGCAGGGCGCCATGGATGTCGCCAGGGGGGCCAAGGCTTTCCACCTGACACTGCGCGGCCCCCGGCCGTTGAGGGAGGCCATCTCGAGCGCTGGTGGAGTTTGTGGAACAGCGTTAAACGACCGCCTCATGGTCAACGGCATGCCGGGGCTTTTCATGGCCGGCGAGATGATCGACTGGGAGGCTCCAACCGGAGGATATCTCCTGCAAGGCTGCTTCACCTCTGCCGCCATTGCCGCCGACGGAGTGGAAGATTGGATTTCCACCTTGTCCGGAAGTTGATTCATCCGGGCAAGCATGCGGCTGAGTTTGCATGGATCTGGAAAAGATGGAGGTCATACGCGTGTCGTGGCAAATTCAGAGCCTGTGAGGCTTTTCAGGTCCCTTCTGCTCTCGAAAATCGACACCCGGCTTCCAGGTTTGGCGGTTTTGCGCCTGCGTCTTCACCGCCATCTCGACGAGGTGGACACCGTGAAAAGCCATCGTCACTCCTTCGCCCAGTTGCTCTGCTATCTCTCGGCCGGGGGGGCTTTGAAAACGGGATCCACCTCCCGCGAGGTCGAACCGGGCACACTGGCATGGATTCCCTCGGGACGTATCCACTCGTTTGACGAGCATCCACGGCGGCGACCGCTGTGTCTTGCGATCGACTTGCGATTGCGCCCGCAGCCGCCCCTGGCTTTCGCCCGGCTCAACCATTCGGAAACCATCCGGATCCGCCAATTGCTCACCGATCTCGGGGCGTTGAAAAACCATTCGGGCATTGAATCCCGCTTTCTAACGTCCTCGGTTTCGCTGGCTATTCTGGATATCCAATTCCGGGCATTGGGATTCCTGCCCCGTCCATCGATCCCCTCCCCTGCGATTGTCCGGAAGTTCGAGGCTTTGGCGGCGGATGCTGCGCATCAACACGAGTCGGTCGAGGAATTATGTCGTCAACTGCACCGAAGCCCGGACCATCTGAACCGGTTGTTCAAAAAGCACACCGGCCTTACGCTCAGGCAGTGCCGTGACTCCGCAAAGCTGTTGCGCTGCCAGGAACTTCTCCGGAGCGGTTTGCCGGTCGGGCGCGTGGCCGAGGAATGCGGCTTTCACGATGCCAATTACTTTGCAAGATGGTTCCGGACCCAGACCGGCATCGCCCCCAGTCGCTTTTCCGGACATTCGATTTAGAACAAAAGATAATATCGGTTTTGTGCTAATCGGTGGTGGATTTGTCATAACATCCCGGCATGCGCCGGTGCCATGATCACGACCATGTCAATTCCGTCCACTGTTCTCGTCACCGGATCAAGCCGCGGTTTGGGCCGGGGCATCGCTGTGCGTCTCGCCGCCCGCGGCCACAGCGTGGCGGTGCATTTCGCGGGAAACCGCGCCGCAGCGGAGGAAACCGCCCGTCTTTGCAAAGAGGCCGCATCGAACACGGCCCAAATCTTCCCCGTGACCGGGGGCAACATCGCCGTGGCAGAGGACCGGCAACGAATTTTCGAGGAGACGCTCGCGGCCTTCGGGCAACTCGATGCCCTGGTCAACAACGCCGGGATCGCCCCCCGCATCCGGGCGGACATCCTTGAGGCGGCCGAGGACGTTTTTGACGAGGTCTTGGATGTGAATTTGAAGGGGCCCTATTTTCTCTCACAAATGGCCGCGCGCCACTGGCTCTCCCGGCCGGGGCAATCCCGCCTGCCCGGGGGGTTCAAACTGATTTTTGTCTCCTCCCTGTCGGCCGAGACCGCCTCGCTGAACCGGGGTGAATATTGCATTTCCAAGGCCGCCCTGGCCATGGCCACCAAGCTCTGGGCGGTGCGTCTTGCCGACGCGGGTGCGCAGGTTCTCGAACTTCGCCCGGGGATCATGGCCACCGATATGACGGCCGGAGTGAAGGAAAAATACGACATGCTCCTTGCCGAGGGCATTGTGCCGCAAAAACGCTGGGGAACCCCCGAGGACGTGGGCCTCGCCGTCGAGGCCATTCTTGCAGGGGCCTTTCCCTTCTCAACCGGCGATGTCCTCAATATCGACGGTGGTTTTCATTTGAAACGACTATGATCCGATCCGACCTCCAACTCACACCTCAAGACCTCCTGCCCGCCATCGCCAAACTCTGGAAGTCGTCTGCCCCGAAAATCCTTTCCATCGACAAGGACGAGGTCCCGGGGCGGGCAACCCCGGTGTTCACCGTGGAAGGCCGCTACACCGCCCGCGGCTGGACCGAGTGGACCCAGGGCTTTGTTTACGGTTCGGCGATTCTGCAGTTTGACGCGACCGGCGATGCGGCATTCCTCGAACTCGGTCGCACCCGCACCCGGGAGCGCATGGCCCACCACATCACCCACACCGGCGTGCATGACCATGGCTTCAACAATGTCAGCACCTACGGAAATCTTCTTCGCCTCATGGTGGAGGAAAAAATCGCTCCCGATCGGGCGGAAAAGGATTTTTACGAATTGGCCTTGAAGTGCACCGGAGCGGTTCAAGCCGCACGCTGGACGCCGATCGCGAACGGCAGCGGATTTATCTATTCGTTCAACGGCCCCCATTCGCTTTTCGCCGACACCATCCGCAGCTTGAGGGCGCTTGCCGTCTCCCATGCTCTCGGGCATGTGCTCATGGGTGAAAAGGACACCCGCATTTCGCTTCTGGAGCGCCTGGTGCACCACGCCCGCACGACCTCGGACTTCGCGGTTTTCTACGGCGAGGGGCGGGACGCCTACGATGTGCGGGGACGTGTGGCGCATGAAAGCGTTTTCAACACCAACGATGGGAACTTCCGCTGCCCGAATTCCCAACAGGGCTACTCGCCATTTACCACGTGGACGCGGGGCTTGGCATGGATCATGGCCGGCTACGCCGAACAACTGGAATGGATCGCGACCCTTCCGGACGCCGATCTGGATCCACTCGGTGGCCGGGAATCCATCGAAGCCCTCTTTCTGAAGGCGGCGCGGGCGTCCTGTGATTTTTATATCGAGCACACTCCAACCGATGGCATTCCCTACTGGGACACTGGCGCACCCAACCTCCACCGCATTGAGAATGCCCTCGAGCGTCCGGCCCAGATTGAAAACGACTGGGAACCGGTCGACAGTTCCGCCGCCGCCATCGCCGCGCAGGGACTCGTCCGCCTGGGGCGCTACCTCAATGGCACGGCCGACGGCCAGCGCTATTTGCAAGCGGGTCTCACCACCGCCCGAACCGTCCTTTCCGAGCCCTACCTTTCCACCTCGGACCGCCATCAGGGGCTGATCCTCCATTCGATCTACCATCGTCCGAATGGATGGGACCATGTTCCGGCAGGTTCCAAAATCCCCCGCGGGGAGTCTTCCATGTGGGGTGACTATCACGCCCGCGAATTGGCCTTGTATCTCCAGCGGCTTGCGGAAGGTCGCAACTACACATTTTTCGGCTGCGTCTCACGCTGAACCCAACCACTCACACCATGATTGTCTCCGACCTCTCCCTCATCGAAGGCCGCCGCTACCCGGCCCGCCGCCGCACACAAAACCTCGCCGGCGGTGTGGCCCCCATCCAGGCTTCGAACTTCTGCATCGGCAACGTCACCCTGGATCCGGACGGCGGTCAGGTTCCGTGGCACAATCAGGAACAGGAGGAAGTCTACTTTGTCATCGAGGGCACCGCGGAAATGTGCCTTGGCGAAGAGCGCCAAACCCTCACCAGCGGACAAATGGTTTACATTCCGCCCGGAGTGTTCCACCAACTCACCAACATCGGCCCCACCCCGCTTCGCATGCTGTATTGTTACGGTCCGGCTGGCGACGTCGCCCACTGGCGGCAGGAATTGGATGGAACCCTTCCCAAGGCGGGGGTCGAAGCCCCGCCGCTTCCCTCAGGCGCCCGTCCCCAGTGCACAACCAAGCCGGAGCAGGCATAGTTTCTGCGGAGGGTTTCGCACTCCGGACCTCGACTTTCGCGTAAATCACCATCCTTTATGAAAAAACACAACATTGGCATCATTATGAACGGCGTCACGGGACGCATGGGCACCAACCAGCACTACATCCGTTCGATCCTTGCGATCCGGAAGCAAGGGGGTGTCAAAATCAACGACGGCGAGGTCATTTGGCCCGAGCCTGTTCTGATCGGCCGCAGCGAGGCAAAACTCGCCCAACTCGCCTCCATGGATCCCGGCGTCCGCTGGACAACCGACTTGGATACGGAACTCGCCAACCCTGCCAACACCATCTACTTCGATTCCCAAACCACCGGACGCCGTGCGGAGGCGGTGAAAAAAGCCATTGCCGCCGGCAAGCATGTTTATTGCGAGAAGCCGACCGCTGTCACATCCGCCGATGCCTTGGATCTCTACGCCACCGCGACCAAAGCGGGTGTTAAAAACGGTGTTGTCCAAGACAAACTGTGGCTTCCGGGCATGCGGAAAATCCAACGTCTCAAGGAGCAGGGATTCTTCGGAAAAATCCTGAGTGTGCGCGGCGAATTCGGCTACTGGGTCTTCGAAGGCGACAGCATTCCAGCCCAGCGCCCGAGCTGGAACTACCGCAAGGAGGATGACGGAGGCATTATTGTCGATATGCTCTGCCACTGGCGCTACGTCCTCGACAATCTCTTCGGGGAGGTCAAAGCCGTGTCCTGCCTGGGCGCCACCCACATTCCCGAGCGCGTGGACGAGCAGGGTAAACGCTACCGCTGCACGGCCGACGACTCGGCTTATGCCACGTTTGAATTGGAGGACGGCGTCATCGCACACTTCAACTCCAGTTGGACCGTGCGCGTCCGCCGTGACGATTTGCTGACCGTTCAAGTCGATGGCACGCATGGTTCCGCGGTTGCTGGTCTCCGCGAGTGCTGGATTCAACACTACGGAAACACACCGAAACCCACCTGGAACCCCGACATCCCCCAACCTATCGACTTTTTCAATGGCTGGGCGAAGGTCCCCGAGCAGGAAAGCCACGACAATGCCTTTAAAATCCAGTGGGAACTCTTCCTCCGCCACGTGGTCCTGAACGAGCCATTTCCTTGGACGCTGCTTCAAGGAGCCAAGGGCGTCCAACTCGCGGAACTCGGCCTGCAAAGCTGGGCCGAGCGCCGGTGGCTGCCGGTTGGCAAGCTCGCGTGAGAACCGGATGACCGGAGTATCACTTGGACAACATCTGGCCTGGAAACGTGACACCAGGCATTCAAGTTGGTAATCCCTGAAGATATCTTCATGATTCCAGAGTCTCTTTCCTGCCGCATCCAACGCTCCGGCATTGTTGCCGTTTTGATCATCGACCGCGCCGAGGATGGCCCCCCACTGGCCCGTGCACTGTTGAATGGCGGCATCGACACCATGGAACTGACCCTCCGGACGCCTGCCGCCTTGGCCGCTTTGAGCCGCATCCGCTCCGAGGTCCCGGAGATGTTGGCCGGAGCGGGGACTGTTCTCACGCCGCTGCAGGTCTCCGAGGTCAAGACAGCTGGAGCCGAGTTTGCGGTCTCTCCGGGTGTCAATCCCCGGGTGATTCAAGCGGCTGCCCAGGCGGGTCTGCCGTTCGCCCCCGGTGTGGCCACGCCCTCGGATATCGAACTCGCCCTTGAGAACGGATGCCGGTTGTTGAAATTCTTTCCTGCCGAACCTTCCGGCGGGTTGGCCTACCTCAAGGCGATCGCCGCTCCCTATCTCCACCTTGGGGTAAGCTTCATTCCACTCGGTGGCCTGAATGAGAAAAACATGGAAACCTATCTCTCCGATCCCTTGATTGCCGCGATCGGCGGTTCCTGGCTCGCCCCGCGCGACGCGATTCGCGAGGGACGATGGGACGACATCACCGCACTCGCCCGTCATGCCGCGAGCGCCATTTCCTCCCTCCGCACCAAATGAAAAAAACCATCGTCACATTCGGAGAAGTCATGGGGCGTCTGGCACCCGCCGGTTGCCTGCGTTTCCGCCAAGCCCTGCCCGGCCCGCTGGATCTCACATTCGGCGGAGCCGAAGCCAATGTCGCCGCCTCACTGGCCCAATTTGGTGCTTCCGCGAGGTTCGTCACCGCTTTGCCAGACCATCTGGTGGCGGATGCCTGTGTCGGAGTCTTTCGCGGCCTCGGGGTTGACACCTCGAAGATCCTCCGCACAAAAGCGGGACGCCTCGGTCTTTATTTTTATGAAAACGGGGCTAACCAGCGCCCTTCAAATGTGATTTACGACAGGGCGAATTCGGCGGTGAGCCTCACGCCGGCGACCGCTTACGACTGGCCTGCGATTTTTGCCGATGCCGGATGGTTGCACCTCACGGGCATCACACCCGCACTCTCGCCGATCGCGGCAGATGCGGTCCAACAGGCGGCCCGGGCAGCACAGGAGGCAGGTCTCAAGGTTTCCTGCGACCTGAATTTCCGCAAAAAACTCTGGGATTGGGAACCCGGCACAGATTCAAAAAAACTGGCCGCCCGGGTGATGGGGGGGATTCTGCCACACGCGGAGGTGGTCATCGCCAATGAAGAGGATGCCGCCGATGTCCTCGGCATCCATGCCGAGAACAGCGATGCCGAGTCCGGCCAACTTGATGTGTCCAAATACCCCGCCGTGGCGCGGCGCATCGTCGGACAATTCCCGAACGTGAAAATGGTGGCGATCACGCTGCGTGAAAGCCACTCCGCCTCTCACAACAACTGGGGAGCCATGCTCTTCGACGCCGCATCAGGCGAGTCGCACTTCGCACCGCTCCGCGAGCGCCGTTATCAACCCTACGAAATCAAAAACATCGTCGACCGCGTGGGCGGAGGCGATTCGTTCGGCGCCGGTCTCATCTTCGCGCTCACGACGCCCGAACTCTCGAAACCGCAGACCGCGATCACCTTCGCCGTCGCCGCCTCGTGCCTTTGCCACTCGGTGGCGGGGGATATCAACTACGCCACCCGCCCGGAGGTGGAGGCCCTCATGAAAGGCAGCGGCTCGGGACGCGTGGTTCGCTGATTCAACGCGGGGCTCGCACGGCTTTCATTGACTTAGAAGCCCCGTTCGGAAAGCGGAATTCGAACCAGGAAACCCAGACCACCGCGGTCAAAGCGACGTCCTAAGTCGGAATATCCATCCCCGACTCCTCTCACAAAAGCATCCAGTCGACCTTAACACTTCTGCGCCTGGTCGCCGCAGCGTTGCGTTCTTGGTTGGACTTGGATCGAGCGTTAGGGTCTTTTTTTAAGGCTGATGACATCCTATAACAATCAGGCGGCGCACAGTTGGCTTTCGTTGCGCGCAGCCCTTGTTTTTCAACTCGCGATGATTGCCTATGCGACGCACGCCGATGTCGCCCTCCCGCGCATCTTCGGGGACAACATGGTGCTTCAGCGCGACAAGCCAGTTCCTGTCTGGGGCAAGGCGACCCCCGGGGAGAGGGTGACAGTGGCCTTCGCAGGACAGGAAAAATCCGTTACGGCGGAGGCCAATGGCTTCTGGGAAACCATCCTCGATCCCCTGCCTGCGAACAAAAAGCCGCAGTCCTTCGTTGTTTCAGGCCAGAACAAAGTCACTCTCGAGAATGTCCTCGTGGGCGAAGTCTGGCTCTGCTCGGGACAATCCAACATGGAGTGGGAGGTCAACAAATCGGCGAATGCGCTCGATGAAAAGGCCACCGCGAACTTCCCGGAAATACGCCATTTCAAGGTTCCACGCACTGCCAGCGCTTTTTCAAAAGCCGATACGAAGGCGGAGTGGCGGGTCTGCTCGCCGGAAACCGTTGGAGGGTTCACAGCGGTCGGATACTTCTATGCCCGCGAACTTTTCCGGGCGCTTGATGTGCCAATCGGCCTCTTGAATTCGACATGGGGAGGCACTGCGATCGAACTCTGGCTTTCCCCGGAAAGTGTCGCCGCATCGCCAGACCTGACCGATCTCCACAAAAAACTCCTCTCGCGATCCAACCTCTCGGCGGAAGGAAAAAAACTCCACACGGCGTATCTGGCCGAACTCAAAAAGTGGACCCTCGAAGCGGAAGCCGCATTGGCAAGGGACGAATCACTCACGGAGCCACCCGCGGCGCCATGGATGTCTACGGACCAACCCCAAGCGACACAACTCTACAAGGGCATGATCCATCCTCTCGCACCCTTTGCGCTCCGGGGCGCGATTTGGTATCAAGGCGAGTCCAATGGCGCGGAGCCCTCCCCGGTCTATCTCGGGAAGCTGAAGGCGCTCATTGGCGGTTGGCGGACCAAGTGGAACCAAGGCGACTTCCCGTTCTACATCGTTCAACTATCAAACTTCGGCCCCAACGGACCATCGTGGACCGGTGTCCGCGAAGCTCAATTACAGGCCCTTTCGATTCCCAACACGGGATTGGCTGTAACCACCGACATTGGGAACTCGAAAGATATCCACCCCCCAAACAAGCAAGACGTCGGAAAACGCCTTGCCCGGTGGGCGCTTGCAAAGAGCTACGGAAATGGAATCAACCCCTCCGGCCCGCTTTACAAAAACCACCGCGTCGAAAATGCAGGCCTCCGCGTTTCGTTCGATCATGCCCAAAATGGTCTGATGATCGGGAAAAAGGATGGCTTGGCACCCGTTGCGCCGGATCCCGCCTCGAAACTCCGCTGGATCGAAATCGCGGGAGAAGACCGTATATTCAAACCTGCCGATGCGGTTGTTGAGGGTTCCGACTTGATTCTCTCAAGTCCCGAAGTGCCCGCCCCGGTGGCTGTCCGCTACGCCTACTGCCAGGATCCCGCCGGTGCGAACCTCTACAACACGGACGGTCTTCCTGCCTCTCCTTTTCGCAGCGACTCATGGTAGGAAAACCGACACCCGTGAGCCCGCCCGCCTCTCAAGGCAACCTCCACGTCTGAACGTCCGATCCCGTCGCCGGTGTCGCGCACGATTGCGCATTCGTTGCCTACGCTTTGATCGATGCCGTGATTTTCCGGATCACCATTAACGCCGCTGCTCCCATGACAAAAGCCACGGGCAGGGCAGGCAACACGCTGCGAAAAACCGCATCGGCATCCCAACCGGGATTGGCCTCGCGGATAGCAGCGGCAAGTCCGCCAAACGCCAGTCCCGCCGATCCGTAGCCGAGATTCATCGCCACCCCGCGAAAACTCAAAACCGTGGCCCGAAGCGAGCTTTCACACCATTCGTTCAGGTAGGTTGAAACAAAGAAGGCTAGCAACGGTCCCGCCAGCGCGAGGGGCACCACCACCCACACACCCCACAAAGGCGTTGCGAGCGAGAGACCGGCCAACCCCAGAAACACCAGTCCACCGATGCAAAGAAAAATACGGGCCGGCCGCCAGCGTGCTCCCATGCACGCGGCCAGTGAAGCCGCAAAAAACCCGGGTAACGCATACGCGGAGCCAAGAAAGCCATTAACAACCGGCGGAATTTCGATGAGACGGTAATAATTGCTGCCGAAGGTCAGAAAGATCCGCATCAGACTGTCACAAAGAACCGCCGTCAGCAGCAAAAGTGCGATCCGCCGGTCCCCGCACACCACCCGCGCACCGGCCCAGATGCGGGCGAAGGCTTCGCCCATATGAAAACGCCCGCGATGCCGGACCGGTGGTTCCCGCATGCCCCAAGCACTCCAGAAAGCCCCCAGCGACATGCCTAGGGTCAGATAAACAGGCCAGCGCGTTGTCGCCGGAGATTCGATACCCAACCAATCAAAAACCACCGAGGGGTCGAAGGCCAACGCACCAAGAAGCATCGTGACAAAGAAAGCGGCTGATTTCCATCGCACCAACCGCGCCAGAACGCCACGCCAGACCTCGTCCCGGCGCTCCGTGGACAGCGAATCATAAGCCAGCGCCTCGTCGGCCCCGCTGGCGCAAGCCTCGGCGAGACCGCTTACCACCCGGTTGGCCAGCAATACGGGAAAAAGCCAGGCTCCAGCGGGCGCAAAGGCGAGCACGGACATCTCGAGCACCATCAACCCGCCGGCCGCAACCACCAGTGGACGCCTTCCGATCGAGTCTGCAAGAGCGCCAGAGGGAATTTCCATCGTTAGAATCGTGACTGCCCACACGACGTTCAAAAACGCGTATTGGTCGAGCGTGAGTCCAAGATCGAGAAAAAGGACCCCCAGAACCGGGTAGTAAAAACGGGCATTGAAAAAAATGCGGAAAGCGATGAATCGCCACACATTTCCCTGCAACGCCGGCCCGTCTACGGCGGATTGATCAAGTCGGTCCGACAAAGCTCGAGAGCGGTTTCACCGGAGTGGAGTTCAGTGCCTTGATACGCTCGTGGATGCCGGGCGCAATTTCAGGATGGCGCGCATACGCCATGGCGAACATCTCGAGCCGGGCATCGAGGTTGTCGATCATGTTCAACGCCACCGCCTCGGGCGTTTTGGGCTCCACCGGGGAACCGAATTGCAATTCACCATGATGCGAGGCCACCAGATGCAACAGGTGCAGGCGCACATCCTCGCTGGACGGTTGGATGACCTTCCAATCATCAAGAGGGAGACGACGCCAAAGAGCGTTCACGAGTTCGATCCCGATCGGGATGTGTCCCAGCAACTCGCCCCTCAAATCCCTCGGAATCTCGAATCCACGCTCGGGCGGGCACATTTCCCAGAGTTTGCCGCTGTCGTGAAAAAGGGCCCCTGCGAGCAACAAGTCGCGGTTCAATACCGGGTGGATGCCACACAACACATCGGCGGAACGCATCATCTGGGCGGTATGCCGCAGCAACCCGCCACGGTGCGCATGGTGGTTGTGACGGGCGGCCGCCGCACGCCGGAAGCGTATTCCAAACTCCTCGATGAAGAGACCGGCCAAGCCGCGCAGGCGCGGATCCAAAAGGGACGATGCCAACGCGCAAACCGCTTCGAAATCCCGCTCGGCGCATTGCGAATCCATTTCACTTCCCCGGAACAGATCCAGGCACTCGGCATCATCCAAAACCCGCGCCCGCCATCGCCGCGCATCGAGACCGAACGAACCGTTCATGGCAAAGTCCCCGGCGACCTCGATGCAATCCCCCCGGTGAAGGCCGTTGCAGTCGTGATAGGCGTCGGAGTCGTTCCAAGCACGCAGGGTCAGGCTGTCCGAGCGGTCGCGCAGCCGAAGTTCCCAATAAGGCTTTCCATTCGAGGAGTCCCTTTTGATCAACTCGTCCACCTGGCCGTGCACGCGGGCGGGAGCGGAGGCTGTTCGCGCGTTGTCGCGCACCGCGGCGATGGAGCACAGAGGCACAGCACTCACAGGGAGTCCTCGCCGGGCAACGCCCCGTCGGAGGCCTTGCCAATGAATCCCTCGGGGGAAATGCCGGTGCGCTCGCGATAAAGCGACATGGTTTTCTCCAATACCGAAGCCGCGGCGCTGGATTCCACCAGTGCGACGATTGCGCCACCGAAGCCGCCACCTGTGAGGCGGGCCCCCAGGCACCCCGGTTGGGAGGTGGCGATCTCGACGAGGATGTCGAGCTCGCGCGTGCTGTTTTCAAAATTGGCCATCGAACTGCGGTGCGAAGAGGTCATAAGGGCTCCCAGGCGCCGGCCTTGGCCAGCCCGCAGGGCCTCGACCGCCTCCAGCACCCGCTCATTCTCGCCCACGATGTGCCGCGCGCGGCGTTTCACGATATCCGGCAACTCGGCCTCCTCGAGTCGTGCCATGTTGACATCACGCAGGGCCTCCGCTCCCAATGCGGCGGCGGCGGCATGGCATTGCTCACGGCGCTCGTTGTATTCGCCTCCGGTAAGCGCGTGCTTCACGGCGGAATTGACGATCACAAGCGAAAAGTGCTCTGGAAGCGGAATCGTCTCCACGCTCTCGGCGCGGCAATCAAGAAAAACCAAATGGTCCTTTCTCCCGAACACCGATGAGGCTTGGTCGAGCAGGCCACAGTTCACCCCCACGAATTCATTTTCGGCACGGCGACAAAGCTTGGCTGTCTCCAGACGGCTCATGGACACGGAAAAGAGCTTCCGCAGAGCCACCGCCGTGGCGACCTCCAATGCCGCGGAACTCGACAGCCCTGCGCCATGGGGCAGCGTGGATTCGAATCGCATCGTGAATCCCCCGATCGGCGCTCCGGCCCGCTGGAGAAAATATGCGACTCCCGCCGGGTAGTCGGTCCACTGGCCACAGGGTTTGGTATCGGCTCCGATCAAGGGCAGGACCCGCTCGGGCATCGCCGAGCTTTGCAGACGCACGTCCGGCCCGGCATGGGCGGCGGCGGAAATCCCGAGTTGCAAAGCCGCCGAAAGCACCACTCCGCCGTTGTAGTCGGTGTGATTGCCGAGAATTTCCACCCGTCCGGGTGCAAAGGAAAAAACTTCTTGGGACATCGCCCCATCATCCGCAGCCCGATGGGCGCTTGCCAAGAGCCATTTCCGTGTCACGATTTCCTTTGAAACCGACTATTTCCATGTCTGAAAATTCCGATTCCACACCCGCCACCAAAAAACTCGCCAGCAGCACCGAGCACGCGAAAAAAGCCTTGGACGCCGCCACGGAAGCCGGCCGCGCGATCGGGGAGACGGTAAAACACCACGCCAAAACCGCGATCGATGCCGGCAAGGAACATCTGGGCGCGGCTGCAAAAGATCTCGGCGAAGCGGCCTCCGCCAAGGTCGGCGACCTGCGCGAGTCCGCCAAACACACCGCCGAGGACCTTCGCCATCGCGCCGCCGGGCTTCAATCCGATGCCACCGAGTGTGTGAAGAGCTATCAAACCGAAGCCGAGACCTACATTCGCGAAAATCCCCTGCAGGCTGTTGGCATCGCCCTCGGCACGGGATTTATTCTGGGGCTGCTCTTGCGCCGCTGATCCACCGCCTTGGCTGACAAAACCTCCAAACCCCGCACCGGGGGACTTCTGGCCTCCGCGCTGAGCCTGCTGGGATCCGCAGGCCGCTACGTCCAATCCCTGGGACAGTTGGCGGGCTTCGAATCCCGCGAGGCCTTGGCCTTGGGCACGCGTCTGGCAATCATGCTGGGGGCGGCGGTGGTTTTTGCGACCATCGGATACTTGTTTTTAATTTTGACGATCGCCTTTCTGGCATCGTTTATTTTCGGGATTCCTTGGATCACCACACTCGGGGTATTGGCGTTTTTCCACTTTGGGGTCGCCTACCTCTGTGCCCGCCATGTGCGCGACCACCTGCGGACTCCGCTTTTTGAAAAAACCCGGGCTGAAATAGCCCGCGACCTGGCCAGTCTTTCGGACAGTCCGACCCCATGATCACAAAGGAATCCCTGCTCTCGGAACTCGCCAAAAGCCGTGCCGCGGTCCGGCGTGACTTGTGGGCCGTGGGCGACGAACTCAATCTCGCCAACAGGGCCCGCCGCTCGGTGAAGCGCCATCCACTGGCCTGGCTGGGAGCTGCTGCCGCTGTCGGATATCTCGTATCCGGCCGCCGCGCGCCCGCCACGCCCCCCGCGGGCAAGGCAAAGGCCCCAACCCTCAAAACGCCCCCTGCACGACTTGGCCTCTGGAACCTGGTATGGAACATTGCCAAGCTCCTCGTCCCCGTCCTTCGCCCGGCTCTCTCCGCGTATGCCGCCCAAAAACTCGGGGAACTGGCGACCAAGGTGCAACGCTAACCCGATTTTCTCCATGCACGATCCACGCTGCGACCGACTGGCCGACGTTCTCACGCGGCACTCCACCAAACTCCAACCCGGCGAGAATGTCCTCATCGACGTTTTTGACGCCCCGGAGGCGATCGCCATCGCCCTGATCCAGGCGGTGCGCCGCCGCGGAGCGGTGCCTTTTGTGCAAATGCACAACGCGCGCGTGTCGCGCGAACTGGCTCTTGGGGCCGAGGATTCCCAACTGGCCGCCACGCGCGCGCTGGAACTCGCCCGCATGAAAAAAATGCAGGCTTACATCGCGGTGCGCGGCAGCCACAACATCACCGAAATGAGCGATGTGCCGGACGCAAAAATGAAGCTCATCGCCGGCGCGATGCGGCCGGTCATGGACTGGCGTATCAACAGGACCAAATGGGTGGTCCTCCGCTGGCCCACTGCCGCCATGGCCCAGCAGGCGCAAATGAGCACTCCCGCCTTCGAGGACTTTTTCTTCAAAGTTTGCACTCTCGACTACGCACGCATGGCTCCCGGCATGGTCGCCCTCCAGCAACTCATGAACCGCACAGACCGGGTGCACATTCAAGGACCCGGAACCGATCTGCACTTTTCCATCAAAGGCATCGGCTCGGTCACCTGTGGCGGCGACCGCAACATTCCTGACGGCGAGGTCTTCTCCTGCCCGGTGAAGAAAAGCGTGGAAGGCCATGTCACCTTCAACGTGCCGAGCATTTACCAGGGCATCGCCTTCGACAATGTCCGCTTGGAGTTCCATCAGGGACGCATCACCCACGCCACCGCGAACAATACGGCCGCCCTCAACCGCATCCTCGACAGCGACGAGGGCGCCCGCTTCATCGGCGAATTTTCCCTGGGCTTCAACCCGCACATCCTGCACCCGATGCGCGACATTCTTTTCGATGAAAAAATCTCGGGCTCGTTCCACTTCACTCCCGGGCAAGCCTACAAAACCGCGGGCAACGGCAACACCAGCCGCATCCACTGGGACATGGTGTGCATCCAACGCCCCGACTACGGCGGAGGCGAGGTGTGGTTCGACGGCAAGCTGGTGCGGCAAGACGGGCTATTCCTTCCTGCCGCATTGAAAAAACTCAATCCCGCGCACCTTCTGGCCGGAGAGGCCTGACAGATTCCCGCCGCAGCGCTTTCCAACCGCAGGTTTCCAGACTGTTGGAACGGGCTCCGTCAATACCGCTTTCCGCAAGAGCTGAAAATTTTTTTCCAAATTCCCCTTGTCCAAGCGGGCTTCTCGGATTGATTACCAACCCATGAATTCTTCCACACCCTCGGAGCTGGGCTATCGCATGCCTGCCGAATGGGAACGTCACGACGCCACTTGGATTTCCTGGCCCCACCCGGAGGGCAACAGTTTTCCCGGTTCCTACGACCGCGTCATTCCAACGTTTGTGCAAATGGCGGAAGCCATCACCGATTCGGAAACACTGCGCATCAACGTCAAGAATGCCGCGCAGGAAAAATTGGTTCGCTCGCTCCTGCACAACTGCCCGCCCGAGCGGGTGGAGTTTTTTGCAATTCCCACCGACGAGCCTTGGTGCCGCGACCACGGTCCGGTGTTCGTGACCCGGGAAGCCGCTCCGCAACTGGCGGCGCTGGATTTTCAATTCAACGCTTGGGGCTACAAGCTGGCCCCGTTCGACGAAGACAATGCGGTGCCACCCGCAATCGCGAAGGCTCTTGGCATTCCGGTCTTCCCGCATCCGCATTTTGTGCTCGAAGGCGGTTCGATCGATGTCAACGGCCAGGGCACGGTGCTCACCACCGAAAGCTGCCTGCTCAATGCCAACAGGAACCCCCACCTTGACCGCGCAGCCATTGAAGCAAAGCTCCGCGACACTCTCGGAATCCGTCAAATCCTCTGGCTCGGCGACGGCATCGAAGGGGACGACACCGACGGCCACATCGACGATCTCACGCGTTTCGTCTCTCCCTCCACGGTGGTCACGGTGGTCGAGGAGGACGAGCATGATCCGAATTTCGAGCCTCTGAGGCGCAATCTGGACCTGCTTCACACCATGCGCCTCCACGGGGGCGAGCCCCTGCATGTCCTCACCCTCCCCATGCCCCGGCGGATCGAACGCGACGGCCAGCGGTTGCCCGCGAGCTACGCGAATTTCTATATCGCGAATGAAGCCGTTCTTCTGCCGGTCTTCGGCGAAAGCAACGACGCATGGGCCGTCTCGGCCCTTCATGAGGCCTTCCCCACCCGCCGCATCGCGCCAATCGATTGCCGCGAACTCATCTGGGGCCTGGGAGCCTTCCACTGCCTCACCCAACAGCAGCCCGCGGTGCCGGTTCCGGCCACAAAATCCTGAACCACCGTCAGAGCCTTTCACTCGCGGCCGAACCGGTTTCGGGGTTGGGAATTTGAGGGAGAATGTCTCCAAAAAGACTTACCGCCGCTCCGGGATGTGGATGCCTCAGGCGGCGGGAATCACAGATTCCAGGCGCTGCGGGGACAGCTTGGACTGAATACGGCGAATGGTTTCCTCGACGGTCAGTCCGTGTTTTTCCCGAAGGATGTCGACGGTGCCGTGCTCGATGAATTGATCGGGCCATCCGATTCGCACCACCGGGACCGAGATGCCGGCCTCGGCCAAGTGCTCAATCACAGCGGCTCCGAATCCATTGTGCAGGACATGGTCCTCCATGGTGCAAACGACATCGCAGGCGCGGGCGAAGAACTCGATGGTTGCGGTGTCCAGCGGCTTGATCCAGCGGGCGTTGACCACCGCGGTCGAGAGGCCCTCCGCCTCCAACCTGTCGGCGGCTGGAAGGGCGAGTTCACACATGTTGCCAAGCGCAAAAATAGCCACGCGGGTGCCATGGCGCAAAACCTCGGCCTTCCCGATTTCCAGCAAGCGGGGTTTTTTGGCGGGCACCGCACCGGTGCCGACACCGCGAGGGTAGCGAATCGCACAGGGCCCGTCGTGATTGGCCATCGTCCACAGCATGTCGACGAATTCCGCCTCGTCCCTCGGCTGCATGTGAATCAAGCCTGGAACAGGCCGGAGGTAGCCGATATCGAACAGCCCGTGATGGGTCGGACCATCGTCGCCCGACAAACCGGCGCGATCCATGCACAGGGCGACGTTGAGGTTTTGAAGCGCGATGTCGTGGACAATCATGTCGTAAGCGCGCTGCATGAACGTGCTGTAAATGGCAAGAAAGGGCTTGAGCCCTTGGGTGGCGAGACCGCAGGCGAACAAGGTGGCATGCTCCTCGGCGATTCCCACATCGTGAAAACGGCCCGGGTGGCGCTTGGCAAAATGAACAAGCCCGGTGCCTGTCGGCATCGCGGCGGTGATGGCGACGATCTTGTTGTTCGAATCGGCGAAGTCGGCCAGGCGTTGGCCGAGCAACTCGGAGTAGGTCGGCGTCGGCGATTGGAGCGTCTCGCCGGTGTCCAGATGGAATTTTCCCAGACCGTGGAACTTGTCCGGCTTCGCCAGTGCCGGGGCGTAGCCCTTCCCCTTTTTCGTGAGGACATGAACGATGACCGGCTCGTTTTGGGTTTTTAGAAATTCGAATGTCTGGACGAGCGCGGCGATGTCGTGTCCATCCACCGGACCATAGTAGCGCACCCCGAGGTCGTCGAAGATGACGCTGGGGGCGAGGAGGCTTTTCAGGCCCGCCTCGGCTTTATGGGCAAGTTTCCGTGCGGTCTTTCCGCCGATCCACTCGAGCAACTTGGCGGCATTCGCGTGCAAGTTCGCATAGGCGGGATGGGTGACCAGACGGTTGAAGTAATCGGCAATCGCACCCACGTTTTTCGCGATCGACCATTCGTTGTCGTTCAAAACGATGATCAATCGGCGGGTTGTGGCAGCGACGTTGTTGAGCGCCTCGAGCGTGACCCCACAAGTGAATGCGGCATCCCCGGCGACGCAGACCACGTGGCCTTCGGCGCCTGTCAGATCGCGGCCGGCAGCCATTCCAAGGGCGGCCGAGAGGGCGGTTCCCGCATGCCCCGCGCCGTAGCAGTCGTGCTCGCTTTCCGTGCGGAGGAGGAAACCGTTCAAACCACCATACTGGCGAATCGTGGGAAACCGCTCCCGGCGGCCGGTAAGAATTTTGTGAACATAGCCCTGGTGGCTGACATCGAAGACGAAGCGGTCGCGGGGAGTCTCGAAAACGCGGTGCAGAGCGATGGTCAATTCCACCACTCCGAGGTTCGGGCCCAGGTGGCCCCCGGTGCGGGACAGAACGTCGATGAGTTCCTCCCGGATTTCCTGCGCGAGCGCGGGAAGTTGTTCCGCTGGCAGGTCGCGAACATCCTGAGGCGAGGAGATGTGGTTGAGAAGGGTTGTCATTCCTGGCCAACCTCTTCAAAGGAGTCCACTGACAAGCGGCCCTTGGTGTCGCGCGAGATTTTTTCGATCCGCCGGGCGGCTGCGTCGAGCTTGTCCTGGCAGGATTTCACAAGGGCGATACCTTCTTCGTAGGAGGCGATCAGTTTTTCCAAGGGCAAATCACCGGACTCCATCGTTTCGACAAGTCCCGAAATGCGGGTCATGGCCTCTTCGAGACTCGGTTCAGCGGCATCGGCAGACTTGGGCATAGGGGCGTTCAATACACCCGAGTCGGACGGCGGGCGCAATCCGCTTTTCAACAAACCCCGGGTGCAGAGCGCCTCAAAAGCGACTTCAGTTCGGAGGCCGACCATTGGCCGGCAACGTTTGGTTGGTGCAGCCAACCGTAGTTCAAGCACGAACCTGCGGAAGCCAGCACGAGTCGGGAGGCCATCCCGAGACGTCCCATCCCCATCGCGGCCACCGGAAGGGGGCTTCGCTCCAAAAGTCCCAGCAACCGGGCCACATCGCCGGGTCCCTCGGCGCGTGTGGCAATTTTAAAGATGTCGGCCCCGACGTCGGCGGCACGCCGGGCCAAATCGCAAAGGACCGTGAAAGACGGTGTCTTCTCGAAGTCGTGAAACGAGGCGATTCGGGCGATCCCCATCCGATGCGCGGTCTCGGCGACGTCGGCCAGCCCGGACCAGCTCGAAATTTCCAAATCAATCATGGCTGCGGCGGGCATCAAGGCGTGGAAAACAGCACGGCGGGCGCCGGGATCGGCATCTGCGGCCCCGCCCTCGTCGGGATGCCTGACCGTCAGAATCCAAGGCTGGAGGCGCCCGGGAAGATCCATGCCCAGATGATCCGCCCGCCATTCCAAAAAATCCACTGTGCCAGGTCTCAGGTCGCTTGATGCCGCAAGGGCCTCCGGCGAATCCACGATGCCCACGATCGCGGCTTGAGGAATCTTTTGATGCAATGTGTCGTCGTTTGTGGTCATTTCGATGGCAGCGGCACGGTTGAGGGGCCGCATTGAGTCATGCTTGCACAGCGCCACGAAATCAATCTGCAACTCTTGAAAATCGCCGACGCCCTTTTGTTGGCGGGGGCCTTTTGGTTCGCCCATTTTTTGCGCTACCACGACATGATCGTGATGGACGGACTTGTTGAGATCGATGAGTTCCCCAAGTTTCTCTGGATGGTGGCGATAATTGCCCCTTTCGCGCCGTTTCTTCTCGAACTGCAGGGGTTTTATGGTCATCCGCAGGAGAAATCGACCTGGCGGGGCATGCAGCAAATCGCGTCGGCCGGGGTGTGGCTTTTTGTGCTTCTGGGCGCGGCGGTGATTTTTTTCCGCGTGACGGTTCCAAGCCGTTCCGTGCTCATTCTTTTCGCCATGCTGGCTCCCGGGGTGCTTTTGGCGCGGGAGCGCCTTTCCCGCTGGCTGTATTGGCGCAGCGTGCGCGAGGGCTCCATAATCGAGAATGTTCTCATGGCTGGCGAGCTGGCCAGCATGCAGGCGCTGGCCGAGGGATTCAGCCCTCAGCAAAAAATGGAAATCCGGGTGGTTGAGATGGTGGATTTGCAAGCCCATCCGGTCGAGGCGCTGGTCGATGCCTTGCACCGGCACTCCGTGGGACGCGTGGTGCTGGCCTTCAGCCGCATGGACCTGGACAGGGTGCAGCACGCGATCGAGGCCTGCGAGGTGGAGGGAGTGGAGGCGTGGCTGAGCACGGAATTCATCGCGACCTCCATTGCCAAGCCGTCGTTTGCAAGTCTTGGCCGCCGGCCCATGCTGGTTTTTCGAACGACTCCGGAAATTTCCTGGGCGCTCTTTTTCAAAAACCTCATCGACCGCTGCGGTGCGGCCGTGGGCTTGATTTTGTTGTCTCCGTTCCTGCTCATCATCGCTGCGGCGGTGCGCCTGACATCTCCGGGGCCCGCCCTTTTCCGGCAGCAGCGCGCAGGGCTTCATGGCCGGCCGTTCGAGATGTGGAAATTCCGCACGATGTGCCAGGACGCCGAGCATCGTAAAGCCGTCTTGAGCCACCTCAACGAAATGAGCGGACCGGTCTTCAAAGTGAGCGATGATCCCCGGATCACGCCACTGGGCCGCATTCTCAGAAAATTCAGCATCGACGAATTTCCCCAGCTTGTGAACGTGCTGCGGGGTGACATGAGTCTGGTCGGCCCCCGGCCTCTTCCCGTGGACGAGGTGAAGCGCTTTGAACGAATGGTCCACCGCCGCCGACTTAGCATGAAACCCGGCCTCACCTGTCTTTGGCAGATACGCGGCCGCAGCAAGGTGCGGAATTTCGACGAGTGGGTGAAGATGGATCTGGAATACATCGACCATTGGTCGCTCTTTCTGGATTTTTACATTCTCGCTCGCACGGTGCCCACGGTGGCTTTTGGCGTGGGGGCAAAATAGCAAAAGGTTAACGGTCGAGCAGGCCGGCCACCTCGGGAACCGCCCGCAATGCCTCATGTTCCGGGCTTTTGCGCAGCTGCTCGCGAGCCGGAAGACCTCCTTTTTCCAAAGCCATGCGCACCTGTCGCAAGGCTTCGTCCGCGTCCCCTGATCGGGTTGCCTCTCCCGCAAGGATGAGGCAGGCCTCGAAATCCCCGGGATCGGCCGTAACGAGTGATCTGGCGGCCTGCGAAGCCAGAATCGGCTGGTCGATCTGGCCCGCCCAATCAATCGCCGAGCGCAGGAAGTCGGCATCGTTGGAGAACCGTGGAATCCCGGATTTCAACAAACCGGCCATTTGATTGGTCTCGCCGACCGTGTGGTAGAGAGCGAGCAATTCGAGCACAGCAGTTTTGTTTTCGGGATCGTCTTCGACGGATTTCCGCCTTTGGGCGATCTCGCCTTGGAGTTCCTTGCGTTTTTCCGTGAGAAAAACGAGTTGCCAGAGGCCGAGATTGTTGGGATCCGCCTCCACAGCGGGTTGCAGCAACGCCAGCACGCCATCGAAGTCCTGCCGCTCCCAAAGCATGCCGGTGAGCGCGTTCAAGCTTTCCCCGTTGCCCTCCCAGAGATCCAAGGCCTGGCGATACGCCCGCCCGGCCTCGGCGTCCATTTTGCGGTGGGCGTAGAGATTGCCCGTGGTGGCCCGCAGCTTTGAAAACGAGCGCCTCGCATCGTAGTCACGGGCATAGTCGGGATGGGAGCGGAGCCGCTGGATGGTTTTATTCCAAAACTCGAAATCGGCCTCGACCACTTCGGGATCGAGGGACTCCAGCGGCTCGGGATGGATTTGATAGACGAGGCCGTGCGGTTCGGCATGCGGATACGACCACTCGAGCGGAAAACTCTCCTCGACAAAAAATGCGCGCCGGTGGCGGTTTTTCTCCCAGATCATTTTTGTGACGATGCTGTGGGGCATCGAGGGATCGGGCACCTCACCGGCGGCTTGGAGCCTCCGCGCCTCGGCCTCGATCGCCAGCTCAATCTCCTCCTCGGTCGGGAAATCCAGGGTGTCGCGCGGATAGGCGGAGTCCCGGCCCAACCATTTTTCAAAGGCATTCCGCGCCGCCGGACGCCCGGCGCCGTATTGGTCCCGAAGATACCTTCGGTAGAGCGATTCCCCCACCCCGTTTTGGGTGATGATGAAAAGGTCGCGCCGGTCAAAGTCCGGATCGCGCTTCAAGGCGGGCGGTTGGGAGCTTTCACCCAGAATCATGTAGGTCGGCACAAACCGCCCGGGGTCGGTTCCCCCCAGAATCACACTTCCCGCAGGCAGGTCCTTGAGCATTTCGTGGCCAAACTCCCAACCAAACCACCGCCCGCGCTGGCTGCACCCGTCGGCATTGAACCACAACGGCCAAAGGGGCAGCAAAATCAGGCTCCAACGTATCCACGCCAATCGCGGAAAACGCCGCCGCCACCAGGCCACACCCGCAAAAAGACCGAGTCCTACCAACAAGGCGAAGAGGAAATTTGTGTAAGTGTGGTAGGGCATTTGCAACCACCATCCACCGTTGTCGGTCGTTGCCCCATCGGCCACGGGCTGAAGAATGGCAGCCAGAACGAATCCGATCTCCAAGAGATAAACCCAGGTCCGGGCAGCGACATCTTTCAAACCAAGAACGAGCAACAGCGCCGCAAAGGAAGCCACGATTCCGAATGGCGAAAAACTGCGCCCGAGTTGCCACCAAAAGAAGGAAATCCACTCCTGGGCACCCGCCAGAGCGCCACGGACCGGGCTGGATGGCGCCGAAGCGGTTGGAGCCATGCCCACCAACCTCCCGAGCGAACGCAAACTTTGCTGGCTCAGGCTGCCCCCGTATTGCGAGCGGTTGAAGGAAAAGAAAAACCCCTCGGGTGTCCGCGTATAGGCCCAGTTCATTGGCGGATTCGTGGATGAAGCCACCGGCATGTAGGCATAGGGAAGCAGGCCGAGCGCGACGGCGACGGGAAGAAAAGCGGGCAAGCGCCATTCGATCCGCCGTCTGCGAACCACGGCAAAAACCACGAAGGCCGCCGCGCCGCAGTAGAAAAACCGGACGGCTGTTTTCAAGACGGGCACCTCCTCCGACAAAATCGCGAATCCCAGATAGGCAAGAAGCACCGTCAGAAGCCCCGCCACCACGAGGTCCCAGAACAGGTCCCTCCGCACCAGCATGACCGCCAAAAGGGGAAGCGGAGCCATCGCAATACTCAGCTGATGGTTGCTGAACGACAGGGCCAGGATAAAAAAAGCCGCCAGCAGCCATCTCAAACTTCCGGGGTTTCTCAACCAGATGTAGAGCGCAGCCAGGTAAAGCCCGATCAGCAAGGCGTGAAGCGTGTAGACCTCCGCGATCACAGCCTGTGACCACATTGAAAAACTGAACGCAAAAAGCAGTGCGGCCACTCCGCCGGCAAGGGCGATCGCATCCTCCCGCCCGACCGCGCGCTCCGCCAGCATCCACCGCGTGGAACTGCAGAACAGCCACGCCAGCAAGCCGGTCGCAATCGCACCGCAAAACCCGCTGAAAAGATTGATTTCCCAAGCCGCGTTGCCGAGAGGCAACAACTGAAAAAGCCACGCCAAGAGCGTCCACAAGGGATATCCCGTTGGATGGGGCACCCCGAAGTGTTGCGCGGCAACAACGAATTCGCCGGAATCAAGGAGGGTAACATTCGGAGCCGCTGTCCAAAAATACACCCCTGCACTGGCCAAAACAGTCAACGCCACCACCCAGGCGTCGCGACGGTCCCAGATTTGAGCAGCCGTTTTGCATTCCGCGTTGCGACCGGGAGCGTGCGGACCCGTGCCTGCCGAATCAGAACAGGATTGGTCGGGGGCTGCACTGGATTTGATTTTTTTATCCATTTGAAAACCTTCTTCAACCGCCAGCGCGCATCCGCGAGATCACCCAACCCAAGGCCAGCAACCAGCCCGCAAGGGCCGTCCACACACAGGCGTCATACCACCAAGGAGCTTGAAAACGGAAAACCACCGTCTCTCCCTGCCGCACAGCCACGGCATTCAGCGCTCCGAAGGCTCTGACCACCGGTATTCGTTCGCGGCCGTTCCATGCCGTCCAATCGGGATGCCAAGCATCGTTGAAAACCAACCATCCCCCCTCTGGCGCCGGCCCCCACGAGGCTTCTCCGGATCGACGGGCTTGATTCGCTGCCACAGGCAGAAAATCCCTGCCGGGGTGCATGATTCGATCCTCCAAGGCCACGATGCGGCCCTCCTTGACCACCCCTTGCAAGCCCGGTTCGTTCGTTGCCCCGCCGGGCGATTCGATCATGGCAAGGCTGTTCCCTGCCGCCCCCAGCGCGGCAAGCGCCTCGCGGGCGTCGCCGCCGGGGGAGCGCACGAAGTCCTGCGCAAGAAAGGCCCCTCCAAGCGGTTCTGGAACTCCCAAGACAGCCATGTGGGTGTTCTCGAAAACCACCGGCAGTTCCGTGCGCAAGCGCTCTTGCAAATCCGCGCCGGTGTCGGGGTCCGATTTGTCCACGAGCACATAAGCGATTCCCGAAACCCGCAAGAACGGCCAAAAATCATCCGGACTGAAAAAGGCGGAACTTTGCAGCAGCGCCACGCCTTTTTGCTGAAGGTAGGAATTGAACGCCTCGTTCGCCAAGGCCCGTCCCGAAAGGAGGGGGGTCATCAAATAAAAATACCGCCCGGAAAAGGGATACACCCGTCCCTCGACCGGTGCGGATTTCAAGAATGCCTGTGCCTCGAGAAAGTCGCTCCAAACCGCGTGCTCGAGTTTCGCCGGGCGAAGCGGCGCGATCAAAAACGACACGTCGCAAACGACCGCCGCGACCAGCGCCACCGCCCCCGCTCTCCTCCATCGCTGGTTTGCCAAGGTTCCCAGTGCCACACACGTTGCCAAGCCGGCCGCACCCGCCCAGCAAACCGCGCCGGAAACTTGGAAAAAATCGAACGGGGCACGAATCGTGGAGAAACCGGGCAGCCACTCGATCAGCCGGAATCCGGGAACAAAAAGATAAACCGCCGCAAGGACAGCCCCGATCCACGGGCGCCCCCTCGATGGCAACAGTTGAAAAATGACCCAGACCGAAGCGGCCAGAAAAACCCACCCCGCCGCAGGCAGCCAGTCCGCCGCACCTCCGGACATTTCCAGAAAGGCGAAATGCCCGCCCACCACACTTCGCGGTCCGTGCGAAAGCCAGAACATTCCCAAGGCGATCCCCGCCAGGACACGGCACGCCCAACCGGTCAGACTGCCCTGCAAAATGCCCCTCCACAGCGCGAATGCCACGATCAATCCTCCCGCAAGCCCCAGATAAGTGCCTCCCACAGCCGTGGTGGGCGCGAATCCTGGATCCATCCCGCGGCTCAGCACCCCCGCGCGATCAATCCAGGACACCGCACTCTTCGAACTAAAGGCCCGTTGCCACGACTCGAATGGCGCCAACTCGAACATCGTGAAACTCCCCGCCTCACGCCACGCCGGCAGGTTCGGCAAAATTGCCAGAACAAAGAAGACTCCCGCCGCCGTAGCAAACGCCCGAATCAACGCCCCCGCCGGAGCCCCGGCCCTCCAAGCCGAAGCCACCGCCAGCGCCAAGACCGCCGGCAACGCCATGAAACCGGTCTTCGCATACGTCAAAAAAAGGACCGCCCCCGCCATCCCGCAGAGCACGGCATTTCTCGCATCCGGCCGCTCCACCAGCCGCACCACCCCCGCGAAAACCCACGGCAAGACACCCATCGAGGCCACGGTCACCGCATGCTCGTAATCAAACGCCCGCGTTAACAACGACGCCCCCGCCAAATAGTAAAGAACTCCCCACCAGGCAGCCCGGACATCTCCCGTCCACACCCTCAAAAACGCATACTGACCCAACGCTCCCACTCCCCAAAAAACGACCACCGCCGCCTTCGCCCCCGCCAAATCGCCCAATGCCAACGATGCCACCCACAGAATAAGATTGGTGCCCATCGTGCCCCACGCCGCCGCCAGACTCGTGCCTTGCAAAAATGACGAACTCCACCACGCCAGCCCGCCCTCCGCGAGGCAGTGGCCGAAAAAATCCCGCGCTTTTGCAAGGTTGGCCAACAGCTCTTGATCGCCCACCGGCTGCCCGCGCCACATCCCCCACACGCCTCCCAGCAACAACGCCACCAAGATCCAGCCACATCGCATCCGGTTGTCCATTTACGTTTCCTTCCTAACCGCCCCCCGCGCCCCTGTCCAACGCGCCCTTCGACACCTTCCTCGCGGAGCTTTTATTTTTTGCAAACTATTTGCATATTTTGATCGACAACTGCAAGTCGCTTGCATATCTTGAGGACCCTTATGAGATGGATGATTTGTTTATTGGCGGCCGCGTCGGCGGTTTTTGCACACGGAACTCACACCGCCGGCACGGTGGAGGAGGATCTGGGAAACACGGAGATCGAGGCCTCGCCCGGCATGGCGGGCCTGTCTTGGACCAGCGCCTGGGAGGGGCGGCACGTGCATTATGGCGTGGACGAAACCGGCCCCGGTGGCGCTTGGACAAATGAACTGGGCTGGGAGATCGGCGACTTTTCGCTGAGCGCTTGGAGCGGCTTCGGGTCGCAATTCACCGAGTGGGATTTCACCGCTTCCTATGCCTTCGACGCAGGACCGTTGTTTCTGGTGCCGGGCTACAATCTGCGCCTTACCCCGCGCCTGCCTGCGGATGAATCCACACACCACCACCACGAGGAGGCCCATCACGGGGAAGAGGACGAGGAGGAGCACTCCGGGGAGGAATCGGGGCATGCCGATCACTCCCACAAGGCGGTCGGCAACGAATTGTTTGTTGTTTTGGGAACCACGAAGATTCCCTACGTCACACCATCGGTGGCTCTGATTTGGGATCTGAACACGCGCCCCGGTGGATTTGTCGAATGCCGGTTGGACGGCGACATTCCCCTGCGGAAGGGCCTGCTGTGGCTCCGCCCCTACGCCCTGCTGGGCCTGAACATCGGCTACAACACCAATGAAGCCTACGGGTGGAACAATATTCAATTCGGTGGCGAACTCGTGTGGAGGGTCCAGCGCCACGTGGAAATTTTTGCAGGGGTGAACGGCAGCATTCCGATGGAGGTGCTGGATGAAATCGGCCAACCCGGCGTGGCGTGGGCGAACACCGGTGTGCGGGTGAGCTTTTGAACTGAGAATTCGGACCCGGCGAGGCATCGAAGCGGATTTTTCCTTGGGTGGACCACGGGCTGTGATTAACTCCCGCCGCAATGACGGAATCCGAAGCCTACGTTGCCTTGAACATGGTGCCGCGCATCGGCCCGGTGAGGGTGCGGCGTTTGCTCGAGGCCTTTGGTTCGCCGGCGCAGGTGTTGTCCGCACCGCTTGCCCGCTTGACGGCTGTGGAGGGTATCGGACCGGAGGCGGCGCAGGCGTTGCGCGCCTGGGAATCCCGCGTGGATCTGGCTGCCGAGCTGGCATTGGCTCGCGATTTCGGAGCCTCTGTGACGACCCTCGCCGATCCCGCCTACCCAGCCCTGCTGCGTGAAATCCACGATCCCCCGACAGTGCTTTACACTTGGGGAACGCTCTTGGAACGAGACCGCCACGCGATCGGCATCATCGGCACACGCAAGCCCAGCCATTACGCCGGTGACGCGAGCAAGAAACTCTCCTACCAAATCGCACACGCCGGAGTGACTGTCGTCAGCGGTTTGGCCCGGGGCGTTGATACCGCCGCCCACCAAGCCGCCCTCGCCGCCAAAGGCCGCACGATTGCCGTTCTCGGCAGTGGATTGCTTGAACTTTATCCACCCGAGAACGAGGCGCTTGCCGAAAAAATCAGCCAATCAGGCGCGGTGATCACCGAGTTTCCCATGCGGACCAAGGCGGACCGCCAGACCTTTCCCATGCGCAACCGGATCATCAGCGGGTGTTCGTTCGGCGTTCTCGTTGTGGAGGCCGGGGCGGCGAGCGGCGCGCTCATCAGCGCAACCCAGGCGGGCGAGCAGGGCCGCTCGGTCTACGCCGTTCCCGGCCGCATCGACAACCCGAACGCCATCGGCTCGAACCGCTTGATTCAACAAGGCGCGAAACTCGTGACCTGCGCGTCCGACATCCTTGATGACATGGGACTTCTCTTTGCGGAAACCCCGGATCTGGCTCCGCCGCGAGCCAACCAACTTGAAGGCATCGAAAAATCCGTGCACGACGCCATCGGGTCCGACGAAGCGACGATGGACACGATTATTGAAAGATGCGGGTTGCCAAGCTCCACCGTGTCTTCTACCCTGCTTGCCCTCGAAATCAAAAAACTGGTCCGCCGCCTTCCGGGGAGCCGGTTTGTCCAAATCTCCTGACCATGTCCAAAACCCTCGTCATCGCCGAGAAGCCCTCAGTGGCCAATGATCTCGCCAAAGCCCTCGGAAAATTGACGAAAAGCGACGACTTTTTCGAAGGCGACTCGCTGGTCATCACCTCCGCCGTCGGACATCTGGTGGAACTCTGCCTGCCGAACGAAATGGACAAGAAGCGCGGCAAATGGAGCTTCGCAAACCTGCCGATCCTGCCGGAGCGCTTCGACCTGAAGCCGATCGAAAAATCCGCCAACCGCCTCTCGCTCATCAAACGGCTTCTCAAGCGCCCCGACATCACCGAAATCGTGAACGCCTGCGACGCCGGCCGCGAGGGAGAGTTGATTTTCCACTACATCCTCCAACTGGCGGGCAACAAAAAGCCCACCCGCCGCCTCTGGCTGCAAAGCATGACCCCCGAGGCGATCCGCGATGGCTTTTCCCGCCTCCGCCCCGGCCGCGACATGGTTCCCCTCGCCGACGCCGCGGTGTGCCGCAGCGAAAGCGACTGGCTCGTGGGCATCAATGCCACCCGCGCCATGACGGCCTTCAACTCGCAGGGAGGCGGCTTTCAACTCACCCCCGTTGGCCGCGTTCAGACCCCCACTTTGGCCATCCTGGCCGAACGCGAGGAGAAGATTCGCGCTTTCCAGCCGCGGCCGTATTTCGAGGTGTTCGCCGATTTCGGCGTCCAAGCCGGCACCTATCGTGGACGCTGGTTTTCCGAAGTTTTTCAGAAAGGCGCCGACGAGGATGCCAAGCCCGAGCGCCTCTGGGACCGCACCGCGGCGGAGGACATCGTCGCCCGTTGCCAAGGCCGACCCGGTCTGATCACCGAGGAGAAAAAGCCCACCACCCAGATCGCGCCCCAGCTTTACGATCTCACCACCCTCCAGCGTGAGGCGAACTCCCGCTTCGGCCTGAGCGCCAAACGCACGCTTCAGGTCGCCCAAGCCCTTTACGAAAAGCACAAGGTGCTCACCTACCCGCGGACCGACTCCCGCTACCTGCCGGACGACAATCTTCCCAACGTCAAAAAAATCCTCGCCGGACTCGAAATTCCCGACCTCGCCGCCCACGCCCGCCACGCCCTCGACAAAGGCTGGATCGGCCTCAACCGCCGCGTCTTCAACTCGGCCAAAGTCACCGACCACTTTGCCATCATTCCCACCGGCGCCTCCCCGCGGAACCTCGACGATTTCGAACTCAAGATTTACGACCTTGTCGTGCGCCGGTTCGTCGCGGCGTTTTACCCGGTGGCGAAGTTCGAGGTGACCACCCGCATCACCCGCATCGAGAAGGATGCCTTCAAGACCGACGGCAAAATCCTCACCGATCCCGGCTGGCTCGCCGTGTATGGCAAAGAGGCCGCCACCGGCGAGAATGAATCCGTGGTTTCCGTGGCTCCCGGCGAAAAGGCCCGCACCGAAGCGCTCGAGATCAAAGAAAGCGAAACCCGCCCGCCGGCGCGTTTCACCGAGGCCACGCTGCTCTCGGCGATGGAAAGCGCGGGCAAACTGGTCGATGACGAGGAACTCCGCGAAGCCATGAGCCAGCGCGGTCTCGGCACTCCCGCCACCCGCGCCGACACCATCGAAGGCCTGCAACGCGACGGTTACCTCCTCCGCCAAGGCAAGGACCTCATCGTGACCTCCAAGGGCCTCGCCCTCATCACCCTCCTGCGCGGTCTCGGCATCCAGTCCCTCACCTCGCCCGAAATGACCGGCGAATGGGAATTCAAACTCAAGCAAATGGAATCCGGCGGACTCGACCGCACGGAATTCATGCGGGACATCCGCACTTTTACCGCCGAGATCGTGGACAAGGCGAAATCGTTCGAAGGCGATGCCATCGAAGGCCAGTTTCGCGACCTCGACGTCCCCTGCCCGAAGTGCGGGCACACCGGGTTCAAGGAATCCTTCAAAGCGTTCGAATGTGGAGCGAAATGCGGAGCGATCGTTTGGAAAAACATGTCCGGCCGCACCTTCGAGCGCGAGGAGGTCCAGGCCCTGCTGCAAAGCCGCCGCATCGGCCCTCTCGAGGGCTTCCGCAGCAAACTCGGGCGCCCCTTCACAGCGATCGTGCAACTGGACGACGAGGGCAAGCAATCCTTCGACTTTGGCGACAGCGCCAACTCCGCCGCTCAGTTGAATTTTTCGGAACTCCCCCTCATCGGAGTCTGCCCCGCGTGCAAAACCGGCCAAATTCACGATGCCGGCACCTCCTACGTGTGTTCGAATACCGCCCAGTGCAAATTCCGCATGGGCAAAAGCCTCTGCCAACGCGAAATCCCCCGCGAACAAGTGGAAAAAATCCTCACCCTCGGCAAGACCGACCTCATCCCCCGCTTCATCAGCAAAAAGGGCAAACCCTTCTCCGCCTACCTCACCCTCGACGGCGACAAGGTCAAATTCGAATTCGAACCACGTGCGCCCCGCGAAAAAAAATCCCCGGCCGCGCGCTCGACATCACCCAAAGCCACCGCGTCCGCCAAACCCACCAAACGCCCCCGCAAAACCGCCGCTCCGAAAACAGACTTTTGATCAGGGATCCTGCGCTACCGAGCGGTGAGCATCTACCTCATCGCCAGCGAGGGCGCGTTTTCCACTGATTGGGATGGTCTGCCCCCCCCAAGGCGCGCGGATTGAAACTTTCGTTCTCTGTCGAAGATTGCGAGGCGGGCTCACATCGCACCTCGAGCAATCGAGGGCAACTCCCCCCATTTCACATTCCGAATTCCCCAAACCGCCACGACTCCGCATTTGAAGTAGGCTCGTTGCCTCGCTTGCTTCCCCGACAGCGGGTTACCATGGATATGAAATTCCAGCGCGCGACCCAAAAAACCGATGGACAACTTGACAAGTTCATCCAGGCGGGCTCAGGTTGCGCCCCCAATGGAAACACTTCAACTCCCGGTGGGCGATTTCAAGTCACGCTTTTCCGAAGCCCTCTAGATTGTCGCTCGCCGGGGCACGGAGGGAGTAACCTACGGCCGTTCGAAAAAGCCGGTCGCCTTGTTGGTGCCGCCGCCCCAAGCGCCGGCCAAGCGCAAGCTCGGAATCCTGGCAGGCAAGGTGACGTTCCACATCGCCGATGATTGGCGACTCACCGAGGAGGAATTCCTCGGCGAATGAGATTCCTGCTGGATGCCTGCTCGATGCTGTGGGAGCTCCAAACTCCGGGGAAGCTCGGAGCAAGGCGCGGGAGTGCCTTTCGAAAATGGTGGGTGGAGACGCATCGCCGAGGGGGCCCACTTTTGCGGCGGATCCACCCCATTCTCGCGGAAAAAATCCGGCGCGGTAAAAATCAGGCTGCGGTCCCGTCGGGCTGGGCGTTTTTGCGGCAGAGGGAGAGGAAGACCGAGAGAAGCAAGGCGAGCGCCGACAGAATCAAAGGAAGGTTGAGAGCCGATTTGACCAAGTGAATGATCGCGTGGTTGCCATCGATGGTTTTGGCCACTTGGTTGACCATTTCAATCAGCAGTCCGATCACGACAACAAAGGCCCCGTTCACAGCACAGACATCGGCCGTGGCGTGAAAGCGGGCTCTTTGACCCGGCAGAAAACCAGCGGCTTTTTTTGCAAGGATGTCGAAGGACTCAAGCAGCACTCCAACGGCAACCAGAATCGCCGCAATACTGTCCTGCCGGAGTTCAAGTTTTTCATCGTGAATGCCCGCGCTGAAACACTCCCAGCAGGCCATCATTTGAAGATAATCGCGGTAGGCAAAGTGAAGACACACGCCGGCCGCGATGAGCACCAGAGTCCTGACAACAGATCGGTTCAAGATCAGGGAACAAAGAATTGCCATGGAGAGTCACCTTCTTCAGGAACGGCGAAAAATAAAGCGGCTCAGACGAATAAGCGACGAATTTGCGTTCGGTTGATTGAACAAACCCGGATTCAAAAATGCATTCAGCAAAGCTCCGCCTCCGGGAGCTTTCAAAATGCAAACCGGAAACCTGTGCGGTAAATCACCGAGTCGCGAGGAAGTTCGCTGGAGTAGAAATAGCGGGCTTCGCCGAAGAGACCGACGTTGCGGGTGAAGCGGTATTCCAATCCCCCGCCCACGTCGCCGGATCCATGTCCTGTAAGACCAGCCGCGTAGCAGGCGCCGCCACCGACGAGCGCATAGGGAGCGAGGCGAAGGGATTCGATGGGGTAGCGGGCGAAGAGATGGGCTGAAGTTCCCCAATGGGCAAGGGATCCGCCCTTTTTGCCGAAGACATCCTGCTCGACTCCCACACCGAAGAATTTGGTGAAGAAGTAGTTCACTCCGACACCCCCGCCCCACCCCGGGAGAAATCCATCCGACTCGGCGACCCCGGCGAAGTAGGCATCGAGTTGGATTTCCCCGCTGCGGAAGAGGGCTTCTGGTTCGTTAACGGGCTGAGTGAAGGTTTTGGCAGTGGTTCCGGCAAAGGAGAGTGTAAGAGCGGTTAGGAAGGAGGCGAGGACAAGGGCAAGGAATTTCATAAGATGCCCCTATTAGAGATACGGGTAAAATTTGTAAAAAGGATAATTTCATGAGAACACCAACCGTCGGCCGGGGATTTGCTTCCAGTCGGGTCAAGCGATTCTTATCGCGAATTGACAAGGAAGGTTCGGCTTGGGAATAGATTTTCATTTCATGTCTGATATGGCTCCCGTTGCAGTGATCATTTTGCTTATTCTTTCGGGAGCTGCCTATCTCAGGGGCTGCCAGCGCCTCTAAAGCCACCACTTCATGGAAACCGTCGTCACTGCCACTATTGCCATCGGCCTGATCGTTTACCTCGCCGCCGCGATGCTTTACCCGGAGAAGTTTTAAACAAGGCCGTGCGTTTAACAGACTGGATCCAGTTTCTTTGCCTTGTGGCCCTGCTTGCGGGGCTGACAAAGCCCATCGGCATTTATCTTTCCAAGGTCCTCACAGCAAGTGGGAGCACGCCATTGGATTGGCTTATTAGGCCCTTCGAGTCTTTGACTTATAAAATCTTGGGGGTTGATCCCCGCCGGGAGCAGACCTGGGTTGAATACACGCTCGCTCTGTTGGTTTTCAGTCTGTTTGGAACCCTCTTCACGTATGGGTTGCTTCGCCTTCAGCATCTTCTCCCGCTAAACCCGTTGGGCCTTCCTGCTCCGAGCCCGGACTTGGCTTTCAATACCGCGCTGAGTTTTGCCAC
>CAMCXK010000006.1 GCA_945883435.1 Chthoniobacter flavus | reverse complement strand
AAGCATACACCCCCAAATGCCGCAGGCGGGCGGGATGAACATCCCCGTCACGATCGGCAGGGATCGGAGCCCGCGAGAAATAAAGGGCCCTTCCGTGGAGGTCGCAGACCACCTTCACACAGGCCGGGTTCACCAAATCACAGGGATCAAGGGGACAGGCCGCAGTGGCTATGGCCAGCGAGCGGTCGGCTTGAAGGGTGGCAATGAGGCTCTCCACCAATACGGGGTCGATGAACGGTTCGTCGCCCTGCACATTGACGATCAGTGCATGCCGCGGGAGGCGGCGGGCAACCTCGGCGATGCGGTCGGTCCCGGTCGGATGATCCGGCGAGGTCATCGAGACCTCGGCTCCGAAGGCAAAAGCGGCCTCGGCGATCCGCATGTCGTCGGTGGCGACGATCACCAAATCGGCACCCGTCACGGCGGAACAACGCTCCCACACGTGTTGGATGACCGGCTTCCCGCCCAATTCCAAAAGTGGCTTGCCGGGCAGCCGGCTCGAGCCCCAGCGGGCGGGAATGACAATGGCGGCCCTCGGCATGGTCAGCGGCGCTTGCGGGCTCCGAAGCGCATTCCCTTGTGGGTGCGGACGCCCTTCGCCCCCTTGAGCGCGGAGAGAACGTTGGATTCGTCGGTGTTGAAAAGTGCGGTGTAGATGTAGTCGAAGTTCTCGATGCGGAGACGGGGGACCTTTTGACCGATGAACCGCTCGATATCCAAGACATGTGGCAACTCCTCGGCGGTCATGATGGTAAAGGCCTCGCCGACCGTTTGGGCCCGGCCGGTGCGCCCGATGCGGTGAACATAATCCTCAGGGTGTTGGGGCACGTCGTAGTTGATGACGTGACTGACTCCGGCGATGTCGATGCCACGGGCGGCAATGTCGGTGGCCACCATGACCTCGTAACGCCCGCCCTTGAAACCTTCCAAGGCATCAACCCGCTCGGTTTGGGTGCGGTTCGAGTGAAGAGTCGCGACCGAGTGGTTGTTTTTTTTGAGCTGCCGGGAAATGCGGTCGGCACCGTCCTTGGTGCGGGTGAAGATCAGAACACTGTCATAGTTGGTGCGTTCGAGAAGGGTCAGCAAAAGATCGAATTTTTGATCCACCGCGACGGGGTAGAGGGCGTGGCTCACAGTCTCGGCGGGCGATCGGCGGGCTCCGATCTCGATCCGCTCGGGATCGCGGAGACACCATGCGGACAAGCGCTGGATCTCCTCCGGAATAGTCGCTGAGAAGAGGAGTGTCTGGCGCTCTTTGGGGCATTTTTCCACGATGCGGCGGACGTCCGGGAGAAAGCCCATGTCAAGCATGCGGTCCACCTCGTCGAGAATGAGGAATTGCAACGATGACAGGTCGACAAGGCCTTGTTGCATGTGGTCAAGCAGGCGGCCCGGGGTGGCCACGATCACATCACTGTGCCGCTGCAGGGCCTCGCGTTGCTTGCCGTAGCCCACTCCGCCATGGATCAACGCCACCTCGGTGTGCATGAACCGCATGTAATCCCGGAAGGCGGTCTCGACTTGCATGGCCAACTCCCGCGTGGGCTCCAGCACCAGACAGCGAATGCGTGGCTCGGGGTGGTCGAGCTTGGCCAGGACGGGAAGTGCAAAGGCGGCTGTTTTTCCCGTGCCCGTCTGAGCGGAGGCGACAAGGTCGCGGCCGGAGAGGATCACCGGGATCGCGCGGAGTTGAATGGGGGTCGGGTCGGAGTAACCCATGCGTTGGGCTCCATGAAGGACGGGTTCGGAAAGACCCAGGTTTGCGAATGACATGGCGTCCCTTGTGCCTTGTTGCCGGGTTGCCCGCAAGGGAAAGCGGGTTGTCGTTCAAGCGTGCACCGCCATAAGGTGGTGTCCGAATGGTCGCACACCTGTATGTCCACATCCCGTTTTGTCCGAAAATATGCCCCTACTGCAGTTTTTACAAGGAAGTGGGACGCAGGGAGCTTGTGCGCCCTCTTCTCGACGGAATCCTCCGCGAGGCGGAGCGTGAGGCCGCCGGCCTCCGGCCGGTCACCATTTTTTTCGGAGGAGGCACACCCACCGCCCTTTCGACGTCCCAACTCGAGGAACTGATCACGGGCCTGCGGCAACGGATTGATTTTTCCGCCTTGTCGGAATTCACACTCGAGATGAATCCAGCAACCGTCTCGCTGGAGAAGGCGACCGCCTTGCGCGCATTGGGAGTCAACCGGGTCAGCATGGGCGTGCAATCGTGGAGCGATCGGCATCTCCAAGCCCTCGGCCGGGTGCACTCGGCCGCCCAGGCCAGGCGGAGCTTCGGGATTCTTCGCGAAGCCGGTTTTGAAAACCTCAACCTGGACCTCATGTTCGGCATTCCCGGCCAATCGGCGGCGGATTGGGAATCCAGTCTTCGAACCACGATGGAGCTGGGGCCGGAGCACATCTCGGCCTACTGCCTTACCTATGAGGAGGACACCGAGTATTTTCGCAGATTTCAAAACGGAGAGTTCGCGCCCGACGAGGAACGTGATGTGGAATTTTTCGAAACCGCCATGCGCTGCCTTCCGCAAGCAGGCTACAGCCAGTATGAAATCTCCAACCACGCCCGCCCCGGCCGGGAATGTCTTCACAACCTCGCCTACTGGAACGGTTGCGATTATGTCGGCCTTGGTCCCAGCGCGTTCTCCACGCGTGACGGAGTGCGGCGTCGCAATGTTTGCGACACACGGGCCTACGCCGGACGTATCCTCTCCGGAGTTTCCGCCGCGGACTTCGTGGAGGAGGTGCCGCCGGAGTTGCGCGTGGTGGAGAAAAACGCCTTTGCCCTGCGCACCCGGTCGGGAGTTTCCGCAAGCAACCTTCCCATGGATAAAGTGCGGCAACTCGTTCTTGAGGGTTTGCTGATCCTGGAAGACGGCCGGGCTGTCCTCACTGAAAAGGGCAAACTCGTTGCGGATGCGGTTGCCGCGGAGTTGATCTGACTCCGTGAGAATCGGCTTGCGGCCATCGTTCACAGGGGGATGATCTGCCCTGTGAGTAAAACCACGCGCAACCGACTTCTCGCCCTGGCCTGCCTCCTCGCATTCCTTGCCTTGGGGGCCCTCTTTTACGTCAACTGGGTGGTTCAACGACCGTTCGCTGTCATTTTGTTCCTTGCCGACAACCTGACGGTTTCCTCCCTCACTCCCGCACGACACTATGCCGGAGGAGCCGACCACCGTTTGGAGATCGAGAAGTTTCCGCATTTGGCGGTGCTGTCCAGTCACGCCAACGACTTTGCTGTGGCAGACAGCGCATCGGCAGCCGTTCCCTTCGCCCGGGGCAGCAAGGCCAACAACGGAAGCCTTGCCCCCGCGAGGCCCGGTGCCCCGTGGCTACTGGAACTTGCCCGCAAAAGCGGTCGGGCCACCGGCCTTGTTTCGAATGCCTCGATCACCGACGCCGCAGCGGCGGCTTTTTACGCGGACACTCCCGACCCGCTGGATTATCCCTTGATCGCCCGTCAACTGCTCGAGTCGTTTCGGGCCGATGTTTTTCTCGGAGGCGGCGCGGCGGATTTTCTTCCGGTGGCTTCCGGCGGGCGGCGCACCGACGAGCGCGATCTTCTGTCGGAAGCCGTGAAGTCGGGCGTCGATGTCGTCCGCAGCGAACCGGAGCTGGAAGCCCTGCCGTCCTGGAGGGCTCCAAAAACCGTGGGGCTTTTCAGCATGGGAAACCTCCATTTTGCCGATGAACTCATCGGAGGGGCAGGCCAACCCGACCTCGCCTCGCTCGTTCGCCAGGCCATCCGTCTCCTTCAATACAATCCACGCGGCTACCTTCTTGTCGTGGACGCGGGTCTCGCCGGCAAATCAGCGGCTCAAAACGAGGGGGAACGCACACTTCGGGAGATTTTGGCACTTGATCAGGCGGTTGCAGATGCATTGCGCTACGCCGGCAAGGATGCCCTGGTCGTGGTCGCGGGAAAGCGCAGCGTGGGCGGTTTGCGTTTGAACGGATTTCCTTTCCGCAACGACAAGGGTGCCGCCATTCTCGGCATCAATCCTCAAGGAGTCCCCTCGATCACGTGGTCCACCGGCCCTGAATCCGGCACCCACACTGGCACCCAAGGCCCGGTCTCCAACGAACCCGCCGCCAGCCGGCGCGCCGCGGGTATTGAAACCGCCGAAGATCTCCTTGCCGTGGGACAAGGGCCCGGAACGGAACAACTGAGCGGCTTCCGTGACAACACCCTTGTTTTCGAAATTCTCCGTGAAGCGTTGTAACCCGGACCGGATTGACACGCGGTCGGGGCATTTTAACCTGCCCGCATGAAAATCCACCTCCGCCAAATCCCGGAGGGTGACACTCTTCACATCGAAGGAGAAGAGGATGCCGCCCCGTTGGAACTTGAACTGGGAGGCTTCAAGCCCACCGGCCCCCTCGCCTACGAACTCGATGCCGGCCAAAGCGGCCAGGGAATTTTTGCCACAGGCCGTTTGAAATGCGATGGCACACTGACATGCGTGAATTGTCTGGAGGAGTTCCCGTGGACGCTCGCCGTGGATGATTTTTCAACACAAGTCGAAATCGGAAACGGCGAGTCTGTGGACTTGACCCCCTCGGTGCGGGAGGATATGCATCTGCTCCTGCCAGCTCACCCGAAATGCGACCACGACGGCTACCGGCCCTGCCCGGCCCGTCTTACAACCGACTCCGGTGCGGCCAAGCAGAACCCTGTTCCGCCTTCACCGGTTTGGGACGCTTTAAGTCAGATCACAATTAAAAACACGTAACCTATGGGAGTTCCCAAACGCAAAACCTCGAAAATGCGCCTTCGCACGCGCCGGGCCGCCAACCGCTGGCAGGCCCCCAAACTCAGCAAATGTCCGCAATGTGGGGCCGCCCTCCCCGGCCACACGGCATGCCCGAGCTGCGGCTATTACAACAAACGCCAAGTTCTTACCATCGGCGTCGATTAAACGGCCGACCGTCCCGACATCCGGAATGAAAATTGCCCTCGACGCCATGGGAGGGGATCATTCCCCGCAAAGTCCGGTTGCCGGCGCGGTTGAGGCCCTACGCGACTTTCCCGATGTGGAGATTCTCCTTGTCGGGGATCAGACACGCCTTCAATCCGAACTTTCCCGGCACGATACGCGTGCCTTGCAAGCACGCCTCCAAATCCGGCATGCCTCGCAGGTCGTTGACATGGCCGACAGCGGCCTTGACAGCGTGCGGCGCAAAAAAGATTCCTCGATCAGCCGGGCGATTGACCTGGTGAAATCCGGCGAAGCTGAAGCGGTGGTCTCAGCGGGCCATACCGGTGCCCTGGTTGCCGCGGCCACGATCAAGTTGCGCACCCTGCCAGGCATTGACCGCGCCGCCCTGGGGGTTCTCATCCCCGCGGACGGTGGGGTGTTTTTGCTGATCGACGGCGGGGCCAATCTCGACCCCTCCCCCGAACACATCGTCGGGTTTGCAGTCATGGGAAGCGTTTACTATCAGGCGATTCTTGGGGGCAACCGCGCCCGGGTGGGGCTCTTGAACATCGGCACCGAACCGACCAAGGGCACCGAATTCGCCAAGCAATGCTTCGCCCGTCTTCAAGAGGCGCCGATTCTCTTTTCCGGCAACATTGAGGGACACGGGATTTTCAAAAAACCTGTCGAGGTGGTTGTGTGCGACGGATTCACCGGAAATATTTTTCTGAAATCGATCGAGGGCCTCGCCAAGGCGATGGTGGGCTGGATCAAGGATGAGGTGCAAAAATCACCTGTTCGCATCGCCGGGGCACTGCTTTGCAAAGGCGCTTTCCAGGCGGTGAAATCCCGAACCAGCACGGAGGAGTATGGCGGCACCCCGTTGCTCGGAGTCAATGGCATTTGCATCAAGGCCCACGGCAACTCCTCGCCCGTGGCGATTCGCAATGCCATCCGGGCCGCCCGCAGCGCGGTTAAAAATTCGATCAACTCCCGCATCGTGGAAGCGATGCAACCTCTTCATGAAAACCCACTCCACCGTGAATCCCCTGCCGCCTAACCGCTCCGCATCGATCATCGGCACCGGAAGCCATGTGCCGGAACGGGTTCTCACAAACGCCGAACTCGAGTCGATGGTGGAAACGAACCACCAATGGATCGTGGAGCGCACAGGCATCGTGGAACGCCGCATCGCCGCCGATGGCGAATGCACCAGCCACATGGCGGCAGAAGCCGCGCGACAGGCCATGAAAAACGCAGGTGTCGCACCTGCAGAGATCGATTTGATCCTGGTGGCCACGATCACACCCGACACCGTTTTCCCCTCTACCGCCTGCCATGTCCAACGACATATCGGGGCTGTGAATGCGGCCTGCATGGATGTCAACGCGGCCTGCTCGGGTTTTTTGTATTGCGTCGAAATCGCGCGCCAATTCATAGCCAACCGCGCAGCTGAAACGGTCCTGGTCATCGGAGCCGACAAACTCAGCAGCATCGTGAACTGGCAGGACCGCAACACCTGTGTGCTCTTCGGCGACGGGGCGGGGGCCGCGATTCTGCGTCACAACCCCGAGTCCCGGGGGATCATCGCGACCTACATGGGAAGCGATGGCAACCACGCCGACATCCTGCACATGCCGGGTGGCGGCTGCGCGATCCCTATCACCCGCGAAAATGTGGACGCCAAGCTGAACACGCTTCAGATGAACGGCCGTGAAACCTTCAAACAGGCGGTGACCTCGATGATGCGGGCTGCGAACATTGTTCTCGAGCGCACCGGCCTCTCGCCGGATGACATCCACTGCGTCATCCCCCACCAGGCGAACATCCGGATCATCGAGGCCATGGCGGAACGCATGGGCATCGGCATGGACCGCTTCCACATCAATTTGGAAAAATACGGCAACACCTCTGCAGCCGCCGTTGCCATCGCGCTGGACGAAGCCGCCCGCTCCGGCCGTCTTCATCGCGGCGCCCCGGTCCTGCTTGTGGTCTTCGGCGGAGGATTGACGTATGCCAGCTCGATCATCGAGTGGTGACACCCGCACCGCCGGGGCGGAGGAGTTTCTCACAACCTTTGTCGCGGAGCGGGCGACTAACGACCTTGAAACCCGCCTGGCCCGCATGCGCGGGGACATGGCTGCCACAGGCAGCTGGCAACCGGCGTTCGAGGAACTCGAGCATGGAGCCCGCATGGCATGGCGCAACAATGCCCGCTGTATCGGCCGCCTTTTCTGGCCGTCGCTGAAAGTCCGGGACCTGCGCCATCTGGACGATCCCGATGGCATCGCCGTCGCGCTGGGCGAGCACCTCGATCTGGCAACGAACGGCGGGAAGATCATTCCACTCATCACGGTCTTTGCCCCGTCGGACCGCGAGGGTCCACGCGTGCGCATCTGGAACCACCAACTCCTCGGCTACGCGGGATACCGGCAGGCGGACGGTTCGGTTCTTGGCGATCCGAAAAACGAGGTCTTCACGCGCCAAGCCATGGCTCTTGGTTGGAAGGGGGCGGGAACGGCTTTCGATCTGCTTCCATGGATTGTTCAAAAACGGGGCGCCCCACCCCGTTTGTATCCGCCTCCGACCGGTCGCTGCCTCGAGGTTTTCCTCTCCCACCCCCGCGAGCCTTGCTTTGCTGAACGGGGATGGCGTTGGTATGCCGTGCCTGTGCTTGCCGACATGTGCTTGCGGATCGGCGGGGTGGATTTTTCCGCAGCCCCGTTCAACGGGTGGTATCTGGGGACGGAAATCGGCTCCCGCGACCTCGGCGACACCGGTCGCTACGATTTGCTCCCCGCTGTGGCTGAAATATTCGGTTTTTCAAACGATCCACTTTGGAAGGACCGGGCGCTGGTCGAACTCAATGCCGCCGTGCTCCACTCGTTCGAGCAAGCCGGAGTGCGGATCGTCGACCACCACCGGGCCTCGTCGGAGTTCATGGAGTTTGCCGCGCGCGAGGCCAAGGCCGGACGCGCGGTGTCCGGCGATTGGTCTTGGATTGTGCCCCCGCTTTCGGGATCCGCGACGCCGGTCTTCCACAAGGTGTGGCAAAACCGCCACCTGCTGCCCGACTACCTGTTGCAAAAACCGGCTTGGGAGGATTTTCATGCCGCGCCCTTCGCTCCCGCGTGAATGCCCTCCCCCGGAAACCGCGCCATTTTCACCGCTCAAATTCCTTCTTGAGCAACCCTTCAATCCCGCCTTCACTCGGGCACCATGCCCGAAGAGCAAATTCTCGTCATTCCCCGCTCCCTGTTCGACAAGATCGGAGAGTTCCAGGGACTCCACCGCGGAATTCAAGACTACCTGCCTTCGTTGTTCATTCCGGGCAACAATTTCTTTACGCCGCGAAGCCCTGCTGAAACCAATCCCGCGCTGAAGCAGATCATTCCCTACGCGGTCTTCCGGCATGCCGGACGCCTCCTGCACTACACGCGAGGTGGCAAGTCGGGCGAGCAGCGCCTGGTGGCAAAGTCGTCGATCGGCATTGGAGGCCATATCAACGACAGCGATCTCGCCACGGCATCCTTCGACGAGGCGGCCTACCTCAACGCCGTGCAACGCGAAATCCGCGAGGAACTGCACCTCGAAGGCGGTTTCACCCACCGCCCAGTGGCCCTCATCAATGACGACTCGACCGAGGTCGGACGCGTGCACCTCGGCATCGTGCACATCGTCGATTTGGAAAGCGACTCCGTGCGTGCCGGCGAGGCGGCGATTGCCAGTCTGGGATTTGCCCCGCGCCACGAACTTCTCCAGCGCCGGGAGTCGTTCGAAACCTGGTCGCAGATCGTTTTGGAGGGACTCGACGAACTGGATTCCTGATCTCGGTCGACCTGCCTGCTCAATGTGGGAAATGGCGCACCCGCCAGAATCGGGAACCCGTTCCAGATGCCACTGGAACCACCCGCCTTTCCCACGCCTCACCGGTGTCAGCCAGAGGGTCTGCATTCCAAATCCGAAGATCCGGACTCGATTCCAAAACTCCACGAAACCCCGTCCGCAAGTCCACCTCCAATCCGGAGGCATTCAGAGACAATTGCGGGGGGAACTCCTCCATCGCCAGATGCTGGGCCTCCCGGCGGGGATCCAGGAGGAATCGATAAAAGACAGGCAAAAGCCGCGCCCAGTCGGCCTCCGTGTGGCGACCGCCGGCAACCCCCTCGAAGCACAGCGACTTTTCAAGCACCCGGCCCGAGGAAAGGTAGGCGTTGTAGGAATCCAAAGCCCCTCGCCAATAAACGTCGGAACTCGACTCTCCAGTGCTCGACTCGCTGGTGCCCATTGACAAAAACACTCTGTGGGCCCCTCCGGGCAGACTGCGGTTTTGCAAGAACCTGGGAGCGGCCCAATAGGCCGGCGAGAAAATCCCGACCCCGCCGAAGCGGTCAGGCCGGGTCAGGCCGATAAAATCGCTGGCCAAACCGCCCATCGAGGATCCCGCCACGAACGTCTCGGCGGCGACGGGACCAAACGTGCGGTAATGCGCATCCAGTGTGGGCGTGACGTTTTCAAGCAGGAAACGCAGGTAATCCGAGGCGCGTCCGGCATAGGATTGGCCAGCATAGTTCGGAATCGTGTCGCCATCCGGGAGATATTCGTTCAACCGGTTCGACCCGTAGGTGTTTCCGTTCGGCACCGCGACAAGAAGGCACTCGCGCATCCGTCCCTGGGACGTTTCGTAATCCGCAATCCGGTCGGCATCCCAAGTGCCAAAGGCCCCGCCTGGAAAAAACACATTTTGACCATCGTGGAAATAAAGCACCGGATACCGCTTGAAGGCGTTCTGGTCATACCCGCGTGGCAGGCGTATTTGCACCGGGCGCCCGGGAATCCCATCCACCGTGGATCCAATCTGTCGCATTTCCGTGCGCGGAGGTGAAACGACGACCGGAGGGCGATACGAAAAAATCTCCCCGTCCTGAACAAACACCACATCCAGCAAGGTCCGGAAATTGTAAGGCGCCGGGGATGCGGCGTAGGGAGCCGGGACAGCCGGAGCGGCACCCTGAGGCGGGTTTTGCGGTGGAGATGGCGCATTGATCCACGACCCGTCGTTGAAAACAAACTCCCACTCATGCCCTTCGGGAATCGCCAGCGTGCCTTGGTGAAGATGCTCACCGACGTTGCGACCGGCGCCGATACGCCGGAGCGGGGCCCCAAGCCAGGATCCACCGCCGGTCAGGTCGCGGTAAAGAATCGAGGCATTTTCGCCGGCCGCATGGAGGAACACCGTTTTTCCGCGCCACGGCGGGGGAGGCGCGTCCGGCGAAGTCAGAGTGAGATTGGTGGTTAAAAATTGATCCCCGGTGGTTCCCGCCCACTGGGACGCGTTCGCCGGGCGCTTTAAAAAGCGATGCACAAACATACCCCCCGCCGGCAGCGCGATCCGGGCACGCCAGATGTTCCCAGGCGACCAATAAAGCTTTTTTGCCCTCGAGACATCTCCGCCCCCCAGCGCCGGATGGGGACCTGTCACGCAGACCTCGAATCCATAACCAACATCCTGCGCATGCTCGAAATCCACCTCCCGCAAAAGCGACGCCGATACGGGTGCGGGTAAACAGACAATCCAAGCGAAAAGAACGCCAAGAAGCCATCGCGGGGAGAGCATGAAGGGACTTTTGCTCCGCCGGCCATCAGGCGCAACGCAAAATCCACCAGGCAGGGGTTGCAAATTCCCAAGTATGGCCCGGGATGCCAAACGATCTCGACAGCAGGCTCCTCCAACGGAATGTTGGGATTTGTGCCCTCTGATTTGGTTTGCGACATCCTCTCGCAGGCGATTGCCTGTGGTGCCTCCGATGTGGTTTTGAAAACCGGCTCTCCTGCGCGCTTGCGCGTGAACGGCGAGTGGCTGGAAGCCGCCACTCCCGCCGTGGAACCTGCCGATATCGCGAGCTTGGCTGGCGTGTGTGCGATCCCCGGAGAATCTGCGGATGCCGATGCCAGCTTTGCCTGGCCCGGCGGCGGGCGGTTCCGCGTGAATTTCCATCAATCGCTCGGCCGCCCGGGAGCTGTTTTGCGCCGCATCCGTCCCGAGATTCCCGCCCTCGAGTCGCTTGGTCTGCCAGTTCAAGTGATACTGAACTGGATGGAAGCCCGCTCGGGCCTGGTCATTCTTTCGGGACCCACAGGCTCGGGAAAATCCACCACCGCGGCGGCCATTCTAGAGCACATCAATCAAACCCTCCCCCGCCACATCGTCACTATTGAGGATCCGGTGGAATATCTCTTCCGGGATGCCCGCGCGGTCTTCACCCAACGGGAGGTTGGAATCGACACCCCCAGTTTTGCCGAGGGACTGAGGCGTTCCCTGAGGCAAGCGCCGGATGTGATTTTTCTCGGGGAAATCCGCGATTCCGAAAGTGCGGCCACCGCTCTTCAAGCCTCGGAAACCGGTCATCTGGTCTTGACCACGCTGCATTCCGCTTCGGCTCCGGAGGCTTTGGAGCGATTGGAGCTGTTTTTCAGCGAGGGGGAGCGGGAGTGCATGCGTCAAGCGTTGGCTTCCCAACTTCGCGGTATCCTGTGCCAACGCCTCCTGCCCGCCACTTCCAGCGGCCGGGTGGCGGCTTGCGAGTTCTTTACGAACGCCGCCTCCTCGAGGGTTTTAATCACCGGGGGCCGGTTTCCCGAAATCGCCGACTTTATCGACCGGAATCCAAGCGGCGCCTCCCAAGCCTTGGATGAAGCCCTTGCGAGTCTGGTCAAATCCGGAACAGTTGCCGCCGAAGAGGCTCTTCTGCACTGTCTGAGGCCCCAGAACCTCGAACGCCGCCTCCGGGGCATCGCCTCGCATCCCGCCGCCACCCGCCGATGAACACAAACCCGTTTGATTTGATCACCCTGCTCCGGACAGTGGTGGAGTCCAACGCCTCCGACCTGCATTTGTGCGTGGATGCCCCCCCCATGATGCGGGTGCATGGCGTATTGCAACCGATCGGCGACCGCGCACTCACGCCGGCGTTCATCCGGGCGCTGATCGACGGCACGGTTTCCGAGCATCAAAAAGCCCGCTTGGAAAGCGAGTGGGAACTCGACCTCGCCCTCCAAATCGAAGGCTTGGGGCGCTTCCGCGGGAATCTTCATTCGTGCCGGGGGGCCTGGGAGGCCGCTTTCCGCCACATTCCCGCCGCCATTCCGGAACTCGGAAGCCTCGGGCATCGCAAAAAAATCTTCGAACTGTGCGGCCTTCAACGCGGCCTGGTGCTGGTCACCGGAGTCACCGGATCGGGAAAAAGCACCACCTCGGCGGCGATGATCCGCCACATCAGCGAACACCGCGCCGGCGTGATCGTCACCATCGAAGATCCAGTGGAATTCGTTTTTCAAAACACCACCGGCGTTGTGAAACAGCGCGAGGTCGGGAGCGACACACGCTCCTTTGCCGAAGCCCTTCGACGGGCGCTTCGACAGGACCCGGATGTCATTTTCGTGGGTGAAATGCGCGATCGGGAAACTGTTGCCGCAGCCATCACCGCAGCGGAAACCGGCCACCTCGTGATCGCCACGCTCCACACCATCGACGCGCCGAAGTCGATCGACCGCATGGTGGACGTTTTCCCCGGGGATCAACAACCCCAGATCATCGCCCAAATTTCAAACGCGCTGGCCGCCGTGCTTTCTCAGCGCCTCCTGCCGCGGGAGGACGGTTGCGGCCGCGTGCTGGCCACCGAATTGCTTGTGATGAACAATGGCGTGCGCGCCTGCCTCCGCGATCGACGGTGGGAGCAACTCACCGGCCTCATCGAAATCGGAGGTCCGGACGGCATGCACACCATCGACGACGAACTTTCCGGCCTCTATCTCTCCGGCGCCATTTCCAAAGAGGAAGCCGTTGCCAACGCCCGGGACCGCATCCGTCTCGAAAACACATACCGGGGATCCCATCCCCATCCCGGATCACTCGACTGATCCCCCGAAACCCGGAAAATCAGGCCTTCGAACTCAGATACTTTTCCCACTCTCCGGCTTATTCATTGGAGTCATTGCGGGCGAAAATCGCATTTCCGCGCTTGATTTCATTTCTCCGTCCTCCGATGTTGCGACTTGCCACGCCGACATAGCTCAGTGGTAGAGCAGCGGTTTTGTAAACCGCTGGTCGTCGGTTCGAATCCGACTGTCGGCTCCCTCCACAACCCACGTCCCATCGGTCTTTGCTGGATTCGAATCCCGCGCCGCTCAATCCCCCCCCTTGGGTGTCCGTTTTCGGATGGCGACTCGTAGTCAAGGCGCAGGAAAAACCGGTCGCCTGTCGCAGGAATTTGACACCGCGCCGATCCGGCGGCCGATTCGATCGTGAGGTCACTGAACCCGGTCCATCCCGATTCAAGCGAATCCGTGGAGCGCAGGTGGGTGGTCCCGTCGGGCGCGAGAATTTTGAGATCGAGATTGTGGCGGAGGCGGGAGGAGCGAAGGTCGCTCGTGATGGTGGAAGTGCCTGCGGGATCGGTCCAGACCAGCGCAGCACGGATCGGCGCGGTCGTCGGCAGTGTCGAGAAAAAGAGCTTTGAGCGTGCTCGACCGCATATCCGAGCCGGGAAAGAGGCGGCGGTATTTCCTCGACGAACTGCGCGGCGGCGCCGGCGGCGTTCGGTGGTGACATGCTGCGCCACTGAGCGTGCCGTAGGCCGAGTTGCTGCCGTTGAGCGCGGAGCAGGCTCCATCGCCGTTGGCCACAAGGTCGGGCTTGATGCGGCCATCGTCGGTCGGACACCGGAAGGAGAATGAACGGGAATTCGCCTTCAAGGCATCGCGCAGGCCGTTCATAACAGATTGATCCGGACTCCCGGGGTTGCGCGGGCCCGACGGCGGTCATTTCGGTCCTGCGGCACGGATAACCAGAAAATCCCCGGGGCAACTGCCAGCAAATGGAAAATCGCAAGGGCGGCCTGGGATTTCCAACGCGTCATGTTTGAGATCAGGACAAACATTCGCGGAGGTGTTTGTAGAAATCAAGCAGAACCAATATTATTTACAAACCATTGATGTTTAAAATACAGTAAAGGAACCAGAAAGGCAATCTCAAGAGAGGCACGCCCACCTTGCTCACAATCATGGAAGAGGTCCCCACGGCTTACCAGCAGTTTTCGAACTGCTACCGCAGACTGCCTTCAAAACACCACCACCTGCCGTCAATATTGGGCCTTTCGAGCATTTGCCTTAAACAAATTGAATACAATTATTTAAATCCAGCTTCTATGATCTTTTCGGTCATCTTTCCAATCAGAATTCCAACCCCAACAAAAATGCTACATTGCGTTTTTCTTAGAAATAAATCATTAGTATTTGACGGTGTCTCGCTCTCATACTTTAATGTCCGGAAATCACATTTTCCATGGAGAAAAACCTGCCTTCTGAATTTAAAAATCAATATTCTTCACAAGTCTCGTTCCTGAAGTGGCTTGCAATATCGCCAACAAAGGCACTCTGGAATCTGGCATCCATCGTGAGTTTGCTCTTGGGCATCCTCCCGGTCTCTGGCAGCGATCCAAACCGGGATGACGGCCAAGAGGGCGGGCGAAAACCCAATTTTTTGTTCATCGCTGTTGATGACCTAAGACCACAACTTGGTTGTTACGGCCATAGTGAGATGATCACCCCAAACATCGATAATCTTGCAGAGCGAGGAACCGTCTTTCAGCGAGCCTACTGCAATGTTCCTGTGTGCGGTCCGTCACGGGTGAGTGTCATGACCGGCATTCGAACGACATCAAATCAGTGGAAAACATCCAGTTTAAAAACAAATTTTTCTACGTTGCCAGCGTATTTCTCGCAGCATGGCTATTATTCCATTTCGAATGGCAAGGTATTCCATCATATGGAAGACCGTAAAGATGACTGGTCGGAACCTCCATGGCGATCTGCTGAGATTTATCATGGAAAGCAAGATTGGGCTGGTTACAACAACTATGGCGTGTGGCAGGACCCGGCTTCGGCCGAGAGCGTTAATCCCAAGACAAAACGTGGACCTTATTTCGAAGCGGCGGATGTGCCTGATAACGCCTATGAAGATGGCAAAGTTGCAGACAAAGCCATAGCCGACTTGAGAATGCTCAGAGAGATGAATAAGCCCTTCTTCCTAGCCTGTGGATTCTGGCGCCCCCATCTCCCATTTAATGCCCCCAAGAAGTATTGGGACATGTATGATCGTGCAAACGTGAAACCAGCTACCAATCGATTCGCGCCCGAAGACCTTCCCTCTTCTTTTAGCACTTATAAAGAGATTGATACCTACGCACTGACAGGTTCGCGCAAAGAGTCCGATGAGTTCCACAGGGAGGCAAGGCATGCCTATTACGCCTGCGTCAGCTATGTGGACGCTCAAATCGGCAGGATTATCAGAGAGCTGGATGCTCTTGGTCTTGCTGAGAATACGATCATTGTTCTCTGGGGAGATCACGGTTTTAATCTAGGCGAACATAACCTCTGGGGGAAGCACAACACGCTAAACAATTCGCTCCACTCACCCCTTATTGTTTGCGCCCCCCGAACAAAGAAAAACAATAAAACCGAACAATTGGTTGAATTTGTAGATATTTATCCAAGTCTCTGTGAACTTGCAGGCCTTCCAATTCCAAGCCACGTTCAGGGCAAGAGCTTCATGACCTTGATGAATAGACCGGAACAAGAATGGAAATCTGCAGTGTTCTGCAAGTGGTCAGGATGTGAGGCCGTTAAAACTGATCGCTACTTGTATACGGAATGGACAGCAGGCAACAAGGTCACCCATAGAATGTTGTTCGACCATAAAACAGACCCTATGGAAAACTTCAACATCGCAGAAGCACCAAGTGCGAAAGATATTGTGGATGAGCTCAGCAGGACTCTTCGGTCTGGATGGAAAAGTTTCAACTGATTTTTGAGGCATTCACGGAGATTATCAAGATCTTGCTTGGTTATCAGATCGCCTTTCGAGCGTGACTTTTGCGACGCCCAATCTCTTTAGTGGTTGCAATACTTGAAATGTGGTTTCGGATTTACTGAAAGCCCATATGCGCTCTCTTGTGAGTAAGAATCGAAAACCCGGTGGAAGGGACACCGGTCACACAATCCGAGTCTGCTCAAAAGAAGGCGTTCCTAAAGTCTTTGAAGAATCTTGGGCGCAATGGATCGAAGATGAATGACGCGGGGGCGCAGCAGAGGGCAAGGATCCGCCATCCATCGTGGAAAGCCAGCGCCTGAAAAATTCCCTGGCCGCAGGCTCCAGAACTGGAAGAACTTCTTGCGACTCGCGGAGAAGCATCTCGATGTCCTCCCCGGCGAGATCCTCCCTGCCATCTTCGGCCAGTTCGTGGAACAACCCCGGGGTCATCTCGGGATGAAACTGGAATCCATACACACCGCGGCCAGCGCGGAAGATTTGGGCGGGGGTCAGGGCGCTTGAGGCCAAGGACACGGCTCCCGTTGGCAAATCGAAATGGTCGGAGTGCCAATGCGCGGCTTGAAAAACAGGCGGAAAAGCGGCGGCGCATTCGTCAGCGATTCCATCCCCGCCAAGCGTCACCGGAAAAAATCCGACTTCCCGTTGGGTGGCACGCCAGAGGCGTGCTCCAAGCGCCCTCGCGAGAAGCTGGGCGCCCAGGCACAAGCCAAGAACCGGTTTTTCATTCCTGAGCATGGATCGAATCATTCCCACCTCAACCGCCAGGTGCGGATGCGCCGCATCATCCCAAGCACTCTGCCCACCGCCACCCAGAACAAGCGCGTCGTAAACGAGGACATCGGGGGGATTCCCGGCGCCCCAGGCATTCCAGACATCCAAGGATCCCCCTGCCGCCAAGACCTCTTCACAAACAAGACCGGGACCGTCCACCGAACCATGCTGGCAGAAAAGAATCCGTTTCATCCCTGTATCAAAGCGCTGCCCGGCGGAATGCGCAACCGGAGCTGGAGGGTGCTCACAATCCGAGAAAATCCGCTACGAAGTCATTGGCGGGATGCTCACGAACTTGGGCAGGAGTGCCAGTTTGTTGAATACCGCCCTTGTCGATGAGCACGACCCGGTCGGCGACCTCAAAGGCCTCATCCTGGTCGTGCGTGACAAAGATGGTGGTGAGTTGGGTGGAGTCGTGGAACTCGCGCAGCCAGCGACGGAGGTCTTTGCGAACCTTGGCATCAAGGGCACCGAAGGGTTCGTCGAGCAGAAGGACTTCGGGCTTGTTTGCTAGGGCGCGGGCGAAGGCGACCCGCTGGCGCTGACCGCCGGAGAGTTGGGTGGGCAGGCGTTTTTCATAGCCTTCGAGTTGCACCGCGCGGAGAAGCCCGTCGATGCGGTCCTGAATGACCGATTCCGAAGGGCGTTGGGAGCGTTTCAGAACCCGGAAGGAGAACGCGATGTTCTCAAAGACATTCATGTGGTTGAAGAGCGCATAGTGCTGAAATACGAAGCCGGCCTTGCGCTGATAAGCCGAGAGGCCGCTTACGTCCCTGCCATGAAATAAGATGCGACCATCGTGCGCATCGGGAAATTCCAGACCGGCAATCACGCGGAGCAAGGTCGTTTTGCCCGAACCGCTCGGCCCGAGGAGCGCGATCAGTTCACCCTCTTGAATGTCGAGCGAGACATCGCTCAAGGCGGGATGGGAGTCGAAGCGTTTGCTGATGTTTTTAACGGCGATACTCATGGTGTGATTGAGGGGCGGGAGGCGCGAAGCTCCTGCTCGGCGCGCCATTCCGCACGGGTTTTGAGGATGAGGGTGACGATCGCAAGAAGTGCGAGGACCGAGGCAACGGCGAACGCCGATGCAAATTGATATTCGTTGTAGAGAATTTCGATATGGAGCGGCATCGTGTTGGTTTTTCCACGGATGTGGCCGGAGACCACCGATACGGCACCGAATTCGCCCATAGCCCGGGCATTGCAGAGGATAACTCCATAGAGCAGGCCCCATTTGATTTTCGGGAGGGTGATACGCCAGAGAATCTGCCATCCGTTTGCGCCGAGGGTGAGTGCCGCCTCCTCCTCCTTCATTCCTTGGGCCTGCATGAGTGGGATCAGGCCGCGAGCCACGAAGGGAAAGGTCACAAAAAGGGTCGCGAGAACCATTCCGGGAACGGCAAAGATGATCCGGATTTCATGCTCGCGGAGCCACGGTCCCAGCCAACCCTGGGCGCCAAACACGAGCACATAAAGCAGGCCCGCAATCACAGGCGATACCCATAGAGGGAGGTCCAAAAGTGTTATCAGGAGCGAGCGCCCCCTGAAGCGATAGCGCGTCACGCTCCATGCAGCTGCGATGCCGAGCACGGTGTTCAGCGGGACGCTGATCAACGCAATCACGAGTGTGAGAACGATGCTGTGCTGCGTGTAGGGATCCCGGAAGGTCTCGACAAAAGCGGCAAGGCCTTTCGAAAAGGCTTCTTGAAAAACCACGACCAGCGGCAAAAGCAGAAACAAAATAAAAAAAACCAGCACCGATCCGATAAGAAACCGGCGCACGGCGGGACGGTCCCCGGTAGCACGCAGTGGGCGGTGGAGCTTAAGATGGAGGGTTGTGGAACCGGGCATGGTTGAAAGATAGGCTCAGACGGTGCCGTTGCGGGAGTTGTTCCAGGCTTGGAGGCCGTTTGAGATAATGAGAATGACGAGTGAGACGCACAGCATCAGGAATCCCAAGGCCGCCGCGCCGGGGTAGTCGTATTGCTCAAGCTTTGTGATGATGAGCAAAGGAGTTATTTCCGTTTCGTAGGGGATGTTGCCGGCGATGAACACAACCGAACCGAATTCGCCCACTGCACGGCCATAGGCCAATGTCACGCCGGTCAGAATCGAGGGGAGAAGCGCCGGAAAAATGACCCGCCGAAATGTCTGCCAGCGACTGGCACCGAGACAGGCGGCGGCCTCCTCAAGTTCCGCCGAAAGCTGAAGAATGACCGGTTGAACGGTGCGCACGACAAAGGGAAAGCCGATAAATGTGAGAGCGATGAAAATGCCCAACCGGGTGAATGCGATGCGAATTCCATAGGGTTCCAGCAATCCGCCAATCCATTCGTTCGGAGCGTAGATGGCGGTGAGCGCGATGCCGGCCACGGCCGTTGGCAACGCAAAGGGGAGGTCCACCATGGCATCCAAGATCCGACGTCCCGGAAAGTGGTAGCGGGCCAGAACCCATGCAGCCATCACGCCGAACACACCGTTCAAAAGCGCGGCCAGTAGAGACAGCCCAAAGCTCACTTGGAAGGATGCCAGCACGCGCGGGTCGGTGATTGTTTGCCAAAAGTGCCCCCAACTGCCGGCAAATGTGCGAAGGCAGAGAGCGCTCATTGGAATGAGGACAATGAGCCCCATGTAAACAAGCGTGTAGCCCAGCGAAAGCCCGAAGCCGGGCAGGACATGGCGCTTCCGCATCAGATGTTCTGCGCCTCCGAAATGAGCACGCGAAAGCGCTCGAGCATGGTGGCAACGGCAACCGTGTGGGCTTTGATCTGGGCATCCAGCGGGGCGGCCTGGGGCGTTTCGAAAACGATCTCGAAGGGCCTTGGTTTCTGGGTGGGAGGCGCTCCGAGAATGCCGGTGTAGCCATTCTCTATGATTCCCATGTTGGCGTTGAAATTGTCGATGCTGCGGTCGAAGTTGCGCGGGAGATACCGTGATGACTGTTCCAGGGCGGGTTCCAGCACATGGCGAGTAAGTTGGTTTCCCTTAGCGAAACCATAAATCCCTTCGCTCGTGTCATCCGCATGCAAGGCGATAATGCCATCGAAGGCGAGTTTCATGAGCTGTCCCTCCAGCATGAGAACCTCGATCTCGCTCGAGCCCCGCCAAAATTCTCGATTCATGTCCGCCCCACTCTTGAGCCAGCGCACGCGGCGCGATAATCCCCATGGATTGCACACCGGGTAGACGAAAAGCTCATAGCCCAAGGCTGGAGCAGGGTCCCTGTGCAGGGTTTGGATCAAGTCCAATGCTGCCAACACTCCACTCTCTTCGTCCCCGTGGATGCCGGCAAAAATGCCAACCCTCAGAAAACTTCCCCGGTCGCCAGGACCTGTGAAGAGAAAGCGGGGCAACTTGATGGTGGCTCCACAGGCATTGCTGAACTCCAAAGGAGCGTGGAAGAGACTACTCGAATGGCGCGCGAGGAGTTCCAATTCCTTCAACAAAGCTTCCACCGTGGAACGGATGGGAATTTCCCGAACTGCGGGACTGTAAAGGGCATTCATCGTGGTGTCGGAGATTCGGCCGCCCCGGCAAAACGCCTGCCGGATGCGGCCAATTGAATCCATGGGGCTAGGGACGGTAAGGTTTGTATATGCGGTCGAAAGTCCCGCCATCGTTGAAGTGCTCCTTCTGCGCTTTTCTCCAGCCACCGAAATCCTCGATGGTGACAAGGTCGATTTTTGGAAAGTGACCGGCGTGCTTCGCCGCCGCCGCTGCATTGCGGGGGCGGTAGAAATGCCGGCCGATGATGTCCTGCGCCTCCGGAGTGTAGAGAAACTCCAGGTAGGCTTGAGCGACCTCGCGGGTGCCTTTCCGGTCAACCACCTTGTCCACCAATGCCACGGGAGGCTCCGCAAGAATGCTGAGCGAGGGAGCAACAATCTCGTATTGTCCGGGATATTGTTTCTGAATGAGGTGCGCCTCGTTCTCCCAGGACAGGAAAACGTCACCAAGGCGGCGCTCGGTGAATGTGATGGTCGAACCGCGCGCCCCGGTGTCCAAAACAGGGACATTCGAATAGAGCTTCGAAACAAATTCCTTGGCTTTTTTCTCATCCCCGCCGTTTTGGCGAAGGGCATAGGCGTAAGCGGCGAGGTAGTTCCAGCGGGCGCCTCCGGAGGTTTTGGGATTGGGAGTGATCACCTTGACACCATCCTTCACAAGGTCGCCCCAATCCTTCACGCCCTTCGGATTCCCCTTGCGAACGACAAAGACGATTGTCGACGTGTAAGGCGAACTGTTGTCGGGCAGGCGGCTTTGCCAATCCTTCGGTAAAAGTCCCGATTGATCGGCGATGGCATCGATGTCATACGCCAAGGCGAGCGTGACCACATCGGCCTCCAAACCGTCGACGACAGATCGGGACTGCTTGCCGGAGCCACCGTGGGACTGGTCGATGGCGAGCGAAGACCCGTTTTTCAAAGCCCACTGCTTCGCAAAATTTTTGTTGAGTTCGCTGTAAAGCTCCCGGGTGGGATCATATGACACGTTCAAGATGGATTGGTTGGCATGGAGCACAGTGGCTCCAGTGAGAGCGGCAATCGCCGCAAGGGTCCTGATGTTTTTCATAGGTGTTAGAAATAAAGTTGGAACTGAGTGGTGATGGCGTTCGCGTCGGGACGGTCTCCGCCATCGGGCGCACCGCCGAGGAAGCTCGTGAAGTCGTATTGCAAGGTGAGCTTAGTATTGTCGTTCAGTATCCAGTTCAAACCGGTTCCAAACGTTGTGGACTGCCGGGCTTGGGTGTTCGGGTCCGCGTAAACGGGAAAGGCGGAGGTATCGACTTCGAGTTGCCCGACCCGCGCCGTGATTTGCAGGGCTCCCCACCCACCGGTGGATGGACTGAATTTTCGCCGGGGCGAGATTGCGCGGAACGAATTTTCCTCCCCGGTGAGCATGTAGGAGGCGGCGATTTGCCATCCGAAGTTGGTCAAGTCCGCAGACTGACGCTGCGTGGTGGTGACATTTGACGTGGTCGTGAAGGTGCCGATTGTTTTCCCCTTCGAGTCCACAACATTCGTTTTCTTGGCCACGGATTTCGTGGAACTGGTCGTGCCGCTCACACCCACTGTCGACCAGGCCGCCTCGGCATAGAGGCCGAAGGGACCCCAGAAATACTGAAGGTTGGGAACGAAGCGGTTCTGTTCGCCGGGGTTCGAGGCCGTGGCATTGATTGTGGAGGACCGATATCGGAAAAACGACTGCTGGTTGGCGGTGGCATAGGTGCCCAGCCCGTTCAATTGAGGGGCATAGGTCACGCCCGCTCCGGCCGTGAGTTTTTTCAGGGGCACCAGACTGGATTTTGCAAATGGCGTCACGGCCAGGCGTGCTTCGAAGTCTTTCGTGTCTTGACCGGAGGAGGAAACATTTGAGCTTCCGCCATCGGGAGCACCGTTAAAGAGACCGGCGTAATACTCGCCGAGACCATCGCCCACGTTGCCCCAAAGCATCGCACCCACTGTGCGGTTCGGCACCAAATAGGTGGTCGTAATCAAATCAGTGAACCAGCGGGCGTGGGCGGATTGCCAGCGCTCGACACCGATCGGACTTTTCATTTTTCCAACCCTGAGCTGGAGCCAATCAAAGCCCTTCGCGCCGATGTAAGCGTCCTGAACTGTTGTGGAGGTCGTGTTGTCCACACCATTGGTCTGAAGGTCGGCTTGCAGCTTCCAATCAAAACTGGAAAACACGTTGCCCTCCAGATTCAGACGCGCCCGGCGCATCAGAAAGGTCGAGGTGGCGTCGGGTGTGTCGAGGAAGTTGCGGGACTGCGGCTGCAGGAGGGCACCGATGCGGAACTTGAACGCCCCCTCCTCGGTCACACTGGTGGTCTCGACCGGGATTCCATCGGGGCCCACCTCGGTTCGCGTCGTGCGAATGCCAGGACTCGAGAAATTAACGCCCTTGGAATCCAGGGACACCGACGGCAACTTCTCAAGCTTCTCTCTCAACCGCTCCTCGTCGGGCGAGGGCGTTTCTCGCCGCGCTTCCAAAGCGGCCACTTTGGCCTCCAAGGCTTTTAATTGCTGTTTCAGGGATTCCAACTCGTCGGAGGCACGTGCCATGTCACCCACCGTGAGAAGGACCAACAGTCCGGCAGACCAACGGGTCCGCCAGACGCGAATAACAGAGTTGAATTTATTGTTTATCATTTTAGTTATTTTTAATGGTCAAATCCTGTTCGTCAGGCAATTCGACTCTCGCTTTCAAAACCTCCCGGTGTCGGGTCGGCGGATACTGTTGAAGACTCCCCGCCAAATGACCGAAACCGGCGCGTCTGGCGAATCTCAGTTACCCGAGATTCATGAACAATGACTTCCACATTTCCAAAACAAATCTCACGAATGGCCTTCAAGATTTGCCCCTCGGGAATCACTCGAGTCTCTTTGCTCGCAACGTTCGTTTGAGAGTTCATAGAATTGATGAACGAAAATCTATCACTTTATTGATTCAGTCAACAATAAAATTAAAAAAAGAGAAGGTCAGGAAAAACTCGAATCAGCGGGACAGAAAAAATGCCCGGAGATTCAGGGAAGCGCACCGCACTGCCGTGCGATGTGCAAGAGTCCGCGAAGCGTGAGGCGGGGATCGATGCGGTCGAAAACCGCAACTTGCCGGGCAAAAAAGCGGGCATCGCCGCCGGTGGCGATGAGAGTATGAGGCTCTCCGTTGAAAACCTCGCGGCGGAGGCGGTCGAGGATTTCGCGGACCATTCCCACCGCGCCAAAGCCGACGCCCGAAGCAATGGCTTGTCGCGTGGATCGACCGAGGGCGTGCCGCGGAGGCCGGCAGTCGACCAGCGGGAGTTGCGCAGTCTTCAAATGCAAGGCTTCAGCCAAGAGGCAACTGCCCGGCGCGATCACTCCCCCGACAAAACCGCGCTTCGGATGCAACGCGTCGAATGTAATGGCCGTTCCAAAATCAACGGCAATGGCACTGCGAAGTCCCAATGCGAGGCACCCGGCCGTATTGGCGAGGCGATCGGCACCGATCGAGGCCGGTTCGGGATAATCCAACGGAAAGCCGAGAGGCGACAAATGATCCATGGAAACCGCGGAGGGAAAAACCATCCTCACCACGTCAGCCATTGCGGGAACCACACAGCAAAAAACCACAAGCTCCGGGGAATGCGGGCGGGCAAGTGATGCGAGCGAATCCGCATCCAATGAAGCGGTGGGGGCCTTCCAAAGGCGCCCCCACTTCCGTCCGTTCACGCGCACGGCCTTGGTGAACGTGTTGCTGACGTCGATCAAGAGGAAATCCCTCACACATCCTCCTTGGCAACCACTGCCGCAATGACCAGATCCCCGCCGACATTCACAGCCGTGCGGCACATGTCCAGGAGGCGGTCCACCCCAAGGACGATGGCGATGGCCTCCGGCGGGACTTGAATGGCGACCAGCACGCCGGCCACCAGCGGTAGCGACCCCCCAGGGACACCTGCGGTGCCGACGCCTGCAAGAATACACAAAAGAGCCACGGTGACTTGGGAGGCGAGATTCAATTCCACACCGAAGACCTGCGCCAAAAACAAAACCGTGATCCCCTCGTAAAGAGCCGTGCCGTTTTGGTTCGCACTCGCACCGATGGTCAGCACAAAGCGGGAGACTTTCGGCGGAATCGCCAAGCTTCCCTCCGCAACCCGGAGGGCCACCGGCAGAGTGGCATTGCTGGAAGCCGTGGAGAAGGCGGTGGCAAGCGCCTCGCGCGCCTTGGACCAAAACGCCAACGGATTCTGGTTGGCAAAACAACGCAAGGTGATTCCGTAGACCACGAAAAACTGGATTCCCAAACCGAGCACCACGATTCCCGTATAGGCCCCAAGGGTTTGAAAAATCCCGGGGCCAAGGCGGAAAGCCATGGCGAATCCGATGCAGGCCACCCCGAACGGAGCCAAACAGAGCGCTCCGCGAATGATGATCATGCATACCTCGAAGACACCCTCCACCGCACCGCGCAAGACGGCGATCCGCTCCGGTGGAGCGAGAGCCATGGCCACACCGCTGAACAAACTAAAGACCATGACCGCAAGAAGCCCCCCGCCCTGGTGGGATCCATTGAAGGCGTTCACAGCCTCCGCCAGCGGGTTTTCCGGAATGAGTTGAACAAGTGTGGCTATGAGACCTGGCGCGGATTTTCCTCGTTCGACCGAAGCCTGCGCCCCCGCACTGTAATTCGCGAGAAGCCGCTCCCGCTCGGCCGCAGGAAGCGATTTGCCCGGCTCCAGCGTGTTCACGAGAATCAAGGCCACCAGCACACCGGCGGTGGTGAGTCCGAGGGTGGCCGCAAGGGCTTTCAGCCCCACCCGTCCTAGCCTGCGGGGGTCGCCGAGTTCCAACGTGCCGAGAACGATCGCCGAGAAAATCAACGGCACAACGACCATAAAGATAATCCGGAGAAAAACACGGCCAAGAGGCAGGATGGTGCCATCCGTCCATCCGCCCACCACCTCACGCTGCTCGGAATCAAGCAAAAGGTGGGCGGCCAAACCGGTGGCGACACCCGCTGCCAGTCCGCCAAGCATCCATGCGGCCTGCCTGCCGGAATTCCCCGCCATCGGTCAGCGGGAAAGATCGCCCTGGGTGAGAAGCTTGAATCCCTCGCCGATCAGCACCGAGGTGGCACACTCGATGTCGTCGAGGTGAAGGGCCAGAACGGCCCGGCCCCGCGGACGCACCAGCAGCGGGTAGCTGAAGTGGATGTTCACCTCCGCCATGAGCAAAGCGGCCAGAACCCCGGACAGATCGGAGGGACCGTTGGACAACTCCACCACCATCAGTTCGCAGGAACTGTGCGGGATGTCGTGCTCGTGAAACAGCTCGGAAGTGCGCTCGGGATCGCTCACGATGATGCGACTGATGGCCGACTCGTAGGACTCCGCGATGCTCAGGGCGAGCACGACGATATTGTTCTCATCGAGCAAACGCACGATTTCCAAAAGGGCGCCCACCTTGTTTTGTAGAAAAACGGAGAATTGGCGCACTTGGGGGCTATTAAGTTTTTCGGTGGTGGCTGCGGTCATGGTGGATTCCTAATATGTGACAACTACCACGCCAACCGGGGATTTGTCACTCCCCTCCCCTTTCCGGCGGTTGACTGTCCGAGGCGACGGGAGACCCGAGATTTGTTTCAAGGAATGCGACCTCCTGAACGGTCAGTAGTTCGATCGGAAGGCTCGCTGCCAAGGCCTCGGCCTCAGGGCGGCGGTTGTTGGCGGCGAGGATCGAGGCCACGACGGCTTTCTGGTGTGTCTCGAGTTGTGTGAAGTCCACGGGGGGATCTGTGCTTTCGAGTTCGAAGAGCGCTCTCACCTTCGCTCCCTGCTGGAGCAAATCCAGCGAGCGGGTGATACGCAAGGGGACGGACTCGGGAAATTTTTTCACGCGGGCCTCGATTTGTTCGGAAGAGACCGGATTGCCAAGAATCAGACAGGTGTAGTCGTATCGGTCTCCGGGAAGTGCCTCGCGGGCCAAGAAGCGTGTTTTTCGTGTGCGCTCGTAAAAATCCCGCATGATTTCCGAGTCCCGGTGCTTGCGGAGCACTGGCAGGAGCGTCTGCACCGACTTTAAAGCCCAGTCGGGGTTGTGCAGCAAGGCAGGCAATTCGTCATGAAACACCGGCCAGGCCTTTGACGCGGCGGCCCGCCGGAGCAAATCCAGGGAGGCGGCGGGTTGTTGACGAACCGCGTCAAAAGCGGAGTTCCAGAATTGAAGGGCCGACGGTTCGTCTCCCCGCCGCGCGGCGGCTTGCGCGCGCAACGCCAGCTTCTCGTGGACCGGAAGCGGGTTTGAAGACTGGGACAACAAGTCTTCGACCTCGACATAACGGCCCGATTCCAATCCACCCTCGACGCGCAAGCGGAGAACCTCCGGATTGCCCAGAGACTCTTCTTCTGAAAACAAGGTCCAGACCTTGGCCGCTTGGCCCCGGTCGATCAACCAGCGTGCGGACTCCAAGCGCTCCGCGGGCGGCAATCGCAGTTGGCGGGCCACCAGAGACTCCACCACCTGGGCGCTGGAGTCGCCGTTTTTTTTGATCGCAAATCCATCGGCAAAAAGACGGGCCTCCTCGTCGGCTGCAGGATGGTTGCGGACGCGCTGAAGCCACGATGCGAGTTCGGCATCCTCGACCAAGTCGGCTTGCAATGCGGTTTTCAGGGCGGAGAGGCCCTTGGGACCGTTGTTGATTTCGGCGATGCGCCGCAGGAGCGAGGCGGATTCGGCGGCTTGCAGGGAAAGATCGTCCGATCCTGCCAGAAGAAAGGTGGCAAGTGCGGAGAGGGTCTCCACATTCTCCGACCTGTCCAGGGCGGCGCGCAGAAACTTCTCTTGCTCGAACTTTTCGCCACGGGCTGCAAAGAGTCGGGCACGGATCAAATCGGGAAAGGCGGGCGAATCCTCCAGGACGGCGACCCGCCCCGCCCACTTGTCGGAAAGGCTCTGGTTTTTGTGATCGGCAGCGGAGAAGGCCGCCCGGCGAAAATCGGCGCCGTTGGCGCGGCGGTTGGCGGTGACAATCGCGTGATACTCGAGAGCGCGCGCGTCGCCCTCGCGATCGGCCAGATCGGCGGCGGCGCGCGCCCCGTCGAGATGGTCAGGAGAGAGCGCAAGAGCCACTTTCAGATTGGCACGGGCCGCCTCGAGGTCATTGCGGGCAAGATCCTCCCCGGCGAGGCGGACAAGACGGGTGGCCTCGCGGTTCGAAATGCCCCGATGAACGCAACCGCCAATCTGGTAGATCACAAAGGCTGCCAAGGCGATTTGCAAAACGCGCCAAAAGACCTTGCGACTGATTCCGTAATTGGGACGGAGCTTGCGTTCGTAAAAAACCGGCCTCACAAAACGAGGGGCTGGATCCGCACGGCGCGGGTCTTGTCGAGCTTGAGAACGCCCCCGGCGTCGATCGAAAGTGTGGATTTGGGATCGGACATTTTTTCACCGCGCCACTGCACACTGCCTCCTTCGACAAGGCGGCGCACATCTCCCCGCGAGCGGGAGAGTCCGAAGCAAACAGAGAAGGCCTCGACCGCCAAGCTCACCACATCGAGAGGTCCTTGGGGATGGAACGCGGGCAGTTCGGCCGATTCCAAATCGCGCGCGCTGAAACGGGTTTGAAAATCCTCCAGGGCACTGCGGGCGGCAGACTCCCCGTGGAAACGCGCCACCAAGCGGCGGCCAAGCTCTTTTTTTGCGTCCATCGGATGTCCCGTCGGCACGGATTCGTGCAAAAGAAGGTCGTAATAGCGGTTCATGAGGGCATCACTGATGCTCATGATTTTTCCGAACATCTCGACCGGCGGGTCTGTGAGACCGATGTAATTGCCCAGGCTTTTGCTCATTTTCTGGTGCCCGTCGAGGCCCTCCAGAATCGGCATCACAAGGGCGACCTGCTGGGGCATGCCTTCTTCGCGCTGGAGATCGCGGCCGACGAGGATGTTGAACAACTGGTCGGTGCCTCCGAGTTCGACGTCGGCCCTCGTCATGACCGAATCCCAGCCCTGCATGATCGGGTATTGGATTTCGTGGGCGCGCACAGGATGTCCCTTGTCGATGCGGTCGCGGAAATCCTCGCGCACCAACATCTGCTGCAGGGTTACACGACTGTTCAGACGGATCACGTCCTCGAAGCGCATGGACTGGAACCACTCGCCGTTGAAAACCACACGCGTCTTTTCACGATCGAGGATTTTGAATGCCTGGTCCTGAAAGCTGCGGGCGTTTTCAAGCACCTGCGCATGCGACAACTGGGGACGCGTCGCCGATCGACCGCTGGGGTCGCCGATCATCGCGGTGAAATCCCCGATGATCAGAATCCCTTCGTGCCCGGCATCTTGAAAATCGCGGAGCTTCGACAAGGAAATACCATGGCCCAAATGAATATCGGGAGCGGTGGGATCGACCCCCAGCTTGACCCGCAACGGGCGGCCCTCGGCGAGTTTGGAGGCAAGGTCTTCACGGCTTAGAATCTTGGCCGAGCCGCGCAGTAGAAAATCAATATCGGTCATGGTCGGAGGCTATCGCGGTTTGTTCAACAACTCCCGCACTTCGTCAATCGTCAAGTCCTTGGAGATCCGTTCCGAAAGTTGCTGAACGGCTCCCGGAGCTGCCGGCGCGGGGACATGCGCCTTCACCGGGAGCGACATTCCGCCCCAATCCGAACCGCGGCCGGCGGGACGGTATGGTTCGGCGGCAAACGAACGGGCTGAAAATTTGCGGCTTGAAAAAGAGCCGGATTTCTCAGTGGCGAACGGCTTCGTGGCGAACTCCCGACGACCAAACCACGGGTTGCGGATTCCGAAAAAGGAACGCGTTGAGAGGGTATCCCGGCCAAGAAGCGCCGAACCGGTGCTGAAACTCCTGGAGGCAAAACTGGCGTCTTTAGAACCAAAACGGCCGGCCGAAGAGAACGGCTTGTTTTGAAGAGGGCTCCCAAGCGTCATATCCGGGCGCTGAATGCGCTCCAGCAGCTTGCGCTCCTGCTGCTGGGCGGACACCTCCAAGCCGGCGCCGCAACAAAAGAGAGCTGCCAGTGCCATGGCGAGGCTGCACCCGGACCGCGGAATCATTGGGGATCGAGCGGTGTGGTGGCGGTGTGGGGTTCGTCCCCGGCCAGGCTGGCTCGAACCTCATACGAACGACCTTTTTTCAAGTCGCGAGTCGGAAGTTTTTCCTGAAATTCGATTCGTTCGCGGGGATTGATGACCACGATGCCCTCCTCGCGGGTGACCGGCTGGTCGTCGGACCAGCGATCCACGACGGAGCCCGACTCGTCGAGGGTGAGGAATTCCACACGCTGCGAGGTGGGAAACTCGATGCGGGACATCTCGCGGGACGTGTTGCGAACCACATAGGTTGCTGAAACCTCCCGTTCGCCGGGTAAAACGGGAGCGGAGGGGTCGAGTTTTAAAGAGGCCTTGTCGGTTGGCGTCTCGCGGGATCCCCATTTCATGCGGGGAGCCAAGCCGGTGAACCACGCACCCGTTTTTTCCAGAAACATGCTCGAGGAGCCGGGAGTTCCCGTTTTTGGATAGGACGTGGACGGCGATCTCCGAAGATCGGTCTGGCGGATCATGAACGCCTCGTCGTTGCCGGAAATGAAAAACGGTGTGGATTCATCGGGCGGGATTTCCGCAAAAGCGTCTTGCGCGCGGGCCAACCCATCGGGGCAGGAGATGGCAAGTATTAGAAAAAGGGCATTCAGGGACGATTTCACAACGATTTGCTAACCGAATCGAGCGGATGGTTGCAAATCCTATCGGGTCATTTCATTTTTCCAGCCTGTGATTGCCCGCTACCCGTTGCTCGCCCTTGCCTTTCTCTTCACTCTGGCTTCAGCCCCGCTCTTTGCCGGTGGAAAAAAGCCTCCCGGGGTGGCCATCCGCCTTCATGGCGAAGGATCGGCCACCGACGGACCGTCTTTTGTCTCCGAGATCGACACCGGCCCGCCCCATGGAAAGACATTCATCAAAAAGGTGCCGGAGGTGAACGAACGCGACATCAAGTCATTCTATCCCTTTCCGGGGCATGACGGCCTGGCTGGGGCTTATTTCCGGTTGGACGCCCACGGGGCGAACAAGCTCATGCAATTCACCACTGAGGAGAATGGCCGCGCCGCATTCATTCTGATCAACGGACGGATCGTCGCGCGGGTGAAAATCGACGGAGCTGTCCGCGACGGGGTTTTGTATGTGCCCGGAGGTCTCTTGCCGTCCGAGATTCTCGCCTTGCAGCAAATATTTCCGGTGATCGGCGAGGATGGAAGGGCGGTTTTGAACAAATCCCGGCCCGCGCCAAAGCCATGAAGTGGATGTCGGCCGCGTTGGCCCTGGCTCTTCCGGTTCAAGCCGTGGAATTCGATTGGCCCACCGCCAACCGCGCGTTGGCCGAGGGACGCCCGGAGGATTTTTACATGTATGTCGACCGCAACTTTGAAGGTGTCGCCACGAAACCGTGGGAGGGCGGCACCTTCGGCTATGTCAGAGGTCCCCAACGTGTCGGGGGCGACGTCGTTTTCACCTCGCTTCACGAGGGAATCGATATCGCGCCGGTGCACAGGGACTCCGCAGGCAACCCGCTCGACGAGGTTTTCGCCAGCGCGGATGGTGTCGTCGTGCACGCAAGCCATGAAGCGGGAGCCTCAAACTACGGCCGCTATGTGGTGCTCGAGCATCGCATCGAAAACAGTCCCGTTCACACTCTCTATGCGCATCTGGCGAAAGTTTCCGTGACGCCCGGACAGAATGTTTCCCAAGGCGAGGTGCTCGGAACAATGGGCTTCACAGGCGCCGGATTGAACCGTGAACGCTCCCACTTGCACTTTGAAATCTGCCTGCGGCTCAGCCGGGATTTCGAAAACTGGTATGCGCGGCACTTCCCCGGCAGCCCCAACAAGCACGGCATCTACCATGGATTCAATCTGGTCGGATTCGAACCCGCGTCTGTTCTTCTGGCCAGTTCGACGTCACCGGACTTCCGGCTCTCCACCCACCTGCGATCGCTTCCGCCGGCCTATGAGGTGACATTCCCGGCGACAGCCGATTTGAACATCCTGCGCGACTACCCGTGGCTTGTGCCCGATGGCGAACCGGCGTCTCCAAGGGCCTGGACGATTTCCTTCACAGAACACGGGGTTCCGGTTAAAGCCGTTGCCGCACCGGATGCGCCTGCAGAGCCCAAACTCGAGTGGGTGCGGGAAACCCCCTACGCCTATCATGCGGCCACGCGGGGAATCATCACCGGCCCCAAAGGTTCGCCACGACTCAGCGACTCGGGAAGGCGGTTTTTAGAGTTGTTGGGATCGATGTCTCGCTGAGGTCCGGTGGTCGCGGCTGCCGCTTTTGAAAGCCGACATTCACTCCAGGCGTGCGCGGAATTCCATCTTCCAACGCTCTCCGCTGGGCCGGTGTGAAAAGTGGAGTTCGAGGTTGCCCAACTCGGTGAGGCCCGACTGGAGGTGGACTGGAATTTCCTCTCCCGGTGAGTGCCCGGCGGGTGGTGGAATGCAAACCGTCAGCAGGGCGGATTCCTCAAGATCGTTGACCGTTGGCAGGACGTCTCCCGTCTGATCCAGCGGACGAGCGGCGGATTGGAAAAAACGGAAATCGCACGGCTCGCCGGTGTAAAGAAGGAATTCCTCCCCGGGGAGGTCCACGTGGCTGCCTTCCTCAAGGCCCTTCGGCGCGATGCAAAGCCCCTTGATGGGGACTGGACGGCCGGGGACAGCAGGGGCGGAGGACTCCAAACCCAGATAATACGAGCGGGCCGTCCCCGATTTGATGCGCAAACCGCGTCCCGATTGGCAGAGCCGGGCATAGGCGGCAGCACCCAGGGCCACCGCATGATCAGGGCTGCCTCCCTCCAGTTCGCGCACAGGATGCCCCGCCCAAGCGGCGAGTTGGTCAAGCACCCGCTGACGAAGAACATTCGCATGAAACACCCCGCCGTTGAAAAGCACCCGCGTGGGCATCGCGGAAACACCCGTTGCGGACCGGGCGCGCTGGAGAAATCGCGCCAGGTGCCGCGTCACAGCCGCATCGGCGGCATAGGGCAGCCCCGATTCACGGAGACCTCCAGCCCGTCGCACCGTCGGCACGGCATCGGGCTCCACCATAGGAAAAAAGCCTTCGACAAGGACAGACTCCAAACGATCCCGCCGGAGCGTGGCGGCGATCGAGGACGCGAGGAGGCGGCTGCTCCTGCTGGGAATGGCGATCGGCACCTCCCCGAGATCCGGGCGTGAAAAAAGGGCCTCCTTGGCGCTGCGGACCGCATGAAGAAGCGAAAGAAACTGCCATTCGTCCAAAGCCACTCCCTCCAGGTCCCGAGCCACATCATGGGCCAGAGCGAGGTCCATGTTGTCACCGCCAAGAAGAAGATGGTCCCCCACGGCAACCCGCTCCAAGTCGAGATCCCCGTCCCGCTTGCCAACGGCGATCAAGCTGAAATCGGCCGTTCCCCCGCCCACATCGCAGACCAGCACCAGATCACCCTCGCCGACTTGCGAGCGCCACGAGACAGAGTTGTTTTCCAGCCAGGCATAGAATGCGGCTTGCGGCTCCTCCAAAAGCGTCACCTGTCCCCAGCCGGCTTGCCGGGCGGCCTCCTGCGTGAGAACACGCGCCACCTCGTCGAAGGATGCCGGCACCGTGACGACCACATTCAGTCCATCCACCGATGAATGGTGGTGGCGCAGGTTGGAGAGCAAATGCGCCAACAGAGCCCGCGAAACCTCGACTGGCGACAACTTCTCCGGAACCACTGTCGATTGCCACGGCAGAACGCCTGCGCGGCGATCGATGTGGGGATTACAGAGCCAGCTTTTGGCGGAGACAACAAGCCGCTCGGGCTGCAAGGCCCCGAGATCACGGGCGTGGGTTCCGGCGAAAATCCCCGTCCCCTCCCCCGTCCAAGGCAGGGTGGCGGAGGGGGAGGCACCCTCGGCGGGAAGAAACACCGCCGAGGGCAACAGATTCCTTTCTCCGACGGATTGAGGACCCAGGATTTGTGTAACCGGAAGGATTTCCAACCCCTCCCCTGCGAGGGCGAGCGCGCAGTTGCTCGTGCCGAGGTCGATTCCGATGGCGTGACTCATGGCTTGATCAGGACGCAACCTCGACTTCCGCCGGAGCAAGCACCGGCCAGCGTTTTCCGGGAGCCAAGCCGGAAATGCGCGGCAGTTTGACGTTGTTTGCCTCCCACCCGTGATGCAGCAACTTCCCGTGGTGAACCTCCTGGTCGCCCACCGTTCCAATCAACCGGTATTGGTCCGCCTCAAATCCCTTCTGCAAGGTCACGCGGGCCCCTTCGCCTTCGGAACGCAGGGGTGAGATTTCAAAATAGTCCTGCAGCACCTTTCGGCAGCCCGAGTGCACCACACGCGCGGCAGGGGCCAACTGGGCATCCGGGGCGGATGAGATATCCTCCATCAGAAAGTCCACCAAACGTCCGCCTTCCTGAAACAATCCGAGCAGGGCCACGACCTCGGCCTCTGCGCGGGGAGGCGGAGCAACCGGATCCTTCGGCAACGGAACCGCAACTGGCGACTGCGTGGCCACCGGAACCGGCGCTTGCGGACGAATGGCCACGAAAACAAGAACCATCCCCGCGATGGCGGAGAGGGTTTGCGCGGCAAGGATGGAGTTCGGCGAGGGCAGAAACACGGCGACCGCATTAACGGCCAGAAGGACTCCGCCGGCGACAATCAGAACAGGCTTTTGCATGGGCCGGAAATGTGGGGAAGCCCCGCCGCGTTGGCAATGGGTTTTCCTCACCCTGACAAAAATCCAAGCCGCTCAATCCAAGGCCACACAAGCCGAGATTTCGTCGGCACTGAAAACCGCGATTCCGATCCGGAGAGTCAGACCGCCCCTCCGTCCACGGGAGACCTGCTGCGACGGATCGGCCGCAAAAAGCATCCCCTCCAGCGAGGGACTGTTTGCAAAATCGACCCGCACACGTCGCCCGATCGGCAGACCATGCCTTCCCGCCATCCCCGCCTGTTCCAATTTGCGGGTCTCGCGCCAACCGTCGAGCCCATCCACAGGTGGAAGGTCCCCCGACGACTTGGGTGCCAGATCAAACGCCAATTGTTGCGCGGAGGAAATCATGCCGGCATGAATTTGTAAAACCGCCTGGATCCCTTCAATCCCAAACCAGCGCGACCGGCAGACCAAGATGCTGCGGATTTTGATTGGATGCCCCGGAGCCGGGAGGGAGAGTCGTTCTCATGGGACATGGCATGGGATGCATTTCGAATTTTTGGCGGTATTGGCGGGTCGTCCTCAGGATTTTATTGGGCGCGGTTTTTCTGTATGCCGGCATCGTGAAGGCCTCGGACAGCCGTGCATTTGCCACGGCCCTGCTGCCATTCACCTTCGTGCCGGGAGCGTGGACGGGTCCCCTGGCAATTGGTCTTGCCTGGATCGAAATCATCTCCGGGGCCCTGCTGCTCGCGCCCCGCGTCTGGACGGCGGGCGCCGCGATGGTTGGCGGCTTGTCTGTTGTCTTTATGGCCGTTCTCGGCTGGGCGATGGCCAACGGGATCGTGGTTTCGTGCGGATGTTTCGGTGGCGACGAGCCCCCCACTCGCGCGGCGATGGCGATGGCAATGATCCGCGACGCCGGAATTCTCGCCGGGGCGGCGGCCTTGCTTTTGGTGCGGCCTTCCGCAACGCCGGAGCCCGGAATCAGTCGTTGATCCGCGCGGGTTGCTCGGGTTTGACGTAGCGCACCGGCTGAAAAAGACCGGTTTGACCGTCGCGGGTTTCATAAACCTCCGCGATGCGGGTCCACTCCTCATCGGGTCCGAACAATCCCCCGCCATTCAAGAGCGAGCGGACCTCGGCACGGAGCGACTTGCTGCTGGAATCCACCGGAGCGGAGATTTGCAGCGGACGGAAACGAACCGTCAACTGGTCGACCATTTCGGCGTGCACAAACACATGATCACCCTCGGCAAGGCCGGCTGCCGGCCTCAGGCTGCGCAAGGTGAAGAACGTGGCGTTGCCGACGCGCGAAGCCCAGGCTTCGAAGTCCGCATCCCTTCGGGAAGCTCCGCGACGGGGAGCCAGAGAGAGTTGCACGCGGTAGCGGTCGGTCCCCGCCGGAGAGATGATCACACGCGAAACACCCGACTTTTCCTTGCGCTGCCACTCGCCCAGAAGCCACGTGTTAACATCCTCCGAGGGGGCGGACGTAAGCGGATTGGAGTAACGGCACCCACCCAGCAGGAGCAAACATCCACAAAAAAAGGCGAGGATCGGTCGGTTCATAGCGCCTGTCATATCCTCGCACCGGCGGGGATGACACTGTTTTTCGGCACCACCACGATCCCGTCGCGGATGTAGTATCCGTCACCGTCCGCGGATTCGTTGGCGGGTTTGGGAGTGATGACCACGTTATCGCCGATGCGGGCGTTCTTGTCGATGATGGCACCCTCGATAGCGCAATTTTTCCCCACCCCGATGTGGGGAACCCCGTCAGGCCGCGGATCGCGGGTGGATTCATAGAGATCGGCCCCCATCATCACCACGTTGCGGAGCGTGGAACCGTCGCCCACCAGACTGCGAATGCCGAGCACACAGCGCTCGATCGTGACATTGCGGAGGATGCAACCGTCGGAAATCATGGCGCGGTGCAACGTGGCACCCTCGATAACACTCGCCGGAAGGCAGAGAGGCTGCGAATAAACCGGCGCACCGGGAACGTAGAAGCTGAACTTCGGCTGGATGTCGGCCATTTCGAGGTTGGCATCGAAAAATGATCGAATGGTTCCGATATCCTCCCAGTAACCCTGAAAGATGTGCGCCATGACCTTGCGATTCTGAATCGCGGCGGGAATGATGTTTTTGCCGAAATCAACGAGGTCGTTGTCGAGACTCGAAACCAGCGCCTCGCGGTTGAAGATGTAGATTCCCATTGAGGCCTGGTAAAGTTCCTCGCCCTCGGGATGGCCGATCGCCCCGAGCAGCGCGGGCGGAATGCGCAGGGACTCCAGAACAGCGGGATCCTTGGGCTTCTCAACGAATTCGCGGATGCGGCGTTCGCTGTCGGTCACCATGATTCCAAAACCCGGCGCGGCGCGGCGTTCCACCGGGATCGTGCCGATGGTCAAGTCGGCGCCGCTCTCCACATGCTGGCGGAGCATGTCGCGGTAATCCATTCGGTAAAGTTGGTCGCCGCTGAGAATGATAAAATATTTGCAGGGGTGCTCGAGGAAGTAGCGGAGGTTTTGACGCACCGCATCGGCCGTGCCTTGATACCAGCGGGCCCCCTCCGGAGTCTGCTGGGCGGCCAGAATCTCGACAAAACTCGGAGTGAAATTGTCGAACTTGTAGCTTTCGTTGATATGGCTGTGAAGCGAGGCGCTGTTGAACTGCGTCAGAATGTAAATCCCGCGCAGCCCGGAATTCAGGCAATTGCTGATGGGAATGTCCACCAGGCGATATTTTCCGCCGAGGGGAACAGCGGGCTTGGAGCGCTCCTTGGTCAGCGGAAAGAGGCGGGAACCCGCACCGCCGCCCATGATGATCGCCAAGGTGTCGGATTTGAAGGAGGAGGATGGTTGAACGGTCATCGCACGCGAAAGCTTGCGCCCGCCGGAGCGGATTGTCACGTTGGATTTATGTGTGGAATTGTTGCTTATGTCGGCCGCGCGGACGCCTTGCCGGTGCTCTTGGATGGATTGAGGCGATTGGAATATCGCGGTTACGACTCCGCGGGAGTGGCGTTGGCCGGTGACTCGGGCATCTCTGTGAGAAAAGCTGTTGGACGGATCGCCAATCTGGCCGCCGAAATCGACCAAAACCCGCTCGCCGGAAATTGCGGCATCAGCCACACCCGCTGGGCCACCCATGGGGCGGTGACCCGTGAGAATGCACACCCCCACAGCGATCGCTCGGGACGTCTTCACTTGGTCCACAACGGGGTGATCGAAAACTATCTCACCCTCCGCGAGCAACTGATCGAGCGGGGACACGAGTTTCACTCCCAAACGGACACCGAGGTTCTCGCCCACCTTGTGGGAGAGGCTTACGACAATTCTGGGACCAAGGGCGAAGGCGCCTTGGTCGAGGCCTTGCGGACCGCCTTGCGGCAGGTGATCGGGACTTATGGCATTTCCATCGTGCATGCGGATGTTCCGGGCGTTTTGATCGGAGCCCGCCGGGGAAGCCCGCTGGTTTTGGGAATTGGAAAAAACGAGCACTTCCTGGCCAGCGACGTGAGCGCCATCGCATCGCACACCCGCGATGTCGTTTATCTGAACGACTACGAAATCGTGCGCCTTCGCGCCGGGGAGTTTGAGATTTCCACCCTCTCGGGCACCGGTAGCGACTACCGGATCAGCCGTGTGGATTTCGACCCGGCCTCGGTGGACAAGGGCCAATTTCCGCACTACATGCTCAAAGAAATCCACGAGCAACCACACACCGCCCGGGACGCGCTCCGGGGCAGGTTGTCGATCGAGGAGGCCACCGCCAAACTGGGCGGCTTGAACATGTCGAACGGCGACCTCCGGGCAGTCGACAGGATCGTTCTGACCGGCTGCGGCACCGCCTTCCACGCGGCTCTCACCGGCGAATACCTCATCGAGTCCCTCGCACACATCCCGGTCGAATGCGAGTTTGCCAGCGAGTTCCGCTACCGCAACATTCCCCTGCAGCGCGACACGCTGGTTTTTGTCATCAGCCAAAGCGGTGAAACCGCCGACACGCTGGCCGCCTTGCGTGAAAGCCGCCGCAAAGGACACCGGACACTGGGCATCTGCAACAATGTGGCGAGCACGATCGCCCGTGAAAGCGATGGTGGCGTTTACATGCACGCCGGCCCCGAAATCGGCGTGGCCGCGACCAAATCATTTACTTCCCAGCTCACCATTTTCGCACTGCTCGCCCTATTGCTCGGACGCATCCGGCATCTTTCGCACAGCGATGGCCGCGACATCATCTCCGCCCTGGAATCCCTTCCCGACCTGGTGGCGCGAACCCTCGAAGTGGAATCCCAGGTCGCGGCCGTGGCAAAAAAATACTGCCGGGCCTCGAATTTCCTCTTCATGGGACGCCAGGCGCACTACCCTGTCGCGCTGGAGGGGGCACTGAAGCTGAAGGAGATCAGCTACATCTCCGCCTCGGGATATCCGAGCGCGGAACTCAAACACGGAGTCATCGCCCTCATCACGGGAGAGACGCCCTCGGTGTTCATCGCTCCGCAGGATGCGGTGTTTGAAAAAAACCTCAGCAACATCGAGGAGGTCAAGGCTCGCAAAGGCCCGGTCATCGCCATCGGAACCGAGGGGGACACCACGCTTTCGAAAATCTGCGATGATGTGATTCTCGTCCCCGAGGCTCCGCATTACCTCGCGCCGATTTTGACCGCAATTCCGCTTCAACTTTTGGCCTACCATATTGCCGTGGAGCTGGGATGCGATGTCGACAAGCCCCGGAATTTGGCGAAAAGCGTGACGGTCGAGTGACGATGGATCCGCTGCAGCGCGCGCTGAAGTCAACCTTCGGTTACGACACCTTCCGCCCGTTGCAACGGGAGATCATGGAAGCCTCGCTGAGCGGCCTGGACACATTCGCCCTGCTTCCCACGGGAGGTGGAAAATCCCTTTGCTTCCAACTCCCGGCCCTCGTTCGCGACGGCCTGACGCTGGTGGTCTCGCCGCTGATCGCCCTCATGCAGGACCAGGTCAACCAGCTTGAAGCCGCCGGAGTCGAGGCGACATTCCTGAACTCATCGCTCGGCGCCAAGGAGTCCAAATCCCGGATCGCAGGCCTTCACGAGGCCCGCTACAAACTTCTCTACGCCGCGCCCGAGCGCCTCATGCTCGACCATTGGCAGGAAAACCTCCGCCAGTGGAACATCTCAGCCGTGGCCATCGACGAAGCACACTGCATCTCGGAGTGGGGCCACGACTTCCGGCCGGAATACCGCCAGATCGCCAAGCTTCGCGAGTGGCTTCCCGAAGTGCCATTCATGGCCCTGACCGCGACCGCCACGGAGCGGGTGCGAAAAGACATCGTCCAGCATCTGAGGCTGCGTGATCCCTCGATCTTTGTCGCCAGCTTCAACCGGCCCAACCTCTCCTACCGCGTGGTTCCCAAAGACCAGCCACTGCGCCAGATCACCGAGTTCGTCCGCCGCCGCCCCGTGGACAGTGGTATCGTTTATTGCGCCACGCGATCGGCTGTGGACCGCCTCGCCGAAAGCCTCACGGAGCGCGGATTTCCGGCCGTGCCCTACCATGCGGGCCTCACCAATTCCGAGCGTGCGGCGAATCAGGATTTGTTCATCCGGGACGAGACCCGCATCGTGTGCGCCACGATCGCATTCGGCATGGGCATCAACAAACCCAACGTCCGATGGGTGATCCACCACGACCTGCCCAAAAACATCGAGGGATACTACCAGGAAACCGGCCGGGCCGGGCGCGATGGACTTCCCGCGGATTGCCTGATGCTCTTCAGCGCGGGCGATGCGGCCAAACAGACGCATTTTATCGACGAGATGAGCGATGCCCACGAGCAACGGATCGCCCGCGAACAACTCCGCCTCATGCTTCATTACGCGGACTGCCCGACCTGCCGCAGACGCGAGTTGCTCCACTATTTTGCGGAGTCCACGGATTTCGAAAATTGCGGCGCCTGCGACAATTGCCTGCAACCGAGGGAAAGCTACAACGCGACCACCCAAGCCCAGAAGCTCCTGTCCTGCGCCTACCGCGTCAGGCAGTGCGGCCGCTTCGGTGTGGGCATGAACCACCTCATCGAAATCCTGACCGGATCCCAGAACGAAAAAATCCTCCGCTGGGGCCACGACCGCTTGAGCACCTACGGCATTGGAAAGGAACTCACCCGCTCCCAATGGGCCGCCATCGGCCGCGAACTCCTCCGCACGGGTTATCTGGCGCAGGACAGCGGGCAATTTCCGACCATCTCGCTGACTCAAGCAGGGCTGGAGGCCCTCAAGTCACGGCGCGTCATCCACCTGACCAAGGCGATGGCACCCGCAAAAAGCGTTCAACCCCGCGCCGGCGCGATCGAGTGTGACGAAACGCTCTACGACCGTCTCCGCCGTCTTCGCAAGCGCCTTGCCGACGAGCGCGGGGTGCCGGCTTATGTGGTCTTCGGTGACAACACCCTTCGCCTCATGGCACGGGAATATCCGGCCTCGTCCGCCCAACTCGGCACGATCGCCGGAGTTAGTGAAAAGAAGGCCGCTGCCTTCGGCGACGCCTTTCTGGGTGAGATTGCAGACTATCTCCGCACTTATCCCAAAGTCTCATTTTCCGGACCGCCATGAGCCCTCAAGTGGTTATCGTAGGCGCGGGTTTGTCGGGCCTGGCCTGCGCGCGGGAACTCCAGCGCTTGGGAGTGTCGTTTTTGATTTTGGAAGCCGACTCGCAGCCTGGAGGCCGCCAAAAAACCCGTTTGATCGATGGATTCCGTCTCGATCACGGTTTTCAGGTGGTCTTGAGTTCCTACCCCACGCTTCAACGGCTTCTTCCGGCTGGAAGGATCATACCTCGCCGCTTCGACTCCGGAGCATGGCTTCATGATGGAGCCCGAATGCGGTATTTCGGGAATCCGCTCGAGCGCCCGACCGCGCTCCTCAGCCGCGCCCTGCCTTTGCCGGATCAAGTCCGCCTGGCATGGCTGTCGATGCGGCTTTTCGCGACAACGGATGCCGCCCTGCTCGCCCGGTGCGCCACTTCCAGCGATGTTTCGACAGCCGGCTTTTTGTCTTCACATGGCTTCTCCCGCGTCTTTTTCGAGCGGTTTGCCATTCCATTCTTTGGCGGCGTCTTGCTGGATGCCTCCTTGGAGACCAGTGCGGGACTTTTTTGCTACTATTTGAAAAAGTTTCTCACCGGTCATGCGTGGATTCCAAGCGGGGGAATCCAATGTCTGCCCGGGGAATTGGCCCGTCCCCTCCCCTTGCCTTTCCTGCGCTTCAACGAGCATGTGGTGAGCCTTCGCCCCGGAGGGCGGAGCCTGCCTGCGGTGGTGACGCGTTCCGGAGAGGTTTTTCAGGCCTCCTGCGTGGTTCTGGCGCTGGACGAACCCTCGCTTCAACGCCTGACCGGAGGCGGACCTTCGCCCTCGGGACGGGCTGTAACGGTGGTCTATCTGGAATCTTCACGCCCGCTTTACCGCGAAAAATGCCTGGTTCTTCCCGAGGGGGCCAACCGCCTCGTGCGGCACTTTGTTCAAATTTCAAACATCGATCCGGAGAGCGCCCCGGATGGACGTTTCCTTGTGTCCGCAACGGTTTTGGATCCTCAGGGCCTCGATCACGAAGCCCTTTCAGACACAGCCGCCGCGGAAATCGCCGCCCTTTTCCCCGGTTCACCGACGAAGCCGTTGGCGGTGATCGATGTGCCCTATGCGGTGCCTTTGCAACCACCCGGCTTCGCGGTCAAGCGCCCTGCCGAGCTGCCTTCCGGATTCATCGCCTGCGGAGACTGGCGGCGCGGGGCCTGTATTGAAAATGCACTGACATCGGGCTTGGAGGCGGCGCGCCAAGCGGCTTCCCATGTCCGCGGAATTTCTTAATCTCGACCAATGAACCTCGCCCTCTCGACATGCTGGAATTCCTGGAGACACCAGGACGGCCGCGCCTTGATCGAGGAAATCCTGGATCTTGGATTCGATACGATCGAGCTCAGCCACGGCCTCCGCTCATCGCAACTGGAGGGAATTCTGGCGGCTTGGGAAAAGCACCGTTTCACCGTCTCGAGTGTTCACAACTTCCTGCCGATGCCGATCGAGGTGACCACTGATTCGCCGGATTGCTACGAATTCACCTCCCACCGCCCGAAAGACCGGGAGCGCGCCCTCAAGCTCACGCAAGCCACGGTGGACTGGGCCGCGAAGCTGAAAGCCCCGTATGTGGTGGTTCACACCGGTCGCATCCGCTCGCTCAATTTGACCGAACCCCTCCGCAAAATGGTTGAGATGGGGGAGGTTCACAGCCGGAATTTTGTGGCAAAAAAAATCGCGGCGGTGCGCGCCCGCGAGGCGGTTGCGGCGGCCCACTCGCAACGGGTTTTGGCTCTGGTGCAAGAGGCGGTTGCACACGCCGGAAAACTGGGCGTCCGGCTTGGCATCGAAAACCGCGAGTATTACGAGGCGGTTCCACTGGAGCGGGAGTTCGAGTCGTTTCTCGATTCGCTGGGACCGCACGCCGGCTACTGGCACGACTTCGGCCATGCCCAGATCAAGCACAACCTGGGCTTGATCGACCATCGCGAGCATCTGGAGCGCATGGCCTCCCGGTTGGTGGGATGTCACATTCACGATACCCAACCGCCATTCCGCGACCACCGTCCCCCCTTCCAGGGATCCACTCCGTTCGATGACCTAGCTCCGTTGATCCCTCCTCATGCCGTGCGCGTGCTGGAAATGTCTCCCCGTGCGGAGAAGGGGCAGATTTTGGCCGCTGCCGCCGAGTGGAAACGCCGATATCCATGAAAAAACACGTCCTGACCGTCCTCCAAGTCGCCATTACTGTCGGCCTGCTCTGGTGGATTTTTCGCAACCCGGAGCAAAACCGGAAGTTGCTTGAGGCTCTTGAGGAGGCGAATGAATGGTGGCTATTGCCCGCATTTCTTGCAATGGGCTGTGGTCTTCTTCTGCAAGCCTTCCGTTGGCAGATCCTGCTCCGCGTGCAGGGCATTTTCATTCCGTATCTGCGCAGCCTGCGGATTCTCCTCGTCGGAATGTTTTTCAACCTTTTTCTGCTTGGTTCCACGGGCGGCGACATCCTCAAGATTTTCCTCATCATGCGCGAGGCGCCCGACAAAAAAGCGGGCGCGCTGCTGAGTGTGTTTATCGACCGGGTGGTCGGTGTGCTTGCACTGGTGGCCGTTTCGGCGGTGGTCATCATGCTTCGCTGGGACGAATTGATGGCCCACGAGGTGACGCGCTACGGCATCGGCACCGCCGCGTTCATCCTTGGTGGCTCGCTGGCCTTCATCGTGGTGGCCTGGGTCACCGGACACTTCCGCCTCGCAGACGCGCTTCCCGCGTGGCTTCCCGCGCGTGCCAAAATCATCGAGGCTGCCGACGCCTTCGCCCAATGCGGCCAAGCCGGGGGATCCGTGGGCAAGGCGTTTCTGGTTTCGATTCCGGCCCATCTTCTCATGTTTTCGACCTTCTGGTTCGGATCGATGGCGTTTTCCGCCGGGCTGCACTTGCTCAGCATTTATTGTGTGATGCCGATTGTGGCGACAGTGACCGCGCTGCCGATCAGCGTGGGAGGCACCGGCGTGCGCGAGGGATTGTTCATCCAGATTCTGGGCGCTCTTTACGCGACTCCCGAGCCGATCGCCACGCTGGTCTCGCTTTCGGGCTTTTTAATCCAAGTGGCCTGGAGCCTCATCGGGGGAGCGGTTTACCTATTCTACCGATCGAGCGACCAACCATCCGCTCCGCTGAAGGAATGATCCGGCCAAGAATTCATGCGCACTTTGCCATGACGGTGGACGGCAAGATCAGCACGGTTCGCCGCACCCCCTCCCAATTCACCTCCCCCGCGGACAAGGCCCGGCTCCACGCCATTCGCGCAGCCCATGATGCCATTCTCGCAGGCCGTGGCACGGTTGCCGCCGACTCCATGTCGATGCGCCTGTCGAACCCCGAACTCCGGGCCCGGCGTGTCGAACGGGGACTTCCTGCCGAACCACTGCGCATCGTGGTCAGTCGCTCCGGCGTCTTCGACCCAGAGTGGAAGATTTTTCAACATCACGGCTCGCCACTGCTTGTGTTTTCCACCGTGCGGATGCCGGAGGACGTCCGCGAGGCCATCGCCCCGCGGTGTGAGTTGTTTCTTTTCGACTCCCCGGGGGTGCCGCTGCCGGCCATGCTTGCGATCCTGCGCCGCGACCATGGAGTTCGCTCGCTTGTGTGCGAAGGCGGTGGGGAATTGCTGCATGGATTGGCCCGCCTCGATTTGCTGGATGAAATCCATCTGACAATCGCACCGGTGATATTCGGCGGTCATTCCGCCCCCACTCTCACCGGGACACCCGGTGATTTTCTTCCGGCGCCACGCGATTTCCGCCTCGTGTCGCAACGCTTGGAAGAGGGAGAGTGGGTGGTTCATTTCAAACGACGTCGCCAGCGAAGTTCACGACTCCCGGGTTGACGAACACCTCGGGCGTGGTTAGCGGTGACTTGATGAAAGCGTTCCTCGCCTTTTTTGCGGCGGCACTGGCCGCCACCGTCGCCCCGGCAGGGGCCCAGCTGCTGATTTACGATCTGGCCCTCGAAAAAACCGGTCGTTCGGTGAATTTCGCGAACTTCGAGGGTGGTTACCTTGTTGTGGACACCACCGCTGCAACATTCGACTCGCTCATCGTGGCCAACGATCCGAACACCTTCGCACCTTATCAAGCCCCCGGCTTTGTGGGCGGTTCCTACAGCCTGACCCGCGATTACTCCGGCCGGGTTCACGCGGTATTGTTCGGAGCCTCCTCATCCGGCGACAACGCCGCCCTGCAGGTCCTGGGCCCGATCGACTCGAACCGCAATGTTGGAGGCAAACTGCGCGCGGATGTTTCGGAAAAACTTCGCGGATTCCTTCTGGCCTCCTCACCCGAAAGCACCAGCGGTGGGAACGGCACAGTGACCACTTTTGAATATGGCTTCGCCGGCTCGGATCGCGCCGCAGCGACCTACAATCCCAACCTCACCCGCCAGGCCAACAGCCAATCACTCGACGGGGCAGGCGCTCTCAACTTTCTGGGGATTCTTCTCTCCAACCGCGGAATTCCAGGCCCCACTCCGACTCCCACGCCCACTCCGACTCCCACGCCCTCACCGTCAGCCTGATCAACGGGCGTTTTCCAAGGCTTCCAGAAGAAGGTTCTCGGTCAGCAACTCCGGCAGTGGAACAGGCATCCCCGTGCCTGGATAAATCACGTAAAACGGAACACCGACACGGCCAAATGATTTGAGTGCGGCGGTGATTTCGGGATTCGCGTTGGTCCAATCGGCTTTCATGGCCACGATCCCGCGCTCCCGCAAGATACGCCGCACCGAAGGGGTGTTGATCGCCGTGCGCTCGTTGAACTTGCAGGTGATGCACCAGTCGGCCGTAAAATCCACAAAGACCGTCCTGCCGGCCGCAGTCTCCGCCTGCAATCGCCCCGGAGTGAACCCAACCCACTCAATCGCATCCTCCGAACTGGTTCCCTCCGCCCGGTGCGGCAGAAAATACCCCGCCCCTCCAGCCACCAGGCACGCGATCAGTGCCAAAGCGAACCACCGGACCGCCGGCTTGGAAAGCGGTCCGCAAAATGCCCCGAAGATCCAGCAAGCGAGGCCAAGGCACAAAAGAAACGCACAAAACCAAACGACCCCCTCAACGCCGCGTTGCCCCCCCAGGATCGAAAGAATCCACACCAGCGTGGCAAAAAGCGGAAAAGCCATGAATTGCTTGAGGCGTTCCATCCACGCCCCGGGCTTGGGAATGATTTTCAGCCAGGATGGCTGGGCGCTCAGCATCACATAGGGCAGCGCCATGCCGCTTGCGACAGCCGCAAACATTCCCAGAATCACAGCGGCCGATTGGCTGAACGCAAAGCCCAAGGCTGTCCCGAGGAAGGGTGCTGTGCAAGGAGTCGCCAACAAAGTGGCAAAGACTCCTTGAAAAAAAGACCCGGCCAGGCCTTCCCGATTGCCGGTCGCCTCCAGCGCTCCAGCCGCCTTGCCGGGCAACACGAATTCAAAAACCCCGGCCAGATTCAGAGCGAAGACAAACACGATCGAACCGATGGCCATGTTGAACCACGGGTTTTGAAACTGAAACGCCCACGTCACCTCGCCGCCACCCGCTCGGAGTCCGACCACCACACTCCCCAAGAGAAGGAACCATGCGAAAATCCCGGCGGTAAAGGCAAGGCCATGACTTAAAATCGACCAACGGGATTCGCCCGCCTGGCGGATAAATCCAAAAATCTTGAGCGAGATCACCGGCAACACACAGGGCATCAGGTTGAGAAGCAAGCCCCCCAGAAATCCATAAAAGAGGGCCCATCCGAGCGAAAGCGGCAACGCTGGCGGCTCCGCGGGTTCGACCACGAGCCACCCCCGCCGTTCCGATCCGAATCCCGAGGCTAGAACACCGCGGGCCGGAAACGGCATCGAGAGGCGCACCTCTCCTGCAGCGACCGCAACCGGATGCCCCACCGCCTCATTTTCTCGCGGCAGCGGAAAAAACGAGATCTCCCGCCCGGGAGCACCGATCAACACATCCGCGCCGGAGCGTGCCCAGCGGAGCTCAAAAGGCGGCGGCAACGCGGAGGGGACCAACCGCCGTGCAGCATCGAAAAGTTCCCCGTTCGCCGGCAAGGCCGAGGTTGCCACTGGAAGGCCCAACTCCAGCGCCTCGTCGCCCGGCACACAAATCTCGGCGCAGACGAGCCAAGAGGCTTTGGCCCTCAACGTCACACTGTCACCGGAGAGGGTCGCCGGCGGTGTGAGTGTCACGGGAATTACGACGCGGCCGCTGTAGCCGTAGATTTGAATGTCCCCCGGCTCAAGTTTGGCATCCGGAAGCGGCCACTCCAGCGGACCGGCAATAAATCCTTCGGGCAGGCTCCAATCGAGCGAGGTGGCCAGGCCCGAATCGCCCGGATACTCCCAGTAGGTGTGCCAGCCCTCGGCCATCTCCAGCACCAAGGCGGCTTGAAACGCCCTGCCGGGAACCACAGCCGTCGTATCCGCGATCAAAGAAGCTTTCACCAACGAGCGCCCGTCCCGAACCTGCGCCGCCAGGGGATGCGTGCAGGCGAACCAGAAAACGAGCGCGGAAAAAATCAGACGGAACCTCATGGGAGGCACGCTAACAACGGCCGCCCCGCCGCGCAATCAGCCGGGAGGCCATTCCAGCGGGCGGCCGCCGAGGACATGCACGTGCAAATGAGGCACCGATTCGCCTCCATCGCGTCCATTGTTGATCACCACGCGGAATCCCGACTCTGCAATTCCCAGGCCGGCAGCCAGACGGCTTGCCGTGAGCAAAAGGTGGCCAAGAAGCGGTTCGTCGCCGGGGCGGGCCTCTGCCACACGCGGCAGCGGCCGCTTGGGAACGACCAGCACATGCACTGGAGCCTGGGGGGCGATGTCGCGAAATGCGATGCAAAGGTCGTCCTCGTGAAGGATGTCGGCCGGGATTTCCCGGGCCACGATTTTTTCAAACAACGTCATCGAAGTGTGAGGTGAAGGTCGCGCCGCTTGGAGGCGGCGATCTCGGCCCGGATAAATGCGACAACCTCGTCGCGCAAGATCGAACATTCAAAGGTCCAATATTTCGAACCACAGAGGGACTTGATCGCCTCGTTCAGATCCCGCAATTCAAGCTGGCGTGCCGGCGAGTCGAGCACCGCGGCCAACCGCTCCCTCAGCAATCCAAAAAAGCGGAGTTCATAAGCCGTTCCGGCCTGGCGCGCCACGTCGGAAAGCACGATCCAAACGGGCGGCGGCAGGGTTTGGAAAAAACGGGCGACATCCGAGTATCCGATCACCTGAAGCACGGAGCGCACCGCCTGCTCCAACCGGTCGATCTGCACGATGCTGCCTTGGAACTCCCGGCGGAGAAACGTGGAGATGCTCTCGGTGACATGGGGGGTGAGCCACCACTTTTTGTAGCCCGCCCTCTCGGCGGCGTGAACCACCTCCTTGGCGAGCCACACGCGGTCGTAGTGCATCACGCTGCCGTCGTCGAACCGCACCAGCGGGTAGTCGTTTCGGAAGGCGATCACGAACTGAAAAGCTCGGTCTGGTCGGGACTGGCCGCCACCCGGCGCTCGAGCGACTGGATTTCCTCGATGAAGTCGCCGACCTCCTGGAACTGCCGGTAGACAGAGGCATACCGCACGTAGGCGACCGGATCCAGGGCGTGAAGCCGCGCCATGACCACCGCTCCAAGATACTTGGACGAGACTTCGAGGGCTTGGAGGTTGTCGATGTCTTGCAACACATCCTCGACCGCCGCCTCGATACTTTCGATCGGCACCGGCCGTTTTTCGCAGGCTTTCGTGATGCTGGACATGATCTTTGCCCGGTCGAGCAATTCACGGCGCCCATCCCGCTTGACGACATGCAACTCCACCCGCTCGAGAACCTCGTAGGTGGTGAATCGCGTGTCGCATTCCAGGCACACGCGGCGACGGCGGGTTGTCGCACCGTCCTTCGACAGTCGCGAATCGATCACCTTGTCCTCGAGGGTCCCACACTTCGGGCAACGCATGGATAGTTTGGTAATCGGCAGAGGCTCTAAAAATCCACCACAATATGCGGGGGGCCCGATTTTCAGTCCTGGCGGGCCCAACGCGCCGCCGCTCCCGGCGGGACTCCGCGGAGTTTTTTGAAACAGCGGGAAAAGTGCGACGGATCCTTGAAACCCACGCTCAACCCGGCGGCCTTCACACTGATGCCGGTTTGCTGAAGCAGGCGGGTCGCGTGGTTGATGCGCAGCGTGGCCAGATAATGCTCCGCCGTGACCCCGGCGAACCTCCGAAACAACCGCGCGAAATACTCGGGCGAGACATGGCAGGCCGCCGCTGCGGAACGGATCGATTCCACCGACGGATAGTGCGCATCCAGGAAATCGCGGCACTTGCGGAACGTCTCGCCGGAGCGCGGCACCCACTCGGCCTGCCGAAGCGGCATCTCAACCTTCAAGCGCTCCAGTAGAACCTCCGCCAAAAGATTCGCCAGGCGCATCCGGGCCGCCTCCGGCAATTGCACACAGGACAAAATTTGCTCATACAGACCGGCCAGCACATCCGTGGAACCCGCCGGGAAGAAAATCGGGCTGCGGGCACAGAGATCACCTGACCGGACATGCGCCGCACGCCCCCGCAAATCGAGAAAATACTTCCGGTGCGGACCCGGACCCGCCGCTTGCAGCGCCACCGGCGTTCGAGGGCCATAAGCGACGAGCGTGCCTGCTCCACAATGCGCTGCCTGGCCGTTTTGCGTGACCACCCACTCGCCGGACACCAGAAGCTCGACCGCCTCGAATTCAAAGGCTCCGCGCACCAGCGAGAAGTCCGTGTGACATTCCTCCCATCCAGCGCACACAATGCGACATCCCGGTCCAACGCTCCGGCCTTGCTCGAAGAAGAGATACCGTCCGCGAAGAATTCGGCGGGATAAAAAATCGGGCGGCGGGACATGAGACATGCAAGTCAATTTTATCCATGATCCCGTCAAGCTTGTCTATTGGCGAAGCACGTCCCATCGACCATGTTTGACGACGTGACCCACTCCTCCCTCTTTCGCACTCCGGATGGACGGAACCACGCTGTTGTTTTCGGACTCGTGAGTTCGCTGTTTTTCCTCTGGGCGCTTTGCAACGGGATGATCGATGTCATGGACAAGCATTTCCAGGACTTCCTCCACCTCACGAAAGCGCAGTCGGCCTGGGTGCAGTTCGCCCACTACCTCGGCTATTTCCTCATGGCGCTGCCGGCCGGCTGGATCGCTCGCAAGCTTGGCTACAAGGGAGGCATTCTGGTGGGGCTGGCGACTGTGGCGGCGGGGTGCCTCTGGTTCATTCCGGCCACAAGGATTTCGACATTCTGGGCCTTCCTTGTGGGAGTCTGTGTCATCTCCATGGGGCTGACCTTCCTTGAAACCATTGCGAACCCCTACGCCACCGTGCTCGGAGACTCCCGCCACGCCGCGGTCCGCATCAACATCGCCCAAAGTTTCAACGGTGTGGGCTGGATTCTCGGCCCGATCATCGGCGGCCTTTTCTTCTATTCCGAGCATGGCGCGGAGGCGGCGCAGCAGACGCTCTGGATTCCCTATGCCGGGATCGCCGCGGGAGTCGGCCTGCTGGCTGTTGTCTTTTGGTTCGTCCGTTTGCCCGAGATCACCCCGGTGGATCATTCCGGGAATGGCGATGGGGTGTCCCTTGAAAAATCGATTTGGCAGTGCCCGCATTTTGTCATGGCCGTGCCGGCACAGTTTTTCTACGTCGCGGCCCAAGCCGGGATTTTTGCGTTTTTCATCAACTACGTGGTCTCGGAAATTCCAGCTGTTGGAGCGGCCTGGTGCGAGAGCTTCTGGCTCGGTGGATCGGCCGGAGTCACGCAGCGCGATGGCGACTGGTTTGTAAGCGAGCAGGGAGCCACCAAGCTCTTGGCCTACTTTGGATTCACGCTGTTTCTCCTCGGACGGGCCTCGGGTTCATGGATTTTGTCGAAATTCCCCGCCGGCACTGTGATGGGAATCTACGCCACGGCGAATGTCTTCCTCATGGGAGTCATCGCCCTGAAGCTCGGCTGGATCTCCCTCGTGGCGCTTTTTCTCAGTTTCTTTTTCATGTCGATCATGTTTCCGACGATCTTCGCTCTCGGCATCCACGGGCTCGGGGAAAAATCAAAGACAGCTGCCTCGTTCATCGTCATGGCCATCATGGGTGGCGCGCTGGTGCCGAAGTTAATGGGGTGGGTCGGCGACGTGCGGGGCATGTCGGCGGCTTTTTTGGTCCCGTTGGGGTGCTTCGTCGTGGTCGCGGCCTATGGCTTTTTGTGGCCGAGGCTCAGCGGATCGATCGGCACCATGCCACTGCCAGGCCCCGCCGGTCATTGATTGCACCGCCACTTGTTTTATGAACGCCATCCAAGACAAACTCCTCAGCCTCTCCCACGACATCGGCCGCGAAGAACGCCGACTCGCCATCCTCGGCGAGGGAAACACCAGCGCCGACCTCGGTGACGGCACATTTCTCGTGAAAGCCTCGGGATCGAGCCTGTCGACGCTACAACCCGGCGACCTCACCCGCGTGAACATGGCCACCGCGCTTGAAGCGCTGGACGATCCGTCCATCGGCGATCCGGAGGTGCGGAGAATTCTTGAATCCTCGCGCACGGACTCCTCCGCGAAACTCCCGTCGGTTGAGACGTTCATGCACGCCATCTGCCTCTCCGAGGGAGGAGCCAAGTGGGTCGGCCATTGCCATGCCGAGTCGGTGCTTGCCATTTTGGCTTCGCAACACGGAGCGCAGCCGTTTTTGAACCACCTCTTCCCCGATGCCATAGTGGTGTGTGGACGCCATGTGGCTGTGGTTCCCTACATCGATCCGGGCCTGGAACTCGCCCGCGGCGTGCGCCGGGCATTGCAAGGCCACCGCGAAGCCCACGGCATCCCGCCCAAAGTCGTCTTGCTTGAAAACCATGGCCCGGTGGCTTTGGGGGCAAGTCCGGTCGAGGTGCTCAACATTCTTCTCATGCTCGACAAATGGGCACGCATTCTCGGCCAGACGCTGGCCATGGGTGGACCGCGGTTTCTGCCCGAGGCCGTAAGCGACCGCATCGACACCCGACCGGACGAACACCACCGCCGCGCCCAGATCGCCCAAACGAACTAAACAACCCGCCCCATCCCGACCCGCATCAATCCCATCTATGACAACGCTACCCAAAATTGGAATCCGCCCGACAATCGACGGCCGCCTCGGCGGCGTGCGCGAATCGCTCGAGGAACAAACACTCCGCATGGCCCGCAATACCGCCAAGCTGTTGACGAAGGAATTGCGCCATCACACGGGGGAGGCCGTGGAATGCGTGATTGCCGACACCTGCATCGGCGGCATTCGGGAGGCGGCCGCCTGCGCCGACAAATTCCGCCGCGAGAACGTGGGCGTTTCCATCACGGTCACTCCCTGCTGGTGCTACGGATCCGAAACCATGGATACCGACCCCCTCACCCCGAAGGCGGTTTGGGGCTTCAACGGCACCGAGCGTCCGGGCGCGGTTTATTTGGCTGCCGTCCTGGCAGCCCACACCCAGAAGGGACTTCCGGCGTTTGGAATTTACGGGCGCGATGTGCAAGACGGCGGCGACGAGTCGATTCCTGCCGATGTCCGTGAAAAGATCCTGCGCTTCGCCCGGGCCGGACTGGCCACCGCCTCGATGCGCGGACGCTCCTACCTCGCCATGGGAGGCACCTCGATGGGCATCGCCGGCTCGATCGTCGATCCCTCGCTTTTTGAAAAATGGCTCGGCATGCGGGTCGAATCGGTGGACATGACGGAGTTCATCCGCCGCATCGAACGCGGAATCTTCGACCCCGCCGAATTTTCCAAGGCGCAAAAATGGGTCAAAGCCCACTGCACGGAGGGGAAGGACTGGAACGCCAAGGGCAAGAAACGTTCCCGCAAACAACTCGATGCCGAGTGGGACACCAGCATCAAAATGTCCCTGATCGCCCGGGATCTCATGGTCGGCAATCCAAAGCTCGCAAAACTGGGTTTCGGCGAAGAGGCCCACGGCCACCATGCCCTCGCCTCGGGCTTTCAAGGCCAGCGCCAGTGGACCGACCACATGCCGAACGGTGATTTTCTCGAGGCCATCCTGAATTCCTCCTTCGATTGGAACGGGCGACGCGCCCCTTATATCGTGGCCACCGAGAACGACGCCCTCAACGGAGCGGCGATGTTGTTCGGTTTGCTTCTAACGAATTCCGCCCAGATTTTCGCCGACCTGCGCACCTACTGGAGTCCGGATGCCATCGCCCGTGTCGGTGGCGAGAAGGTGCCCGAGGCGGCCCGCAACGGCCTGCTGCACCTGATCAACTCCGGTCCCGCCGCGTTGGACGGCTGTGGCGAACAATCCCTCGATGGCCGCCCGGCGATCAAGCCTTTCTGGGATATCACCGACCGCGAGGTGAAAGCCTGTCTGGGGGCCACCACTTGGCACCCCTCGATCACCGAGTATTTCCCCGGTGGAGGCTGGAGCACCCGTTTTGCCACCCGCGGCGGCATGCCCGCAACCATCTACCGTCTCAATCTCGTGGACGGACTTGGCCCCGCCTTGCAAATCGCCGAAGGCGAAACCATCGAACTTCCAGCCCAAACCCACCGCGTTCTGGAAGAGCGCACCAACCCGACCTGGCCGACCACATGGTTCGTTCCCCGTCTCACGGGCCAAGGATCCTTCGGCGACACCTACTCGGTGATGAACAGCTGGGGGGCCAACCACTGTGTGATGAGCCACGGCCACATCGGAGCCGATCTGCTCTCGCTGGCGAGCATCCTCCGCATCCCGGTTTACATGCACAACGTGGACCGGGCCCAAGTCTTCCGCCCCGCTGCGTGGAGCGCCTTCGGCACCCATGACCTTGAAGGCGCCGACTTCCGCGCCTGTTCGAACTTCGGTCCGCTCTACTGACGCCGACCCGCCCCAGCGGCAGGACATGGAAATTTTTTCCGACATGGCCTGTTCCAGCCGATTTTCCGAAATGAGGGGAATCTTTCCTCTCTTTCCATCATCGGGCAAGGGTCAGGAACTCCATTTGGAATGTTCCATTTCACCGTTGGGCAGGAACAAGGCACGGCCCTCAATTTCGTAATCATAATACTCGAGGTGAAGGGGTGAGTTCAGAAGTTCCGCAAGCTTGCTCAATACTGGAAAAGGCGGTGCCCAAGCCGTGCAAAAGGTGAAAACCTTCTCATTGTCAAAGAATCTGCCGTGGTAGGAGTTCCATTTTGTGCCCCAGATTTTGCTCGACCAACCATACCAGTCCTCAAACCCGAACTGTGCCAAATTTCTCTTTCGCAGGGCGATCCCCTTCGGGGAGTCATCCGAAAGCTCCTCTCTCATCGTGCGTTTAATGGGTTCCGGCATGGGAATAATGCAGTTGAAATCGAGTTCGATGGTCCGCTCGAGCTGGGGGATTCCCGAGGGGAGAATGACATCTTGCCAATCGCTGTGTGTTCCGTGGTCGATCTCTTTCCGCACCCGTCTGACCATGGATCGCAAGTAAGGGCTGATGGCCGCCTTGAAATCGGGCAACCGGGGAGTTGAAATGGCATTTTTACAGTCGTCGGCCATGGAATGTGTTGGTGATTCTGGAACTGCCATTCCACGCGGATGCGACCATCGGTGGGAGCAACGCGGCAAAAAATGGAATTCCGGAGCCGAGGATGCCGATCAGGGTGTCGCAAAATCTGCCTGAGGGACGAGGTTTTTTTAATGGCGCGGTGCGGCAGGCAACAGCTCAGCGCACACGAAAAAACAGCTTGTGTGAGCGGCCGGGCAGAGCCCCTCGGCTTTTAGCGAATCGTTCCGGGGGGCATCGGTGCAGCGACCTGGAGGGCCTGGCGGGAGAGACGCGCAAGGACATCCGGAGGGGTGTTGGGATGTGTGCGCAAGCGGTGCTCGATGGAAAGGAAACGGAGCCGGGAACAAGCCGCAAGGATTTCAGGCGCGGTGTGCGGATTTTCGAGAAGCGATTGAAGGATGCGCGGATCCTTTTTCTCAAAGAGGCGTTGCTGAATTTCGGTCTGGATATGGGGCGAGGAGGCGAGAGCGGCGCGCACGATCGGGTTCGGATCCAAAGACAGCCTTTGAATCAAGTGGTCCAGGGGCGTGGCGGCCGCGAGGCCCGCGCGGACCGACTCGGAAGGATGGGTGGCAAGGCGTTCCTGCAAGGCGTGTGAGGCCTGCGGGTGCGCGGCAAGCACGGACAGAAAATGATCGTCGGCGAGGCGGGCGAGCTTTTCAACAATGTCCGAATCGATACACGGCCACTTGGCGATATTCCTGGGAATGGAAAAACTCTGGCCACGTTGTTCCAGAAGAAGTCTGGCGAGACGGCCCAAAAACGGGATGTCCAGTGGATCGGGGCGCAAAAAATCCCCGCCGATCGCGGCAGCGAGGGCTTCATGGATCCCGCGATCCCCGCTGGAAGCGAGCGCCACGAGGTCGTCGTGCGGAAATCCGACAGGCCGCCCAAGCTTGCGGCTGGCGTGTGGGACTTGATACTCAAGGAGCTCAAACCGGATTTTCGGCCGGTTGTCCCGCAGCACCAGATGAAGCGGGATTTGAAGGGCATGGCGGGAGGGGCGGCCCAAACAGGCGACAAGGTGCTTGGGGTCGACGAGGTGGGGACTCGGTTCGAAATCGGGTTGAAGGAGAAGGTGCTGGTAAAGAGCGAACTGGATATCGAAGGAGATGTGCTGCTTCGCCGAACCGGGTTTCGAAAACTCCCAAAAAGTGACGATGGGGTTTTCGAGAATGGCGGCGGGGTCGTTCCTCCAGAGGCGGAGAAGCAGTTTTTGTGGCGTGGCCGGATTGCGGGCGAGTGTGGCTTGGATGGAGGGGTCCGATGCAAATTGTTTTTGAATTTCAACAAGCTGGTCGGGAGGTGTCCCGGGATCGGCGGCGAGCGCAAGCCGATCCGCGCCTGCCGGCAAGACTTGCGTCGGGTGGGCATCAACAGCGGAGGGTGTGATCGATTGAACCATGGGGGGAGTCTGTCAAAAAGGGTGTCGCAAAATCTGCCACAGGGTCCCGGCCTGCTGCGAGGCGGACATTTTGGGAAGGCACCGCTTAGGGGTGGTTATTTTTTTTGAAGTTGTGCCATGGCGGCTTCGCGGATGGGCGGATGGGGATCCAGGGCGAGGTGCTGAAGCGAGGCCTTCGGGGTGCGGCGGCAGCGTGCGGTCAGGAGGCGCTCAAAGGGATTGTGGGATTCCGAAAGGGCGCGGAGGGCGGAGGATGACGGCGTGGTGGCTCCATGGCGAAGTGCGCGGGCTGCCGCATTTGCGCCAAGGCGATGTTCAAGATCCATCAGGACTCCATAGGGCCAGTGGGACTGCTTGAGGCAGGCCTCGCGAATAAAAGGCTCCGGGTCGTGCATGAGGATGCCTTTCGCCGAGGGCGGAGTCTCGCGAGCCTCGGCGAGGGCCAAACGCACAAGGTGGTCGGGGTTGTGGGCCATCGCCGTGAGAAGCGCCGCTTTTTCCTTGTAGAGGGTCTCGTAGGTTTCGAGCTTGCGGGTCGTCAAAAGGGATTCGAATTCTCCAAGGACCGACTGAACGCATTTTTTTTGAATGACCGGGTCTCGATCGTTGAAGAGGGCGGCTGTGGATTCCTTGTCTAGGCGCGGGTCGCTGCAAACCTGCAACCGGATACTGGACAGCGGATCCGCGGCGAGGAGCTTGAGCAAGGCGAGGTTGGCCGGGCTGGAGCCCCGATTGAAACAGTTGCCAAGGCGGCGGGCCACGCCGAGGCGCACACGGGATTCCGGGTCGCGGGCAAGTTCTTCGACAATCGCGCGGGGCAGACGGGGGCATTCCGCCAAGCAGGCGCGGGTTTCGACGGCGAGAAGGCATGCGACCGCGCGATGGAAAGCCTGCGTGTAGGCGGAGCCCAATTTGAGAACCGCGCTCTGGATTTCCGCACGGCCCTCGCGCAAAAGACGGACCCGCAGACGGGAATCGGCTTGGCAGGCCAGAAAAACGGCATGCAGGACCTCGGGGAGGTCGTGGGAATCGAACAATTCAAGAATCCTGCGGGAAAGGGATTTGTTTTTCGCCAACTGGCGGCGGACATCGGGTGCTGGGTCCCGGACAAGAATTTGGTGGATTTCCTCAAGTTCGCAATTCCGTGCGAGGGACAGGCGCACTGGAATAGCTGGATCCGCTGCGAGGCGCTTGAGAGTGGAGACCCCGGCAAAAATGCAGCGGGTGAGGGGTTCGCGCACTTCGGCCACAGGGGAGTCGGCGAGAAGTTCGATGAGATCCGCGGGAAGAATCCGGCAATTTGCGAGTGTGACAAGAAGATCGGAGCGGCCGTCTCGAAAAAGAAGGCGCGCGGCTTCGGCCACAATCGGGCGGGGAGGCGTGTTTCCGGAGGGTGCGGAGCGGAGAAGATCGGCAAAAGCCTCCCGAACCACAGGAGAAGGGTCGGTGGCGAAACGCATCCAGACGGCATCGGGCGCATGCTCCTCGAAGAATTCGAAGAGCATGCGACGGGAGGGAGAATCCAAGAGAGAAATCCGCAACGAAGTCCTTTCTTCGAAAGGCACGAAGGCGAAAATCGAGGGATCCTGACGGGACAGGGCGCTTCGGACCATTCCGCAGAGGGAGTCGGCGGTGAACAGGTGCGCGGGAAGTTCGGCCCCGGAGGAACGCAAATGGTTTAAAAGACAGAGGAGCAGCCTGTCACCTATCAGATCAGGTGTTGAACCCGCACGACTGAATTCCCACAGCGTGAGGATGGGATTCTCAAGCAAACCCGCGGGATGGTCTTCCCAAAGCAGGTGGAGAAGCTCCTCGGGAGTGTTGGGGTTCGCAGCGAGAGCCTGGCGAACCGCCACGTCGGAAACTTCTGCCAGAGCGGCCAGCGTCTCAGCGGGTGTGGAGGGATCGCTAGCGAGGGCAAGATTTTCGGAGTCGGTATTCATGGGGGGAAAGTCAACTGCCCAGCATTCGGGCGGTTTCGCCAAAAGGAAACTCCGCGGAAGGCAGTCCGCCGGGAGTGACGACCCAAAGAACGGGAAAATGCGGCGGCGAATCTGGAAATGGACCGAAGCCATCCGTGAGGTAGACAGCGACATCGGGGACGGGATTGGATGTGTCCAATGCCTTGAAGAACGGGATAAAACTGGTGCCGCCGCCGCCTTGGAGCCTCGGAGTCGGACAATCGGGGGAATCCAGTTTCCAAGGGCCCTTAAGGGCGGTTTCACAGGTATGGAGGTCAACGGTTATCACCGGGTAGGCGGCGAGAATGGCACGAATTTCATTCAGGAAGCGCCCGAGTTCCGTCTCGCCGATCGATCCGCTCGTGTCAACACAGACGGCGACGCGAACAGATTCGCCATCGAGGGCGTCGAGGTAGAGTTCCTCGCCAAGAAATCGGCGGTCGAACGAGGTGAAGTCGACAGGTGTGCGGGTGAGGTGCCGCCACAAGAGGGTGCGCCAATCGAGCGGTGGTTCGGTGGCCTCGATGATAAGACGCTCGATGCCAGCAGGGAGGTTTCCGACTCCATTCGCACCCAAGCGGGCCACCACGGCAGCCTGGGCCATGGCGGAGTTCCAATCCGTGTCGGGCGGTTCAACTTCCCCCTTGGGAGAGGCGAGAAGATCCGCGCCGATGAACTGAAGTCGTTTCGGGGGACCATCACGTTTGAGGAGAATCTGGTAGACCTCTTCGACGGGGAATTTTTCCAGTTTCACATCGCGCAGAGCGGACTTCGGAAGCTTGAGACCATAGGTTTCCGCAATGATGCCGTTCACCACGATGTCGGCAGCGAGATTCCACAAATCCGGATCGGCTGTGGCGCGGCGATCGACGTGGCGCAATGCGGCATGAAGGAGTTCGTGGACAAGAATGCCGAGTTGCTCGTCCAGCGGGTGGGTCGACATGAAACCAGGATTGAAAAGCAGGCTGTGTCCATCCGTGGCGGCTGTGGGAATGGACTCGGTCTCGATGGATTTCGCAAAAAGGGCGAGTGCCCCGAAAAAGGGAGAGACATTGCGCAAGTGGAAAACAAGGAGCGGAAGGTCGAATGGATGGACACTCCTGCTGGAGGTGCGGGATGTCATTGTTCGTGGACCAGCTTGCGGTAGGACTCCAGAAATTTCTTCACCTTCGGGTTGGCAGCCAGTGTTGCGGCGAGAGTGCCAAGGGAGTTGTCGGCGGTTGCGGTATCAAGCTTGGCATGAATGAAAAGTTGAGTCCACTCGGGATCGGATTTGGCCACGATCCATTCGAGCGCGCTTTTAACGGATTTGTGATCCTTGGAACGGGTTGCCAACCCGATGACAGTGGCATAGCGGGCATCGGGCGATTCGGGAAAAGGAATGGATTTTCCCGTGCCCGCGAGAATGGCATCCAAGTCGGGGAGCGATGCATACACGCGTTCATAGGCGGAGAACTCGCCCGCCGCGCCCTTGCCCACGGCAGGTTCAACCGACAGTCCCGCTTGATAAAGGGCACCCGCGACGGCCCACGCACGCGGCGAGGGCCAGGCGGCTTGCATGGCGTCCCGTTTGTGGAGAAGTTGCGGACGGAACGCCAGAAAAGCGACGATGCGCTCGTGAACCCCATGGGAGAGTGCCCAATGACGGAAACTGTCGAAATGCGGCTCGACGGTCAGGTGGATGAAACGATTTTGGAGCGCCGAGGGCATCTGAAAGACGGAGGCGCCATCCTCGATGCGGTTTCCGGCAGCCCAGACATGCCAACCGTCGGGCAATTTGTAAGAACCGACCTCACGGTCGAGGACCAATTGCTGGGCGATGCCCTGCATGGCGGGCGGAGCCATGTTCAGTTCATCAAGAAAAAGAATTCCGTGGCCCGCGCGTGGAAGAAATTCCGGCGGATACCAACGGGCGGTGCGGTTTGTGTGGTCTGCAACGGGAAGACCGCGGAGATCGGTTGGCGCGAGTTGACTGAGACGGAGGTCGACGAGTTCGATTTTGGCCGCACGGGCCACCTCGGCAACGGTCTGGGATTTTCCAATTCCCGGCGCTCCCCAAATCATCACGGATTGGCGGAGGTTTTGCGAAACAAGAGTCGAAAGGAAATTTTGAAGTTGTCGTGGATTCATGCCGGCAGTTTGGAGCAAGGGGTGCCGCAAAAGCTGCCAGACCCTGAAAATTGCAAATCTTGCCGCCACTCACCGGGTTGCCTTCCGCCACATCATGTGCAGGGGCAGACGCGTGGACCGTATTCTGCACCCGTGACATCAAAGACGCCGACTTCCGCGCCAGCGCCAACTCTGCTTCGTCTCCGAAAGTCAGGATGGGTTGATAAGGGCAATTTACAGACGAATTGTTGCACTACCCCGCAAAACAGCCTCGTCAAGCCGAAATACCAACCAAAACTCTCATAACAACTGGCTCAAACTTTGGTGATACCCCACCGGTGCACCGGATTTGTAAGAGAGAGGGATTGCGGTTGCCAATCAAATCCCACAAGCCGCGGCGACTTGGGGGCACGGATCAAGGGACCCAGCGGTTAGGAACTGGTCGCAGGAATCATGTATGGAGCTACGATTTTGTTTTCGACCAAACCGAAGGAGGTCGGCGATTGAAATGGCTGGTGGTTCTCGACGAATACACGCGCGAGTGCCTTGGCTTGGAGGTGGAACACGCCATGGGGGCACGGGAAGTAGTTGGCATCCCTCGAAAAGCTGGTCGCGGAGCGTGGAGCGCCGGAATTCATCCGTAGCGACAATGGCCCGGAATCCATCGCCCGGGAGGTCAGGGAATGGATACAATCACAGGGGTTTCAGACGCTCTACATCGAGCCCGGAGCGCCATGGCAAAACTCCTACACGGAGAGCTTCAACGCCAGGCTGAGGGACGAGTTCCTCAATGTGGAACTTTTTTCCAGCAAAGTGGAGGCGAAGGTCCTGAGCGCGGAACACCGCGAAAAATACAACAACCACAGACCGCATTCCTCGCTGGAAGGGATGACCCCGGGGGAGTTTGCGGCACACTGTCTTGCTACGCTTCGGCCTACGGCCTACGCTCCGCAAGACCGCGAAACCAACCCGAAACAAGAACAAATCCTCTCATAACAATTGGATCAAATTTCGGGGGCACTCCAGATCCGCTTGATAACAATGGTCAAAAAATGCGTTTTCTATTTGGGCCTTCGCTGTCCGCTTTCGGCCATATCGGCTTGGGGGGCAGCCTAGGGTTTGCCGATCCAGAAAGGGGAACAGGCTTTGCTTATTTGATGAGCCATTGGGAAGCTGGAGTCCTTCCGCGTGAACGCTGCACCAGTCTGGTTGACGCGATTTACAAGGCCGACTGAAGTGAGCAAGATTTCAAACCTTGGAGACAGATTCCATGTAACGCCTCAGATAGGTTGATCGACCTTGAGGAAAAGCAGGGGCTTCGCCAAGATAGGGCGTTAAGTGAGTGGTATCAAAACGGAGTCGATAGATATTCGATCGGAAATGCATGAGTGATGGGTCTTGAGCCAGAAGAGCAACAACAGAAAAAAGCTCACGGTGGTTCAAAGCACATTTTTTGATATGATGATACCATTCGAGGGGAGGTAGATGCTCGAGATCGTGGACATAGTTGCTTGCGGCTTCGCAGATTTCAGCCCAAGGAATCGGCGCGAAGGGCGTGAGATGGAAGATGCAGGGGTTAGCTTGGGAATGCAGAGAAATCCGGACGACGAGATCGGCGCAAATATCGACTGGCAGGCAAGTCAGGCTAAAATCGAGTTGCGGCGCCAACGAGGTGAGAAGCATAGCCTTCAAGATAAGTTCTATATATCCATTCGGATTGCATATCCCAGTGGATGCTGCTCCCAAAATATAGGGCAGGCGGAGGATTTTGACAGGGGCACCAGCTGCATGCGCCTGTTCGCACAGACACTCAGCCATCCACTTTGATTTTGCATATCCGCTCCGGAATATTGGCTCCGTGCGGCGAAGAGGCTCCTCGAAGACCTCCTGCACTTCACTATACGAAGCCTCGTTGAAGACCGAGTAGGATGAGAGGTGAGTTACGGGAATACGCTGCTCCCCATTTGCTAATTCCAGCACCCTTCCAAGGCCATCCACATTCACCGCTTTAAGTTTTTCGTATTCGCTAAATAGAGAGACACCAGCTCCGGCATGAATGATCAGATCGATTGCTTGTTTAAGGGCATCATATTTAGCATGGTTCATCCCAAAGAGAGGTTGAGAGAGATCGCCCAAGACGATGCTGACCCTGCTCCAGTCCACGGAAAGATGGTGTCTCTCTAAGTTCGCAGCGATTTTTTGGATGCCTGCGGGGATTGAACCCCCAAGCACCAGGCAAAAGACTCTCGCGTCCGTATGGTTCAGAATGTTTTTGAGGAGATGCGCGCCTATGAAACCAGTCGCCCCGGTCAAAAAAATGTTTTCAATATCGGGGGAGGAATCAGAGGGAGCATTTTCGCTATGACTCATCTGGCATAAGAGAATAGTGGAGGTGATTTAAGTAGGGTTCAATGCGTTCGGCATTGGCTCGATAGATGCGCTCCACTTCAGGTAGGATGGCCGTTTTTCTGGGGGATGGTCGGGCGTCGAGGCACTCCTCAGCGATGGGCAAATCCAGCTTCTGAATGATAAGACGCAAAACATCCGAGGGGGTGTTGCAGAGATCCTCATAGCGAACGCTTACGACCTGCTCAGGGACAAGGTGCTGAATATGATTTAGATAAAAATTATACGCATTGTAGAGCTTCTCAAAAACCAATTGTAATCCTTGCGGTCTGAGAGTGGACAGATGGATGGCTTGGAGCAGTTGGGGTGAATCGAAAACCGCATCGTAGGAGTGATCGATTTTGGCCAACCATGGGTTTTTGCTTTTGATTAAACTTCTCCACATTTGAATATGCGAGTTGAAGACGGTCAGGGGATGCCTGTGGATAAAGATGAATTGGGCGGTTGGGAAATTTTCTGCAATACGGATAAAACCATCGTAGAAATCGATAGGGTCTTTTAATATCAAGGGCTTCTGCTCGGGAGATAGGAAGCGCTTTTTGCGGCAGAGAGTCTTGAGGGGTTCGAAATTGGTGTTCGAAATGTGGGAGGCTTGTTGAATATTGTGATAACGCTTTTCGAGGAGGAAACCATACTCCTCCGCATGGAGGGGGTTGATTGGCATATGGTCGATGCCACGAGTGCGTCCAAAGCTCTCCATTTCCTCCCTCAGCGATTGGATCACAGCTTCCCGACGGCCGGTTTCTTGGTTGACGATCAATCGATCAAATTCGACCAGATCGTAATAAGAAATGTAGTCAAAAGCTCCCGTATCCACAAGCGCCTGATGCAGGTAGGTGGTTCCCGACCTGTGGGGACCGAGAAGAAAAATCAATCGGTCTGGAAGGAGGCCTAGTTTCCCCAGATGAGCTTCATCCGAATTTTCTGAGAGCAACCCGCTGGGCATTATGGAATCGGAGTGAGCGTGGCCTGGAAGGTGTTTTTGGGTCTCAATGTGAAGAATGTGTTGAGTTCAAATTCCCCTTCATAAGTTACATTGATATCATAGTCCTTTACGATCGTGGCTGTTGCAAGGATAAGTTCGAAAAGCGCAAGCCATTTCCCGGCGCAAAGCCTTGGACCAGAGCCCCAAGGAACATAGGCACCCATGGGGACATTTTTTTCCAGAAACCGCTCAGGACGGAACTCCGAGGGGTTCTCCCAATAGAGGGGATTGCGTTGGATCACGTAGGCCGAGGCAAGCATGAAATCGCCTTTTTGAATCGGGATTCCGCGGAATGTCGTATCTACGGTTGCCTCCCGACCATTGAACCACACCGGAGGGTAGAGACGAAGCGCCTCGTTCACAGCAGCATAGGTATAAGGAAGCTTTGAAAGAATGTCTTGCGATTTCAATTGAGAGTCTGGAAAAGCCGACAAAACCTCTTCCCTCACTTTGCGGAGCTTTTCGGGATGGCTGGCCAGAAGGAAGAGAGTCGAAAAAAGCCCGCTACCTGTTGAGTCAAATCCCGCCAAGATGTAAGTGAACACCATACTTCTCAGGTAAATACGCTGCTCTGCTCTTGGCATAGCCTTCACGAAGTCCGTCGCTATGTAGGAGGCGAGAATATCTTGGTATTGATCTGGATGGTCGAGATGCTGATCGATATGTTCAAAAATCAGTGGATCAAAATGCAGACGCAGCTTCTCGTTAATAACTGGCGCATTATAATTTTCTTGCGCAAATATGTAGAAGTAGGGGACTTGAAAGTTGTCCACACCAGCCAGACTTTCCAGAATACATTTGACTCTATTTTTATCATTTATGCCAAGCAACTTGCCAAGTATGATTCGTAGCGTAATTCCCTTGGTGGCATCAGTGAGATCTACTTCTCTGGGAATTTTTCGCCCATCCTCATCGCAGAGGAAATCCAAGACGCGCTCCGGGATCGTATCACAGAAGGCTTCCAGCGCGGCGCGGGTGAAGAGCGGTTGGGCCAGATCGCGCTGCACCTTCCACTCCGCGCCTTCAGTGGAGAAGAGGTTTTGATGATCCGAGGTCAACCTGATCCCGATAATGAAATCGCCTCGGATGAACTCTTCCGTCCTTTTGACGAAAATTTCCCTGATATCTTCCGGTTCACTGATCATGAAGAAAGTCCTTGAACCCCATACAAATCGGACGAACCTGCCATATTGCTCGCGGAGTTGCAGAAGGTAATCGAAAAATCCATTTTGCATCTTTTCCAGAACAACCAAATCCTGCGGGTAGGATGGTCCGGGGCAAATCTCCGATAAAACCTTTGATGGCGTATTCTCTAAGCTCAGATATTCGATCGATTCCTTGGCAAGGTCTCCCAGCGTTTCTATTGCTGCCATTTTCTCAATGGGAAAATCGTAGCCCAACAAAAGATCAAGATGGACTTTCAATTCGATCAAGCGGATTGAATCAAGACCAATATCTTGGTGCAGATTCTGCGAGGCATCGATCATGAGGGGATCGCAACCGACCAATGAAGCCGTAACAGCCTTGAGCTTGGCGAGAAGACTTTTCTGGCGAAGAGGAGGGGGAAGATCCACCAGGGACTGATGAGTCAAGTCGGCAGGGTTTGAGCTTTTATTCATAAGTAAGGAGCGTGAGGAATAAAGAGGTTCGAGGGAGTTTTGCAAATAGAGCTCGCGGCATTGGAGACGCTTGATCTTGCCGCTGGAGGTCATCGGCAGCATGGCTGGCTTGATGAGAACGATATCGTGAACAGTCACATTATGTTCATCAATCAACGCTTGCGCTATCGCCTTGCGGATTTTTTCTCCATCAAAAACTTTCAGGCGATCCCTTCGAATTTCACAGATCACTACAAGCGACTCTCCCTCGTCGCCTTGTATGGAGAAAGCAGCGGCCCCATTCTTTTTCAGGCAAGGGTTCGACTCACAGGCTGTAAATTCGATGTCATAAGCGTAGAAGGATTTTCCGTTGAGCTTCATCGTCTCCTTCACCCTACCAACCACAAAAAGCTCCCCTTCATAGAGAAATCCCAAATCCCCCGTGCGAAGAAACCCCGCTTCGCCATCAAGGATATGGTCAAATACCAAAGCGGATGCCTCTGTGTTGTTCCAATACCCTTTGGAAATGCTGGGCCCCTTCACCATGATCTCGCCGATTTGCAGATCTGGGAGTGAAAGCGACAAGGTGGCATCAGCGATTCGCACGCTTTGATCGGGAAAACTTTTGCCGCAGCCGACGAGTTCCTGAGTTTCGGTGGAAGGGATTGTCACCAAGTCGACCGATTCGCCGCTGAGGTGACTGGAACGCGTGATGCTGATTATTTTATTTTCCGTGCTGGCGCCGCAGCCTGTAACCATCAAGGTTGCTTCCGCCAATCCGTAGCAGGGAGCAAAAGCCTTCTTCCAAAAGCCCGCTTTGCGGAAGTGCTCAGCGAAAGCAGAGAGTGTCGAGGCGCGGATCGTTTCCGCGCCGTTCCAAGCGAGTCTCCAGCTCCGCAGGTCAAGGGTCTCGACTTCCGCGGCTGAGATTTTGGAGACACAGAGGTCATAGGCGAAGTTTGGTGCTCCCCCCAATGTTCCTCCATAATCACTAATGGCTTTGAGCCAACGATAGGGCTTCTGAATGAAATCGTTCGGGGGAAAAAAAATGCACGGGATCCCAGCGTAGAGAGAGGTCAGAATCGCCCCGACCAGCCCCATATCGTGGAAATGCGGGAGCCAAGAAACGACCTTGGAACCTTCCGCCATGTTGTAGAGGGAAGCAATATTTTGAAGATTGTGCAGGAGATTCTCATTGGCAACCACTACGCCTTTGGGGGAACCCGTTGAACCTGATGTGTATTGTAAAAAAACAGGGGATGAAGCTTGGGCGGGAGGAGGCGTGAAGAGCGCGTGTTCAGAATGATCAAGCTCATCGACATTAATCCAAACGAGGCGAGCGAGAGGAGATTCTTCAGGAATTCGGCTTCTGAGAATCCCGAAAACGGCTTGGGTGCAGAGGACAACTTTGGCACCGCAATCATTCGCAATTTTTTCCAACCCGGAGAGGGATTGCCTTGCCCTCGGGATACTGAGCGGAACGGAGGGAAAACCAGCCAGCGCGCAGCCAACAAATGCCTTTATGAAGTCAATCCCCGGAGGAAAAAGCAAAAGCACATTGCCACCGTCCCCTCCCCGCTTGAGTAATTCTGTGGCAATCCGGGACGAGGCCAAATTGAGTTCAAAATAGGAGATGTAAACCGCCTCCTTGTCATCCTTAAGGAAAGTATAAGCCGTTGCATCTGGCTTCAGTGAGACATGTGAAGGAAGAATCTCTCTAAAAAGAGCAAAGGGCGATAGGGATTGGGGATGAGTATGGGAAGAATCCACGAAGAGGAAAGGTCACCCGGATATACTTTCAAACATTGATGGGTATTTTTTTATGGGAGCACCAGCGCGGTTTCACATGAATGTCCCAAAAAACCAACCTCGTAAAGATTTCGGAGGGGAGTCTCCCCTCCGAAACCAGAAGACGAATCTTAAGGCCTCCGTTGAAAACTCAACGGGACAACACCAAGATGTTTATTTTTTCTTACCCCGCACGATGTGGAAAACGATGACCGCATGTTTTCCATCTTTGCTGAGTTCAAGATCGTAGGTGCCAGTCACACCTTCGTAATCGCGGGTTCCACCGAGGATAATGCCGCTATGCTTGTGACCTGCCCCGACCACAGCCTTGTGGGCCATATCAAACACTGTGGTTTCAGTCCAGAAAGTGCCTTTGGGTAGTTGCACCACTCCAAGCGCAACGCGTGTCCCAGTGCCCGCCTTGTTGTTCACCTTTACGGTGGTAGTAATTGAGTAGCTTTTGCCAACCACCTTCCCATTCTCGGAGAACCGGAGTTCATTCTCGCGAATCCGTCGATGCCCCACGCCGAAATCTTTGGCTTCGTTATGGCCGTCGACATGTTTTACAACATTGGAGTATAGGGTCAAATCTTCGGCCAATGCTGTGTTGGAGAGAGCGCCTGCCGCCGTGAGCAGAGTGGCGGCGAGGAGACATTTCAGGGAATAGGTGGTCATGGAATGAATGGTTGGTTGGTTGGTTGGTTGGTTGGTTGGTGGAAACAATTCGTCCGGCGTCGTTGGCGTTGTGCTTATCGATTTGTCCGTTGGAAATCTAGTTCCGATTTCACACATAGCTAAAATTCTGACGATGTATCCACAAATATTCGGTAAATCCGGCGAATAAGCCGTCGAATCCGTTAGTTTGGTGATTTAAATCAAGAGATCAGAGACTTTTGAATCGCCACAAGGCTGGCAATTCTTAATGCAACGATCTCCAGTGATCTTGCTTGCGAACCTTCACTCACCGCCAGCAAAGAGGCAACGCGTCGACAGGCATCTGATCTTCCCTCGAAAACGCGTGGAGGGGCTTTTTTGTTAATCGGGTTTATGGTTCTGGGGGGATTCGAAGTCCAGCGGGGATTTATAGCCGAGGGCCGAGTGTAAACGCCACCGGTTGTAAAAGCCCTCGATGTAATCGAAAATCATG
>CAMCXK010000005.1 GCA_945883435.1 Chthoniobacter flavus | reverse complement strand
GGTCGCCCAGAAGGGTTCTTAAAACAAACGCCGGTGCCGGAAAGATGGCCGGACGGTTCACGGCGCGGGCCAGCGACCTGGTGAAATCGATGTTGCGCGCGGGTTCCGGAAGGACAGCATTCACGGCTCCGCAAATCCGGCTGTTGGCAATGCTCCACAGAACCAGGCCAGCCACGTCGTCCACGTGGATGCAGCTCATCCACTGACGGCCCGACCCCAGTGGACCTCCGAGCCCGGCTTGGAATACCGGTCGCACCAGGCGCATCGCTCCACCGGGGCCGGTGACAAAGCCGATGCGGAGCCTGACAACGCGCACGCCGGCCTCTTCCGCGCTCCCGGTGGCCGCCTCCCACTCGCGGCACACATCCGCCAAAAATCCACCGCCGGCGGGACTGGATTCGTCCACCAGACGGTCGCCGGTGTCGCCATAGAACCCCACCGCGGAGGCATTGATCCAAACACGGGGACCATTTGCCAGATGGGCGGCGATGCGTTTGGTGCCATCCACGCGGCTTTGCAGGATCCGCTGGCGCTTTTCACGGGTCCAGAGACCGAGAATCGGCTCCCCGGCGAGATTGACCACAGCATCCAATCCGGAAAAATCGAGTTGGCCCGATGGCGCGACGCGGCGGTGGCCCGGTTTTTCACTGCGCGAGAAGGGGACGGGCTCGTGGCCCGACTCCCGGGCGAGGGTGGTCAACCGCGAGCCCACATATCCGGTGGCGCCGAGAATCCCGATTTTCACGAACGTGAAAATTCCAAAGAGGCCCCGATTGCCGGAAGGTGCAACCGGAGGCCGGCGGATTCAAAAGAGGAGATCGCCTGCGCGATATCAATCGCAATCGGTGGAAACGTGTTGTAATGGACTCCCACCACGTCGCGGGCTCCGGTCCAGCGGGCGGCTTTGATGGCATCGGCCACGCCCATGGTAAAGGTGTCTCCGATCGGCAGGACGGCAAACCGGAGTGACTCCTCCTCGCCGATCATTTTCATGTCCATCGTCAGGGCGGTGTCGCCCGAGTAGTAAAAACTGTCGTTGCTGCCCGATACCACAAAGCCGCCGGGATTTCCGCCGTAGCTGCCATCGGGCAGGGAACTCGAATGGATCGCCGAGGTCATGCGGGCTTTGATGCCATCGAGTTGAACGCTCCCGCCGTGGTTCATCGGCAGCACATTTTCGACTCCCTGCCGTTCAAGCCATCCGGCGATTTCCCAGTTCGCCACCACGCACGCCCCAGTGCGCCGGGCGATCCGCACGGCATCGGCCACATGGTCCACATGGCCGTGCGAAAGAAAGATCGCGTCGGCAGGCACGGCATCCACATCGATGCCGGCGGCCAGTGGATTGGGAGAGATGAACGGATCGAAAAGAAGGTGGCGGCCGGCGGCTTCGATGCCGAAACATGCATGGCCGAAATAGGTGAGTTTCATCGCCTGCAAGAAAGCACCTTCGCGGTGATCTTCAATCCCGGGATTTCACTTCCGCAACCGAAAGCGAAAAATACCGGAATTTCCTTGTTGCAAAAAAAAATTACGGCGGCTATTCACACCGCTCACAAAACGCATCCCATGTCCGAAAAATCCATCGAAGAAAAAGTCAAAGACATCATTGTCGAGCAACTCCAAGTGACCCCCGAGCAGGTCACCCCTTCCGCATCTTTCACCGAGGATCTCGGAGCCGACTCGCTGGATACTGTCGAGTTGGTGATGGCATTCGAAGAGGAATTCGGCGTGTCTGTCCCGGACGAGGATTCTGAAAGTCTTAAAACCGTCGGCGACGTGATCAAATACATCGAGGAGAAATCCCAGTCCTAATTTTCAACTGGTTAGTTGGTTTGGTCAAAAGCCCCGCTTCGGCGGGGCTTTTGTTTTGGTTCGACTTGGGGCGCGCGAACTTTCCATGATGCACCGATGAAGATCTTGATCGCGGCGAGTGAGATGGCCGGAGTATGCGGGGAGGGAGGGTTGGCGGAACAGGTGGCTGCTGCCGCGTATGGGCTGGCTGCCGGTGGCCACGCCGTCACTGTGGTTCTCCCCTTCCACCGCCAGGTTCGAGAAAACAAGGCTCTGGGATTGAAGCGCACGCGCACCCGGTTCGCCGTCCAAATGGGTGATTTGGAGTGGACCTGCGATGTGCGGGAGGCCTCCGCCCGCGGAATCAGGCATCTGTTTGTCGCCCGCGACGAATCCTTCGACCGCAGCGGGCTTTATGGCGTCGATGGGCGGGACTACGATGACAATGCCGCCCGGTTTTTGTTTTTTTCCAAATGCGTGGCCGAATTGGTGCGACTTCGCGGCCCGGATGTGGCGGGTGTGTTTGGCTGGCAGGCCGCGCCGGTGGCGGTTTTTATCCGTGCCAGCCGCTTCGCGGTTCCGGTGGTTTTCGCGCCTGTCAGCCTGGAGTTTCAGGGCAACTTCTGGAGCCATGATTTTGCCCTGACCAACCTGCCGGGATCGTTCTTCGCTGACGAGGGCATGGAATTTTACGGGAGCATGAATTTTCTGAAATCCGGGATCGTTTTTGCCGATGCGGTGGTTTTGCCAGGGGGGAGGTTTGCCTCATTGGCGATGACTCCCCGTCTGGGTTGCGGCCTGGAGGGTGTGTTGCGCCACCACCGGAGCAAAATTCACGGCATCTCGCCGGGGGTGGGCGGGTCGTCCTTGCCACTGGTTGCGCGCGATGCGGAGGCCGTGTCGTCGGCCCGCCGCCGTCTTTTCGGTCAAGTGGCCGGGCCTGAACCCCGGGTTTTCCTGCTGGATGCCCAGGCGACTGGCGGAATGGATCTCGTTTTTCAAACGATCGACCGGATCGCCACGCCGGCCCTGAAGGTGGTTGTGCTCGGCGGGGTTCCCGAGTCCTCGCGCGAGGCGCTGGAATTTGCCATCCGGCTCCATGCCGGTCGTTTTGTCCACCGCGAGGTCGTGGAAGCCTCCACCGCCGCCGACTGTCTGGCAGCGGGTGACTTCCTGCTTTTGCCGGACTCGATGGATGCGGATTCCGCTTTTCTGTGCCTCGCGATGAAAAACGGAATTGTGCCTGTGGCCCGCGATTGCGAAGGACTTGAGGAATGGGTCCGGGATTTCGATCCCGTTTCGGGCCACGGTTGTGGACTGGTCTTCCGCCGTGCGGGAGTGGAGGGGGTTGCCGATGCGGTCAAAAGGGCTTTCCTTTTGCCGGACGCCGAAAAACAGATGCTGTCGGATCGCTGTCGCGCCCTCGAGTTCACTCCGGAAGCCTCTGCCCGCCGCTTGGAACGTGTTTTCCTCGATTTGAAAAACCGCTGTCAGTGACTGTGACTCCGATCGTCCGCCGCTGGATTCTTCCGCCGCTGCCAAATCCCGCCGAGGTCAGCCGGTTGCGGGTGGACGCCGGGGTGTCGGCTTTTCTGGCGGAAATTCTGATTCAACGGGGCTTCGCGCGAGCGGGGGATTGTGATGCCTTCCTGCACCCGGCTTTGCGAAGCTTGTCCGCTCCGGAACTCTTGCCCGGCATGTCAGCGGCCGTGGATCGATTGCTGCAGGCCATCGATGGCGGCGAGAGGGTGGTTCTCTATGGAGACTATGATGTGGATGGCATCTCCTCGCTGGCCATCATGCACCGGGTGCTGGCCGCGTTCGGCTTGGAGGCGCCCTGCTTTCTTCCTTTGCGTCGGGAAGAGGGTTACGGATTGAGCGAGGCCGGTCTGGCCCGCTGTGTGGAAATCCATCGCCCCCGTTTGTTGGTGGCGATCGACTGTGGAACAACTTCCACGCGGGAAATCCAAAATCTGCGCGACCGCGGAGTGGAAACGATCGTTTTGGACCACCACGAACCCGGTCCTTCGCTGCCCCCGGCCTTGGCACTGGTCAACCCCAAGCTGGGGGCGGATTTTCACAATCTCTGCAGCGGGGGGGTGGTTTTCAAGGTGGCTCATGCCCTTCAAAAAGCGCGGCGCCAGCCGGATCTCGACCTTCGGGACTTTCTGGATCTGGTTGCGCTGGCCACCATCGCCGACATCGTGCCGCTCACCGGCGAAAACCGTGTTTTTGTCGCCCAGGGCCTGGCCCGCATGTCATCGAGCAAATGGGTTGGCATCGAGGCTCTGAGGCGTGTCGCGGGGGTCGCCTCCCCCGTCCGCCCATCCGATGTCGGTTTTCGCATGGGCCCCCGCATCAATGCCGCAGGCCGGTTGGGCCCCGCCAACGAGGCTCTTCAACTGCTGCTCACCGACGATGTCAACGAGGCCGCCCGCCTCGCCGGGGAACTCGATATGCTGAACCGCGCCCGGCAAACCGTGGAGCGCGAGGTCGCCGCCGCCGCCGAGAGCTGGGCCCGGGGCCATTTCGATCCGGCCCGCGACCGCTCGATTGTGACGGGCAGCCGCGATTGGCACATCGGCGTTCTCGGTGTCGTTGCCTCCCGACTCATGCGCCAATTCCACCGCCCCACTTTCATCATCGGCTTCGATGCCGACGGCAATGGCAAAGGTAGTGGGCGGAGCATCGAAGGGTTGCCGCTGGTTGAGTTGTTGACCGGCTGTGCGGACCATCTGGAAAAATTCGGCGGCCACCACATGGCGGCTGGAATTTCGCTCCACGAGTCACGGCTGGGGGCATTTCGCGACGCTTTCGAATCGGCGGTTGTGTCCCGTGCCACCGAGGAGGTTCTCACTCCGCGGATTCATCTGGATGCCGAAATTTCGCTTGAGGACGTTGAGGAGGATCTGCTGGCCGCACAGGATCGCTTGCAGCCCTTCGGGTGCGCGAATGCCCAGCCGGTTCTCCTGGTCCGGGGAGTCCGGCCCGCGGGGACTCCGCGTGAAATGAAGGAAAAGCATGTGCGTCTCGATCTGGAGTGCGGTCGCCACCCGCGCAAGGCGGTTTGTTTCAATATGCGTCTCGCGGCCTTGCCCCGCCCGCCATGGGATGTGGCCTTCACACTGGATTGGAACGAATGGCAGGGGCGGGCCGAGCCCCAGATGAACATCGTGGCAATCCGGTCCTCGCAATGAGCCTGCTGGATCCGCTGACGCGCCTTCAGGAGGTCGATTGGATTCCCTCGCATCGCATCGCGGCGCTGCACCGCCTCGGACTGGAAACCTTGGCGGATTTGATCCGCCACCACCCGCGCCGCTATGAGGACCGGCGCACATTTGAGCGATTTCCATCGGGATCGACCGCCAGCGCCGTCTGCCTCTGTGGAACAGTCCAGTCGACCCGTTTGCAGAGATTCGGCGGCCGCAGCATGCTCGAGGCGGTTTTGATCGAAGACAGTGTGCTAGGGACCCCGCTCACACTCCGCTGGTATCAAATGCCGTGGGTTCAAAAGCTCCTGTCCAGTGGCGACCGGTTGGTGGTCTTTGGAAAAACCAAGGAGAAAAACCGTCGCCTTCTCATGGAACACCCCGAGTTCGAGGTGATCGAGGACGAGGGGGCGGGCTCGATCCACTTCGACCGCATCACACCGGTGCATCCCGCCGGCGATGGGGTGCCAGCACGATTGTTGCGCGAGTGGATCCACCGGACGCTGGAGACCGTCGATTGCGCGCGCCTGCGCGCCTTGTGGCCGGCACACGCGACGGAATTGCAGAGTGAATCGGTTTGGAAAAGCCTGCATTTTCCGAAGGATTTCGAATCGGGCGAACTGGCCCGCCGCCACCTGGTGCGCGATGTGTTTTTTGGAATCCAGCTGGTTCTGGCCGAGCGCCGCATGGAGTTTCGCCGCTCGGGAGGTTTTTCCAGGCCGGGGAACGGCAGCATTTGGGCCCGCTTGGAAGCGGCGCTGCCTTTCCGCTTAACAGCCTCGCAGCGGGAGGTCATGGCGGAGATTTCCGCGGACATGGCGGGTCCACACCGCATGAACCGGCTGCTTCAAGGCGATGTCGGCTCGGGGAAAACACTGGTTGCCCTGCGTGCAATGGTGCAGGCGGTGGAAAGCGGTTGGCAGGCCGCCCTCATGGCCCCCACGCAGATTCTGGCCGAGCAGCACTACCTCAACTTCCGCCGGTTGCTCGATCCCCTCGGTGTGCCTGTGCTTCTTCGCACATCCCACCGCCGCGAGGGTCCTGAAAGCGGCCCGGATCTCTTTCAAGCATCATCAATGCCCGCCGTTGTGGTCGGCACCCATGCGCTTCTTTTTGAATCCACCGGATTTGAACGCCTCGGATTGGTGGTCATCGACGAACAACACAAATTCGGCGTTCTGCAAAGAACCCGCCTCATCGAGCGCGCCGATGCTCCGGACACACTCGTCATGACGGCCACGCCGATTCCCCGCACGATTTCACAAACGCTTTATGGCGATCTTGACGTTTCGATCATTCGCGAGCGCCCGTCCGGGCGGGGTCGCATCGTGACCGCCCGCCGCGACTCATCGCACCACAACGCGATTCTGGATTTCCTGAGGGGGGAATTCGCAGCCGGCCGCCAGGCCTACATCGTTTGCCCTCTGGTCGAGGAAAGCGAGAAGCTGGATGTGAAAGCCGCCACCGCCGAAGCCGTCAAATGGCGGGAGTTGGTGGCGCCCCATGCGGTCGGCCTCGTGCACGGCAAGCTGGACGCGGCCCAGAAGGAGGCCGTCATGCGGGATTTCCGCGAAGGCCGTCTGGCCGCGCTGGTCTCGACCACCGTGATTGAGGTCGGAGTGGATGTGCCGAATGCCAACGTCATGTTGATCGAGGAGGCGGGGCGCTTCGGACTCTCCCAGTTGCACCAGTTGCGGGGGCGCGTCGGCAGGGGGGCTGCGAAATCCTGGTGCATTCTTCTCCAGGACGATCCCAGTCCCGAGGCGCTGGAAAAACTTTCGCTGATGGAGCGCACCAACGACGGATTTGAAATCGCCGAGGCCGACCTGTGTTTGCGTGGACCCGGGGATTTGCTGGGCACGGCCCAAACCGGATTGCCCGCCCTCGGGCCCGGCGATCTGCTGCGTGACGCCGAATTGATGCTGGAGGCACGCCGCGCAGCGTTGGACCTTCTGGAGGCCGACCCCGGCCTGGAGGCTCCCGGGCATGAACACCTCAAGGACTTTCTTGCCAAGAACCGGTCCCGTGCCGCAGCGGCGGCCGGTTGATTTCAAGCCTTGCCATTCGGGTTGCTGGCGGGCAGTTTTTGTCAACTATGCCCGCAGCAAACGACCTTCGCAAAGGGATGGCGATCCGATACAACGGAAATCCCGCCATTGTCCTGGAAATCCACCACCGCACGCCCGGCAATCTCCGCGCGTTCGTTCAGTGCATCATCCGCTACATCGGAACCGGCAAATCCGCCGATATTCGATTTTCTTCAACCGAAAAAGTCGATGTGGTGGAAGTCAACCGTCAACCCCTCGAGTTCAGCTACAGCGATCATCAAGGTTTCCATTTCATGGATCCGGCCACCTACGAGACGATTACGCTGAACGAGAGCTTGATCGGCGAATTCAAGCAATACCTTGTTGAAAACCTCAAAGTCGAGGTGCTGAGCATCGAGGGTCGTCCTGCCCAGATCGAATTGCCGTCATCGGTTGTTCTGAAAGTCGTGGAATCCGCCGAAGGTGTGCGCGGCGACTCGGCCAACAACGTCCAAAAACCGGCAACCCTCGAAACCGGCAAGGTGATCCAAGTCCCGCTCTTCATCAAAGAAGGGGAAATGATCAAAGTCAGCACGGTGGATGGCACCTACATGGGCCGCGCTTGAAAAATTCCGTTTGACTTCCCCGCTTTCGAGGCGACTCTTGTGGCCTATGAAAAAACTCGTGCTCTTCGCAGCAGTCACCATCGCCTTCTCCGTTGCCTCCGTTTTCGCGGGTTCCTGCCCCGGTAGCGGATGCGGTGATAAAAAAGATAAAGGCGAGGCCAAAGAGGGTGAAAAACAATCCCTCGTGACCGAGGTCTCCCTCTAAGGGTTTCCTTCCAACGAAAGACGCGGTTGAACGTCCTGTTCAACCGCGTTTTTGTTTTTGAGCAATCTCAGCAATCCCTGCCCGCAAGGCAGGCTGTTTGTTTAGGCGGCAACCGGGGTTCCAATGCTATGAAACGTGGCATCCTCCGGAAGCACTGCACGTTGGCAAAAGTCTCCGAACCCCTCGCCCTGAAGTCGCTCCGTGGCGTAACGTTTAATGACCGGGCGCAGGGTTTCCACCGCGCCGTCTAACGAGACCGACGGCGATAAAAGCCGGTTCAACCGCGTGCCATTGTAAGCCGCTCCCACATACAGGGCGTATTTGTTCGGCGCCTTTCCGACCAAACCAATTTCGGCCAGGTAGGGGCGCGCACAACCGTTGGGACACCCGGTCACCCGGAGGCTGATGGCATCATGGGACAAGCCGTTTTCCTCCAGAACGGATTCGAATTTTTCCAGAAGTTCCGGAAGGGCCCGTTCGCTTTCGGCCAAGGCCAATCCGCACGTGGGAAGGGCTACACAGGAAAGCGCGTTCAATCGCATGCCCGAGCGGTCGTTTTCCCGGTCGAGGCCATGTTTCGCAAGAATCGCCTGGATGACGGGTTTTTGCGCGGATGTGACGCCGGAAATAGTCAGGTTTTGTGAGGGGGTCAGTCGGAAATCCCCTGTATGAACCCCTGCGATTTCCCGCAAGGCGGTTTTCATGGGCCATCCCTCCCGGTCCACGATCCGGCCGCTCAGGATGTGCAATCCGTAGAACCAGGTGCCGTCCACGCATTCGTGCCATCCGCAGGGGTCTTGGATGGTGGTGAACTCGAACGCGCGGGCGGGTGCGAAACCCACGCCCGATCTCCGTTCCACCTCACCTTTGAACCACTCGATGCCACGATCTTCGATGGTGTATTTCAGACGGGCATGCTTGCGGTTGGTGCGGTCGCCGAAGTCACGTTGCGTGGTGAGGACTGCTTCGCCCACGCGATTGACCGAGTCCGGAGTGATGAATCCCAAGACATCCGCCAGACGCGGGAAGGTCTCGGCGTTTCCATGGCTCATGCCCAAGCCTCCCCCGACGGTTACGTTGTAGCCGGCGAGGCGGCCCTCCTCCACGATCGCAATAAAACCCAAGTCTTGAGAAAACACATCCACATCGTTCGACGGAGGCAGGACGAATCCGGTTTTGAATTTCCGCGGGAGGTAGGTGTCGCCATACATCGGCTCTTGCTCGGGTTCACCACCAGCCACCAACTCCTCATCAAGGTAGATTTCATGATAAGCCCGTGTCTTCGGCAGCGCGAATTCGCTCCACGAGCGGGCGGCCTCATAAACCTCCTGGGCTGCAGGTGAGCGCTCCGGATTTGGGGGAGCCATCACGTTGCGGTTCACGTCTCCGCAGGCCGCGATGGAATCCAGCAACACCCGGTGCATGCCTTGAATCAGCTTTTTCACGTTGCCCTTGAGCACACCGTGGAATTGGAAGGTTTGCCGGGTCGTCAACCGCAGCGAGGGGGAGGCCACATCTCGGGCCAGTTGGTCGAGCACCAGCCATTGCGCGGGGGTTGCCTTTCCGCCCGGCAGGCGCACGCGAAGCATGAACGAAAATGCTTTTTCCTTGCCGGCCTTCTTCAACGCCACGCGCAGGTCGCGGTCGTCTTGAAGATAAAGACCGTGAAATTTCGTCAGTTGACCGGTTTCCTCGGCGATGGCTCCCGTGGAGGTGTCCGCGAGTTCCTCCGCGATGTGGCCGCGCAGGTGGCGTGAGGCGGCCTTGAGGGGTTCGTTCGCGCTGAGGGGCTTGACGGCGTTGGGTTCGTTGGTCATGAGATCGTCGTCCAATCATTCCAAAGAGGTCCCTGCGCCGCAACGCTGAAGTTGACCGCTGCACGGCCTCTGATTCCGCTTTTTTCGTTTCCCGCACCGTTTATCAATGGATCAGGCGATGAACCTCACGCACTTGATTTTTGGAATTGCCGGATTTCTTGTCGGCTTGATCCCGGCCGTTGTTTTGCTTTTGAAAAAAATCCGTCTGGCCGGTGAGGCGGGAGCCTTGCGCGGGCGGTTGACTCTTTGCGAGGAATCGGCCGCCGCCTTGGGGGAGCGTGCTCGATTGCTCGATGAGAGCTGCAAATCCATCGCCATTCGCCTTGCCGCCTCCGAGGCCGAGGCGTCACGCATTTCCTCCCTCGAATCGGAAATTCGCTCTCTCCGGTCGGAAGCGTCCACTTTGATGGCGGCGCGGATCGAGTTGCAAGCCGCCTTGGACAATGAAAAAAATTCGGCCCTTGAGAAGATGGCGCTTCTCGGCGAGGCGCAAACCCGGCTCGGCGACGCTTTCAAGGCCCTTTCCGCCGAGGCTCTTCGAAGCAACAACCAAAGCTTTTTGGAAATCGCCCGCACCCAGCTCGGAACTTTCCAATCCGAGGCCAAGGGGGACCTTGCCGCCCGCGAAAAAGCCATCGGCGACCTTTTGAAGCCCATGAACGACCAGTTGGTGGATTTCAAAGCATCGATCGTTCGCGTTCTCGAAGATGCCGGCAAGGAGCGCCTGCTCCTCCAATCCGAGGTGGGAACCCTCGCCCGGTTGAACCAATCCCTCGGAAACGAGGCCAAAAACCTCGCTCAGGCCCTGAAAGGCTCCAACAAAATTCAAGGTGATTGGGGCGAGATGATTCTTGAACAGCTTCTCGAGGCCTCCGGCATCCGCAAAGGCACCGGCTTTTCCACCCAGCGCATTTACGAAAACGAGGATTCCAAAAAAGGCCGTCCCGATGTGATTCTCCACCTTCCCTCGAACCGCTGCCTCGTCGTTGATTCCAAGGTTTCCATCGATGCCTACGCCGCCCACTGCGCCGCCGAGGACCCGATCGAGCGGCAAAGCCATCTCAAAAAGCATCTCGATTCCCTCCGAGAGCACATCGACGGACTTTCCAAGAGGGATTACAGCCGACTCCACGGCCTTGGCGACACGCTGGACTTTGTGGTCATGTTTGTTCCGGTCGAGCCCGCCTTCCTTCTGGCCATCTCGCAAGACGGCTCGCTTTTCATGGAGGCTTGGCGAAAAAATGTCCTACTCGCCAGCCCCTCGACCCTTCTTTACGTCTTGCGCATCGTCGAACACCTCTGGAGGCAGGAAAACCAAACCCGTAATGCTCTCGAAATCGCCGATCGCGGAGCCAAGCTCTATGAGAAGTTCCAGTCGTTCGTGGCGGAGTTCCAAAAAATCGGAAAATCCCTCGACGCGGCTTCCCAAAGTTTTCACGAATCCCTGAAATTGATTTCCACCGGCCGCGGCAACCTGATCAGCCAAGCTGAAAAGTTGCGCGATCTCGGGGTCAAACCGGCCAAATCATTGCCGCCGGCACTGGTCGAGCAGGCGGTCGCTTCGGATGCCGATGATGCATCGGAGATCCTCCCGAAACCCTCCACAGACAACTGAGATTCGCAGCGGCAATTTTTTCCGGAGGGGCCCCTGCCTGTCCTGCTTTTTCGGGGCCTTGGTGCTTGGCACGGGTTGTGCTTTTCCCACAGCATGGAACTTGTGGCCTCCCTCTTTAACAGCGACAACTACACCGCTGTCAAAAAAATGATGGATGTCTCGGCGATGCGCCACGCCGCCATCGCCAGCAATATCGCCAACGTCTCCACCCCTGGCTACAAGCGCGTCGATCTCAGCCGTTCGTTCGAAGAAGAACTTCGCTCCACCATCGCCTCCCGCGAGTCCTCCAGCATCTCCAGTCTGGAACCCCGCACCGAGCTCGATGACTTGGCGCCCAGCCTGCGGGCTGATGGTAACAATGTTCAAATCGACAGCGAGTTGCTTGCCATGAGTAAAAACAGCATGAACTTCGGTGCCTTAACCGAATTCGCCAGCGGTTCTCTCAAACAACTCCGCCACGCCATCATCGGCCGCCCGGTCTAATCATTCTGGTCATGAATATCCTTCCTGCTTCCTCCATCACCGCCGGCGCCCTCGACGCGGAAAAAATGCGTGTCGAAATCGTTTCTCAAAACATCGCCAACGCCCACACCACCAAAGGAATTGATGGGAAACCCTACCAGCGTCGCATTGTCGCTTTTGAGTCGATGCTTGATGCCGCCTCCGGCAACCCGAACCTTCAAAGCGTGCGTGTTTCCGAGATCAAACGCGACGAAACGCCTGGGGAAATCATCCACAACCCGGAGCACCCGCACGCCGATGCGGATGGCAACGTTCAAATGACAAACGTGAATGTGCCATTCGAAATGGTCGATATGGTTACAGCCACCCGCTCCTACGAGGCCAACCTCGCGGTCGTCCGCAATGCGCGCCAAATGGCCACCCAAGCCCTTTCCATCGGTCGCTAAACTTAACCTCCACCTCTTATGAATCCCATCGCCGCCGTTCCCGCCAACTTCACCAATCTCACCGCGCCATTGACCATGCGCCCGCTCGGAACCGACCTCGAGCGCACCAATTCCCTGCGCGAGGCAGGATTTGCCGCCGGTGGCACCCAAGCCGCCGGTCCCGATGCCTTCGGATCGCTCATGAAAAAATTCGTGAACGATGTGGATGGCAAAATGAAGACCTCTGCCACAGAAAAAAACAAAATCATGACCGGCGAATCGACAAACCTCCATCAAGCCATGATCGCCGGCCAAGAATCCAGCGTGGCCTTCACTCTCATGGTGGAGTTGCGCAATAAACTCGTCGAGAGCTACCAGGAACTCATGCGCGCCCAAGTCTGAGCGGCTTTTAATTCCTCTGTCCCGTCGGCATGAAACAGGCCTTTCAGCAAATCGCCAAAATCTGGAGCGAACTCACGCCCACTCACCGCATCCTCGTTTCGACGGGTGCGGCGGCTGTGCTTCTCGGAATTGGAGCCATGCTCTACTGGGCTCAGAAGCCCGACATGAAATTGCTTTACGGCAAACTGGGTGAAAAAGAGGCAGCCGAGGTGGTTCAAGCCCTCGAGGAACAAAACATCCCTTTTGAACTCGGTGGAGGCGGCACCTCAATTTACGTCAATTCCAAGGATGTCTATCGTGTTCGCATGGATCTCGCATCCAAAGGTCTCCCCAATACCGACGGTGTGGGGTTTGAAATCTTCGACCGCAGCAACTTTGGAATCAGTGATTTTGTGCAACGCACTAATTACACCCGCGCCCTTCAGGGGGAACTGAGTCGCACGGTGGCTCAAATGCAAGGCGTGAAGTCGGCGCGTGTCATGGTCGTCATGCCGGAAAGCCGTCTTCTCGTCCGCACCACCGATTCCCGGCCAACTGCTTCGGTTTTCGTGGATACTGGAAATTCCAAATTGGATGCCGCCGCCGTGAATTCCATCCGCTCCCTGGTCTCGAATGCCGTCGAGGGGTTGAAAATTGATGACGTCGCCGTGGTTGACAACGCCGGCAACGTGCTTTCGGAGGATCTCAAATCCGATCCCCAGCTTGGGAGTGCGGCCAGCGTCGTGAAATACCGTCAGCAAACCGAGGAATATCTCGCCACCAAAGTCGAAACGATGCTCTCGAAAGTGCTCGGACCCGGCAATTCCGTGGTGCGCGTTTCCGCAACCATCAACACCGACGCCTCCACGCTCACGGAGGAGAAATTCGATCCCGAAGGTCAAGTTCCCCGTCAGGAGACAACCATGGAGGACACCGTCAATACGGTGGAAAAGGCTCCGGAACCGAATGCCGGCGCGGGCACGGCAGCCAACGTTCCGGGTGCGGCACAGCCAAACGAACAAGAAGCTCCGACCAAAACCAGCAACACCGCGCGCTCATCGCGCACGCAGAGCTTCGAAATCAACAAGTCCACCACCAATGTGGTGAAAAATCCAGGCGCCATCACTCGCATTACAGCCGCCGTTTTTCTGGCCCAAACGTCATCCGAAACCGGCCAACCCACCCCTCGAACCCCGGAACAAATCAATGAACTCCGCAGCATGGTCATCAACGCCTTGGGGATCGATGTGCCTAAAAACGAAAACCCGTCCAGTTTTGTCTCGATCCAAGAAGTGCCATTCCCGTCCACTGTGACCGCTGCGGACCCGATCGCCGACCAAGTGGGCGGCTGGGTGGAGCTCGTTCGCCCGATTGCCGCGCTGGCCATCGCCGCAATCGTGTTCGGCATTTTCTTCTTCATGCTGCGCCGCGCCAAACCGGAAGAAATTTCCTTCGAGCTTGTGGACGAAACCCAACAACCCCAACAACCGACCGCGGCATTGCCGGATGCCGAGCTGGTCGAGGAGGCCGTGCCGCTCCTTCCAGGTCAAAAAAACCTGAAGGTTTCGCCCGAACTCCTCAACTCGCTCATCCGTCAAAAGCCGGAAAACGTGGGCGCCACCCTCCGGGAGTGGCTCATCTCAAAAAGCAATACCTGACCCATGCCCACCGCTGAATACGAATCCATGTCGAAAACGCAGAAGCTTGCTGCGTTTTTCATCATCGTCGGCCCCGACCTGGCCCCGGAACTCATGAAGCAACTCCGCGACCCTGAAATCGAGGCGGTGGCCCGGGAGATGGCCCTCATGGACGTTGTGGACTTCCGCTTGCAAGAGAAAATCCTGGACGAATTTTGCGGTCTCATCGGCGAGGGCATGTCCAGTGCCCTCGGCGGAATGTCGTTCGCCCAGCGCGCTCTGGAGGCCGCCCGCGGTCCCCAGGCGGCTTCCAGCATCCTGCTCCGCGCCCTGCCGGCCAGCAACTCGATCGACGCTGTCCGCGAGTTGAGCCAGATGGACACGCGCCAAATCTTCAACATTATCAAAAACGAGCAACCGCAGACGGTCGCGTTCATCATGTCCTACCTTGATGCGCGGCAGGTCTCCCAGATCATCCCGTTGTTTTCGCCGGAGGTCCGCGAAGAGATCGTGGAGCGCCTTGGCACGATGGATTCGATTTCGAGCGAGTTGATCAACAAGGTCCTGAAAAGCCTTGGCAAGCACCTTTCCTCCGGACCCCAGCAATACAGCATGCACCGCCGCGGCGGGGCCCAAGCGGCCGCCCAGCTTCTGAAATCGCTCGACAAGGAACTTGGCAAAACCCTTCTTTCCCGCATCGAGGAGCGGAACACCGAACTCGGCGAGGCCATTCGCAAGCGGCTTTTCAGCTTCGACGATATCGCATTCCTCAGCCAGCGCGACGTGCAACGCCTCCTCCGCGACGTGGAAACCCAGGATCTTGCCGTGGCCCTCAAATCGGCCGGCGAACCCGTTCGGCGCGCGTTCTTCGGTGCCATGTCGAAACGTGCCGCCGAGTCCCTCAAGGAGGAAATGGAAATTCAAGGTCCCGTCCGCAACAAGGATGTCGAAGCAGCCCAAGAACGCATCATCGCCCAGATCATGCAGCTCTCCGAGGCCGGCGAAATCGATATTTCCACGGAGGATACCGGTGACTCCGTCGGTTAGGGAAATCGGCTTCAGTGCCGTTCCCGTGGACATTTGCCTTGTCGGGGAACTCCCACCGCCGCCGCCCCCGCCGCCCCCGGAACCGGTGTTTTCACTGGCCCAGTTGGAAGCGGCGCGCGAGGAGGCGCGCCACGAGGGTTTTCAGGAGGCCACGGCGGCGTTGAACGAGCAGATTGGTGCCCAACGCATCGAAATCGCGCAGCTTCAGGATGCCGTGCTGGCTTCGATTTCCTCCCAAGGCGAGGCCCTTGGCCACCAGTTGCACGAAACGTTGCCCGATCTTGTGCTGGAAATTACGCGCCGTGTGCTCGGCGGCTTCCGGCCCGATCGGGAAAATCTTCTTGCGATCGTCACACAGACGCTCGCCGAAATCGCCCCGGGAACCACCGATGTGGAAATCCGCTTGAGTCCCGCCGACCTTGCCCTCATGGAGGGTGTCGATGCCCAGTTGCACCAAAAATATCCGGGTATCCGTTTTCTTCCGGATGCAGACCTCGGCCCGGGGGATTGCATGGCACGCAGCCGCTTTGGACTGATCGACGCCCGCGCCATGACGAAATTGGAATCCATCTCCCGTTCGATCAAATGACCCGCCCCTCGCCCAGCCTGCCCGTGCTCATGCAAAACCTGCGCGGCCGCATCGAAGCAGCCGCTCCGGTGGTGCGCATGGGCGAGGTTGTTCAAGTGACCGGTCTGGTCATCGAGTCGATCGGTCCGAACGTCTCGCTCGGTGACATTTGCGAAATCCGCTCGAGCCGGCTGTCCGGGCTTCAAGCCGAGGTGGTGGGATTCCGGGACCACCGGGTTCTGCTCATGCCGCTTGGGGAAATGCAGGAAATTCACGCGGGCTGTGAGGTGGTGGCCACCGGACGCGCCGCCGGCATCGGCGTGAGCGATGCCCTGGTGGGACGCATCATCGACGGTATCGGCCGTCCCATCGATGGCAAGGGCCCTCTGCCTGTGGGCGCTTTGAGGCCGTTGCATTGCGCACCCCCGAACCCGCTGACCCGCCAGCGGATCACCCAGCCTTTTCAAACCGGCGTCAAGGCGCTGGATCTCTTCACGCCCGTCGGCCGCGGCCAGCGCCTTGGCATCTTCGCAGGCTCGGGTGTGGGCAAATCCACCCTTTTGGGAATGATCGCCCGCGGGGCGGAATCCGATATCAATGTGATCGCACTCATCGGTGAGCGTGGCCGGGAACTTCGCGAGTTCATCGAAAAGGACCTCGGCCCGGAAGGCATGGCCCGCTCGATCATCGTGGTCTCCACCTCCGACCAGCCCGCCCTCGTCCGCCGCCGCGCCGCGCTTCTTGCGACTGCGGTGGCCGAGCATTTTCGCGACGAGGGACGCAAGGTGCTTTTCATGATGGACTCGGTCACGCGCTACGCCATGGCCCAGCGCGAAATCGGTCTTGCCGTGGGCGAACCCCCTGCCAGCCGGGGCTACACCCCCTCGGTGTTTTCCATTCTTCCCCGCCTTCTGGAACGCACCGGGAACGGCGAGAAAGGCTCGATCACGGCTCTATACACTGTTCTCGTCGATGGCGACGACATGAACGAACCGATCGCGGACGCCGTGCGGGGCATTCTGGACGGCCACGTGGTGCTCAGCCGCGCCTTGGCCACGGCGAACCACTTTCCTGCGGTCGATGTGCTTGAAAGTGTGAGCCGCGTCACCCTCGAAATTTGCTCGAAGGAGGAGTTGCAATCGATCGGAAAGGCCCGCGACCTCCTCGCTGTCTACCGGCGCAACGAGGATGTGATCACCATTGGAGCCTACTCAAAGGGCAGCAACGCCCAAGTGGATCTCGCCATCGAAAAAAACCAACCCCTCCGCGATCTTCTCCGCCAGCCGGTGGAGGACAAATGGACCCGTGTCCGAAGCTTCGACGCCCTGCAGGCGATCGTCTCATGAAACACCCGCGTTTCAGCCTTCAAGCAGTGCTCGACCTCCGCGTCCAGGCCAAAGACAAGGCGGCCGATGCGTTTGCCGCCGCTGTCCGCGACCGCGACGCCGCGGCGGACCGCGTCGCCGAGGCCCAACACCGCCTTGAGGAACTCACCCGCATGATCTCCGGGGAACGCTTTCCCGCCTGGGTGCGAGAGCAAGGCTGGAACGCCCTCAATGCCCAACGCGACCTGCTCAAGACACTCGTCCTTCGACTGGCCCAGGAGGAAAAAAAAGTCGACGCCCGCCGCGAAGCCTTGATCGCCGCCGACCGGGAACTCAAACTGGTCGAGAAACTCCGCGAAAGATGGCTCGTTCAGATCCGGGCCGGACAAGCAAAGGCCGAAGAAGCCCGCATCGACGATTTCATCAACAGCCGATTCCTCCAACCCGCAAACCCATAACATGAGTGCCACCACACCCACCCTCAACCCGTTCTCCGAGGAGGACGCCAAACCCGCCTCCAGCTGGGGGCTTGTCATCCTGGCCGTGCTTCTTGGCACCGCCACCGCCGCCGGCGTCCTCCTGACGCGCTGGACCGCAATCACCACGCCGCCGCCCGAACCGGCGGCCCTCAAAACCAAAATCACCGCGCAATCCAAAGATTGGGACTTTTACACCGCGGAAATCGACACCCTCATCGCGGAACTTCAGAAGGAACGTGAGACCTACGAGAAGCGCACCAAGGATCTCGCCGCGGTCGAACTCCGCATCGAGGCCGAAAAGCAGGAGTTGCTCCGCCTCCGCACCGAGATCGAAAAAATGCGCACCGAACTTTCCAGCGAGACGACGGAACTTCTCGACACCGAGAAGTCGAATGTGCGCACCCTCGCCCGCACCTACGCAAGCATGAAGCCGGCCCAAGCAGTGGCGATCCTGGCTGAGATGTCGGATGCGAACATTGTCAAACTCCTCGCCACGATGAAATCCGATGTGGTGGCCAAGATCCTTGGCGAAATGGCCCGCACGGTGGATCCCAACGCCTCGGATAAAACCCAGACCCTGGCTGCCAGGGCCGCTGCGATCAGCGACCAACTCCGGCTTTTCAAAAACGAAACTCCAGCCGCCCAATAGGCCGCCTGCCACTCAAGGCCGTGGAACCACCGCGGGAACGATCTCCCGCCGCACCCCCGACTCCGCGGAAACAATGGCCACTGGTTTGACCGGCACCCGGCTTCCCCCCTTCACGAAGCGGATGGGGCCGGTGACGCCCGCCAACCGGCCATACTCGGCCAAATAAGCCGCGGCGGCCGTGTCATCGCCCCGGGATTGCTCCAGCGCCGTGGCCATCAGAAGCACCGCGTCGTGCCCCAGACCGGCGAAGGCCCCTGCGGTTCCCTTGCCGCTTTGCTTGCGGAGGGTTTTTTCAAAAACCTCCACCGTCCGCGGCGAGGCGGATCCCGGAGAACGTGCGGGGAACGCATGCGTTGTGTAGTGGACATTTTTTGCAACAGCGGCATCCCGCCACTTTGCAGGCGCATCGTAACCGTCTCCCCCGACGATCGGGCCGGGGTATCCCATCGAGCGCAGCTTGCGGATCAAAACCTGTGCGTCCCCGGCGGTTTCCGCCGCGAGGAAGACCGCATCGGCCTTCAACACCGAGGGAGTGATCCGCACGGGTTGTCCCGGCTGATACGCTGTTTCCGAAACGATCTTCCCGCCGGCGCGCCGGAAAGCCTGCACAAAATACCGCTTAAGCAGCCGGGTGTAAGTCTCGGTGCGGTCGAAAATGACCGCCACCCGGGCACATTTTTTTTCGGTGCGCAGCCAGTCGGCCGCGACAGCCGCTTGGGCGTTGTCCCCGAAGCAAGCCAGGAAAAACCCGGGCCCCGCCGCCGCCGGAAGCCGGGGGGATGTGGCTCCGGATGTGATAAAAACCTTTCCGGCCTTCCGGGCCGCCAGGCCGGCTTCAAGAGCCAGGTCGGTATCGGAAAGGCCCACGAAACCGTTCCAAGGCTTCCCGTCGGCGAGTGCCCCGGCCATTGCGGATCGCACCCCGCCCGCCGTGGAATCCACCGGGATCAATTCCAGTTGCAGCATTTGGCCTTGAATCCCACCAGCCTTGTTGATGGCGGTTGCGGCGGCACGGGCTCCCTCCCACGACGGAAGATCGATCGGTGATTGCTCGCCCTTGGTGGAGTAAACCGCGCCGATGCGGTAATCGGCGAACATCCCCGTTGCGAGGACGCACAGGGCGAGGGCGGAAAGAAAAATTGGTTTCATCGGCCCTCTATCGTCCAAATCGCCGCGCCTGCTGCAATCGGGAAATCAGTCCTCCCGGTCGGACTTTCTCGCATACCGGAATCCGGATGGCCTGCCAGCCGGGCAATCAACGCCGTTGGAAAAAAGCGCCGCCCGGAATTGAGTTCCCATCGTGGACGGATGCATGAGGGTGCGCCATTGCTGCAGAATCTTTGCCGATGCGGCATCCGGCAGCCGCCCGTCGAGGCTTTTCAAGAGCGATTCGGCCGCTCCCACCATGAACCGGTGCTGGTCAAGCATTGCCTCAGCGCGCCATCCAACGCTCACAGCCTCTTCCCGCAAGGTGGTGAAATCCACATGGGCGGTGATGTCTTTGCGGCCTGGGTTTTCCAGCGGAGCATCATCTCTTCGATGGGCTTTGTAACAGGCCAGCGTGCCGCCCGAGCGATGGGGCGCCAGCAATTCATCGCGCTCGAATCCGTAATCGATGATCAGCAAAAATCCCCGCGTCAAACGGTTGGCCAGGGACCTTAAAAGTCCTTTCTGGTCCCGTCGCACTTCAAAGCGGAAGCCCGCGGGCCGCCCTGGCAGATGATCCACCGGCGGCCCATCGACAAAGCCGAATCCGTCACCGCGCTCCTCCACGGCCATCAAATGCCAGCGGGAACCATTTGACTCGGCGATGTCGAACGGCAAGGCATCGAAGAGTTCATTGGAGAGGTGAACACCGCTCCCCTGCGGCAGTTCATCGGGACTCGCAACCCACCGCACGTTCTCGCCCTGCAAGGTGAGCGATTGTTCGGTCCGCCTGTTTTCAAAGGGCTCCACGATCCAATACGGAATGTCTCCGCAACCAGCGGCCCGGAGGCCGTCGAGCACATCCTTGGCGAGTTGGCCATCGTTCGCTCCCTGCTCGACAACCAAGAAACGGTCTGGATTCCCGAGCATCCCGCGCAGCTCCAAAACCTGCCGGGCGAGAAGGGCGCCAAAGAGGGGACCGACACTCACATTGGTGAAAAAATCCCCGCTTCTTCCGATGCGGGCCCGTCCAGCGGCATAATATCCCCCGTCCGGGTCATAAAGGGCCAGCTCCATGAACCGCGAGAAAAGAATCGGGCCGTTCCTGCGGATTTCCTCCGCGATCCGCTCCTCAAGGCTTCGTGACCTCGCGGACATACACATTGATTTGCCCGCCGGTGCCTTCCCTCACATCCATGATTTGGAACGGCCGCTGGGAATCGCGGCTGACGTTGGCTCCGTCGGGCGGTGCCTGAACACCTTCGGGATATTGGACAATCACGCGGATGTTGTCGGTTCGCCCTCCGAGCATGCGCTGCGGCATGCGCAGCACTGCGCGGTCCGCGCCCGCCGCCGTTACGCGGAAGCTGCCCTGCAGATACAATCGCTCGCCGGCCGCCCGGCGCTTTGCCAAGTCCGCGATTTCGCCCGCTCCCACCAGGCGGCCGCGCGGCATGCGGCCGGGCTCGTAAACCGTCCAATTCCGGCCGCCCGCGGCCGCAATGGCCTTGCGGGCCTCGGGACTCGGAGATGGGCTCGGGGAAACGGTTGGGGCCGGACCCGGGGAAACAGCCGCCACCGGCGAAGGAAAGGGTGTGGCGGCCGGCGCGGAAACCGGTTCCAGAACGGGTTGGACAACCTCCACGGGGTCCGTGCTTGCAACGACGGGCTCTGCCTTCCGCACTTCCGCAAACAAAGGCGAAGGGGAGGGGACCGGGGTTGCCAAAGCCTGAGGCGCCGGCGGCAAGACCGGTGCCGCAGACTCGACAGGAAGTGGTTTTTCGACGCGCACCAACCGAGTATCGTCGGCCACGGCCGGGGCGGGCTTGCGCGAAGCGGTGCGGGTTTTTTTCTGGTGGTGTTCGAATTTGGCATCGGCCTCGCGCTGGCGTTCGCCTTTCACGACCGGCAACCCGGCACCCACATTCAAGCGCTCCGGGGGGGACAGGGTGAATGTGCCATCAGTCCCGGCGGATTCGTAGCTGGGATACATGATTGACACGGTGGTCAGCTTGAGGCGCCCGTCCCTCAACCGCTCGACATTCACCACGGCCGCCAGCTCGTTCTCCCTTTTCAAGTCGATCTCCAGTCCGGTTAAAAGCGTGCGGTGGAGGGTTGGAACGGTGCGCTCCGGGGCGCAAAAAACGTGTTCGACCAGAAGGTTTGGATTTTCCTTTGACCGGGCCACCGCAACAACACCGCAGGGAAAAAAGTCGCCTCCCCCGAGTTCGAAGGAATCGAGGATCTCAAACGTTCCGATCACATAGGGAACAAGGCCTTCGGCGGGTTTGTAGTTCCGGAGATAGTTCCGCACGAGGGTTTCGTTGGTCCTCGCAAGTTGACGGGGCTTGAGCGGTCCATACCGGTCAATCAGCTGTTCCGCCCTTAAAAACTCGCCCCTCGGCGCGGCGGTCAACTCGAAGCGCTTGGGCGGCTCCAGTTTCTTCAACTTGGTGAGAATCTGATGGCTGATCGGCTTTTCCGGATGGCCGAACACATAAAAACTCCCGATCCAGCAAGCGATGGCGATGCCGATGAAAATTAAAATCAAAACGGTCCAGCCAAACAATCCGCTCTCATCGCGCCTTGCCGTGCGCGACGGATCCGAGTCCGGGTCCTTGAACCACCCTCGGCTGTTCGTTGTCTCGGATTCTCCGGGCATGGATTTCTCTCAGCGGACCGCACTTTCGCGGGAGGGCTCGAATGACGTGCCACAACCGCAAGAACGGGTTGCCCGCGGGTTTTGAATCCGGAATCCCGCTCCGGTGAGACCGTCTTCGTGGTGAAGTGTGGATCCATCGAGGTAGGCCAAACTTTCCCCATCCACGAAAACTTTCGCTCCAAGGTGGCTGAAAACCATGTCGCCGGGGCGTTCGCAACCGGCCTCGATCACGTATTGCTGGCCGGCGCATCCGCCTTTTTCAACTCCCAGCCGGAGTCCGGCGGCACCCGGTTTCGCTTGAAGAAGCTCATTCAACGCATCGGCGGCGGCATCGGTCACGTGGATCACGGCCTTTTCATAAAAACGATTCCGTGCAAAGTCAAACGGCATGGGCAGGATTCGACTTCTGGACGACGATGTGGCAAGCCAGGTGGCAGCGGGCGAGGTGGTCGAGCGTCCAGCCTCGGTTTTGAAAGAACTCGTCGAAAACAGCATTGATGCCGGGGCGACCCGGGTGTCGGTGGAATTTTCGCGCGGTGGAACTCGACTTGTTCGGGTGGTGGACAACGGATGTGGGATGGATCGCGAGGACGCCCTGCTGAGTCTGGAACGCCATGCCACCAGCAAAATCCGATCCGCTGCGGACCTGGCTTCCGTGGCGACGATGGGCTTTCGCGGGGAAGCCCTGCCGAGTATCGCCAGCGTGTCCCGCTTCCGCCTTCGGACCCGTCCGGCCACCGCGCAAGCCGGCACCGAAATCGAGGTCGCAGGAGGGAAAATTGCGGCTGTCCGCGAATGTGGCATGGCTCCGGGCACCTCGATCGACGTGGAGTCGATTTTCTTCAACCTGCCTGCCCGCAGAAAATTCCTGCGCGGCGAGGAAACCGAGTCGGCCCATTTGGTCCACCAGGCGCAATCCATTGCCCTGGCGCACCTGGGAGTGGCACTTTCCATCGTGCGCGACGGGCGTCTGCTCTGGCAGGCGGCCGCCACGGAGGATCTCGCTGTCCGCATCCGTGACGTGCTCGGCCCCGACTTCCTGTCCAAGCTCCGTCCGCTTTCCCGCACGGGTTCGCCTGGGCTCGCGTTGCGGGGATTTATTGCCAAACCAGGTGAGGGGCGCCCCGACCGGGAGTTGCAGTTTGTGATTCTCAACCGCCGCGTGGTGCGGTGTCCGGCCGTTTCGCAATCGCTTCGCGAAGCCTATGCGGATGCCCTTTCCAAAGGCCGCCACCCCATGTCGGTGCTGTGCCTCGAGTTGGATCCCCTCTCGTTCGACTGCAATGTGCATCCCGCAAAGCGGGAGGTTCGTTTGCACCGGCCCGAGCTGGTGCGCCAGGCGGTTTATGCGGCTGTGCGCGCCACTCTCGAATCCCCTTCCACCACCCGCGCAACCCCGCCGCCCGACCCTGTGCGGTCGATTCCAAGCCGGATGCCCGCGGAAGTTCCCGGTGTTCCCGGACCGGGAGCTTCCTCCTCCCCGCCACCGCAGGTTTTTAGTCCCGCGCCCTTGGCTCCCCGCCTGGAGTTTCCTCAGGATCCTCCGCAAATGGCCTCCGCAAGGCCCGGCCCTGAACGCTACCGGTTGATCGGGGACCTCGGGGAAAAATGGATTCTGATGGAGGGCGAGGAGGGATTGGTGCTGGTGGATTCCCGGGCCGCCAACGAGCGGATTCTTTTCGAGCGGCTGCGCCGGGAGATCGCGTCGGGTCCGATTCCCAGTCAGCGGCTGCTTCTGCCGGCCATGGTGCAATTCCCTCCCAAGGAGGCGATCTGGATCTCGGGAAATCTGGACCCGCTTCACCGTGCGGGATTCCAGCTGGAAGCCTTCGGCGGCGGCACTTTCAAAGTGGAGGCTGTTCCGGCATGTCTGGAAGGGGGACGGCTTGAAGCGGTTCTCCTGGACGTTTGCGAGGGGCTCAAGGCCTCGGGATCACTGGGCATGCGCGATCCGGTTCTAGATTCGCTGGTGCGCTCGGTGAGCCGGCTTGCCGCCCGCGATTCCTCGCCATTCGACGCCGCAACGGCCTGCCGGTTGGTGGACGATCTCCTGCGTTGCGACCTGCCTTATGCATGTCCGCAGGGACGCCCGACCATGATTCAATGGTCGTTCGGCGAGTTGGAGCGCAAGTTCGGACGCTAAGGGGATGGCGGTTGCCCAGGCGCCCCGGGTGTGCGATAAATCGAACCCATGCCCGACCTGCGGATTGAACCTGCCACGCTGGACGATTTGCCGGAGTTGACTGAACTCCTCCACGATCTTTTCTCGCAAGAGGAGGATTTTCGTCCCGACCGGGAAAAACAAATCCGCGGCCTTCGACTTATTCTGGAGCAGCCCAGCCGGGGCCGGATTTTCGTTCTACGGAATGAGCGTTCAATCATCGGAATGATCAACCTGCTCATCACCATCAGCACCGCCGAGGGTGGATTCGTCCTGCTGCTCGAGGACTTGGTCGTGCATCGCGACCATCGCCGGAGCGGCTTTGGATCCAGCCTGCTCGAACACGCCATCGCTTTTGCCCGTGAAAAAAAATTCCTGCGCATCACGCTTCTCACCGACGATCTCGACGAAACGCGCCATTTCTACCTCAAGCACGGATTTGTCGAAAGCGCGATGACGCCCATGCGCTTTTATGTCCAGCCCTGATATCCGAGAGCCCTTTGCCCGCGTGGATCTGGAGCGCATCGCGCGCTGCGGGCGCCCGGAGACGATTTTCTGCCCGGGCAAGCTTCCCTCCGAGGTTGTTCATGTCGCCCGCACATTGCATGTGGCGGGGCAGACGGTTCTCGCCACACGGGCGGAGGATTCCCATGCGGCCGCGCTTTGCGAGGAGTTTCAGGATGCCGAGTGGCACGCCCGCGCCCGCTGTGTGACGATCGGGGCCCCGGCTCCCGTTCCGGATTCATGGCGTATCGGCATCGTGTGTGCTGGCACATCCGACCTTCCCGTGGCTGACGAGTGCGCGGTTTGCCTGCATGCCTTCGGGCGGCCGGTGGAACGGGTCACCGATGTCGGAGTCGCCGGGCTCCATCGGCTTCTTGGCGAGATCGACCGTCTTCGCTCCTGTGGAGTTCTGGTGGTGATTGCGGGCATGGAGGGAACTCTTCCCAGTGTGGTTGCCGGATTGGTGGATCTCCCGCTGATCGCCGTTCCCACGAGCCGCGGTTACGGGGCCAATTTTTCCGGACTGTCCGCCCTGTTGGGCATGCTTACAAGCTGCGCCAGCCGGGTCACCGTTGTGAATATCGACAACGGATTCGGAGCCGCCTGCGCCGCCGACGCGATTCTGCGTCTCGCCGAGCGTTCCAAGACTTAGACCATGCCGGAGATTCGCACGGCATTTGTCCTTGGCGCGGGCTTGGGAACCCGCTTGCAACCACTCACTGGCGAGCGCCCCAAGCCGCTTGTTCCCCTCTTCAACAAGCCGCTTCTGACTTTTGCGTTCGACCATCTCCTGGACGCCGGAGTCACCCGGTTCGTCGTCAACACGCACCATCTTCCGGAGGCGTTCGACGCGGTCCTCGGAATCCGTCACGGCCGGGGATTCTACCGGGGCCGCGAGGTCCGGCTTGTCCACGAGCCCGTTCTTCTCGATACCGGCGGAGGCATTCTCAATGCCCGCGATCAGATCGGTGAGCGGGACTTTTTCGTCTACAACGCCGATATTCTTTCCGATCTTCCCCTTCGCCCGTTGGCGGCGGCCCATGCGGCTTCAAAGCCCCTCGCCACCCTGGCCCTCCGCTCTGAGGGAAGCGAGCGCAGGGTTCAGTGGAATGCCTCTTCCGGCCTTGTCACCGACTTGCGCGGGATTCTCGGAGGCCGAAAGGATCTTGCTTATCTCTACGCCGGAGTGGCGGTTTTCTCGCCGGCCATTTTTGAAGCGCTTCCGCACGGCGGGCCGGTTTCTTTCATCCCGGTTCTCGCCCGCGAAATCGCTGCCGGCGCACGGGTCCGGGGCGTCGTTCTGGACGAGGGAATGTGGACGGACATCGGTCATCCCGATGCCTATCTTGACGCCCACCGTCACTTGTGGCACGGCGACTGGAAACTCGCCCACCAGCCGCCGGATTGGCACCGCAGGGAATGCGGTTGCGAGCCCGTTGATGGATTTGGTGCCGTGGCACCGGCCGTTCCCTTGCCCTGTCGTTTGGCAATTTGCAATTCGATTGTCTGGTCCGCCCGCAATCTTCCGCCGGATGCAAGGCTCTCCCATTGTATCGCCGGAGATCGTTTTTTCTTGCAGTGCGGGACTGGCTCCCGCGATTGAGGCGGGCGTGAAAAATCCGCCTGTTGCTGTTCTCGCGATTGTCGTTGCCAGTGCTTTCCCGGCTTGTGCGTCGAGGTCATCCGCGCCAGTTCCCATCGGCCCTCGCTGGACCAACGCGGCCAATGTGGCATTGTTGACGGCTCCTCCTGCCGAGTTGGTTCTTCTGGAGGCCCGCTCCCGTGTGGAACTTCTGGCGGAGCGCGGTGCGTTTGCAAAAATCCAGACCCCGGATGGTCGCACAGGCTACGTGCCGTTGGCGGTTTTGGAGGTCGCCCCTCCCAAAGAACCGCGCCGCCGCAACGCCCCGCCGGCGAACGCCGGTGCGCAGCCCCGCGTGCCATTGGCCGCCCCCGACTCAGATGCCCCGGCCTTCCGCCTTTGATCGCCCGTTTGAAGAGTCCAGAAAAAAAAAACAAAATAATTCTTGTCAAGAGGGCGTGACCCTGTAGCTTTCGCCCTCCCGCAAAGGGTCGCCTGCATGCGGCGCCATGATCGACAAACTTGTTCCGATCGGCTCCACACCGCCTTTGCCAACGAAATCACAATGTTCACCAACGCAAATTTCCAGATCAGCGCGGACCGCTTCAGCGGCCTCCGGTTTCGGGGGTTTGCTCCGCAACCATGAGTTCCACTGTTCTCACACCTTCATTGGCCTCCGACGCCCGTATCGACCTTGTCACCGAGGAATCGAAGGGCAACCAGGCGGTGCATGATGTCGTCGTCGCGATCCAAGCCGCGCGCCGCAGCGGCACGGCCTGCGCCAAGACCAAAGGCGATGTCAATCTTTCAGGCCGCAAGCCATGGCGTCAAAAAGGCACTGGCCGTGCGCGCGCCGGTTATTTCTCCAGCCCTGTCTGGGTTGGCGGCGGTGTGGCCCATGGACCCAAGCCCCGCGATTACACCAAAAACATTCCTCAGGGAGTCAAGCGTCTTGCGTTTCGCAAGGCCCTGAGCGCCCGAATTGTTTTGAGCGATGTCATTCTGGTCGAGGATTTCCAAGTCTCCGAGCCCAAAACCAAGCAGTTCGTTGCCCTCCTGAAATCTGTCTCGCCGGATTCGAAGAGAACTTTGATCGTTCACGAGACGTTCACCGAAAATACTCTCAAAGCGGCTCGCAATGTGCAGGTCGCCCAACTTGCCCGGGCCTCTGATGTCAATACCGAGCAACTCCTCTCATTCGACAAAATTATCGTGACCAAGTCGGCGCTCGATAAAATTTCTGAAAGGCTCTCGAAATGACACTGGAACCTCAAGACACCATCAAAACAGTCCTTCTCACCGAGAAAGCCACATTGCTTTCCGAGAAGCTCAACAAGTATGTTTTCCGGGTTCATCCGGAAGCCAACAAAATTCAAATCAAGCGTTCCGTCGAGTTGTTGTTCAAAAAGAAGGTTGTGGGTGTCAATACCGCGAACTTCATCGGAAAGAAAAAACGTGAACGCCGCGCAGATTTTGGAAAACGCCCGGATTGGAAAAAAGCGATCGTCACTCTCCAAGCCGGTGAAAAACTGGACCTCGTCTAACCATGGCACTTAAAACCTTTCGACCTCTCACGCCGGCGGCCCGCTTCAAGATCCTCCCGGATTTTGGCGAAATCACGAAAAGCAAGCCGGAAAAGTCACTGACCGAGCCGATCAAGCGCACAGGCGGCCGTAACAACCAAGGCCGCATCACCATGCGCCACATCGGGGGGGGGCACAAACGCCGCTACCGAGTGATCGACTTCAAGCGCTGCAAGCGGGAGGTGGCTGCAGAAGTCATCGCGATCGAATACGATCCTAACCGCACGGCCCGGATTGCCCTTCTGCAATATGCCGATGGAGAAAAGGCTTACATTTTAGCTCCAAACGGTCTTCAGGTTGGATCCAAGCTCATGGCTGGTGAAAAAGCAGAACCCAATGTGGGAAACGCTCTGCCTCTGAAATCGATTCCGCTTGGCACGTCAGTTCACAACATTGAGTTCATTCCAGGTCGTGGTGGTCAGATTATCCGCAGCGCGGGTTCCGTTGCCATTTTGGCAAACCGCGAGGGTGGATATGCTTTGATCAAGCTCCCATCTGGTGAAATCCGGCGAATTAATGAAAATTGCTACGCGACGATCGGGCAAGTTGGAAATTCCGACCACATGAACGTCTCGTCTGGGAAAGCCGGTCGCAGTCGTTGGTTGGGAGTTCGTCCGCATGTCCGAGGCATGGTCATGAACCCTGTCGACCACCCAATGGGCGGCGGTCAGGGCAAGAGCAAAGGCGGTGGCGGGCGCCACCATCCGATGTCTCCTTGGGGACAGCTTGCAAAAGGTTTTAAAACCCGCCGCAAACACAAACCAAGTGATACGTTTATCGTTCAGCGCCGTAACTCCAAATCGAAAAATTAATCATGGCTCGTTCACTGAAAAAAGGTCCATATGTCGAGTGGAAGCTACTCGATAAAATCGACCGCCTCAACGAATCCAACAGCAAGAAACCAATTAAAACTTGGTCCCGACGGAGCACCATCACTCCTGATTTTGTTGGACATACCTTCAACGTCCACAACGGAAAGACTTTTATTCCGGTTTTTGTAACGGAAAATATGGTTGGCCACAAGTTGGGAGAGTTTTCCCCAACACGCATTTTCAAGAAACACGGTTCTCACACCGCCAAAGTGACAAAATAACATGAGGAAAGTCGCCTTGGCGGCTTTTCTTGTCTTCGCCTGCTGCTCAAGCGGTGGTGCTCAAGACAAACGCTCTTTGACAAATTTTGAATCACGTCTGCCGGACAATCCGGATCTCGGCGGAGCTTTGTCGACTCCTGATGAAGCTCCATTGCAGGAACGCATCTTACTATTGGAGGAAACGATCCATTCGCTCACCGAGACTGTCGTATCCCTTGCACTCAAGAAAGAAGCGGCTGAAAAACAACTCGCCGCAACAAACCTCAGTTCCGCGGGGGAAAGTTTTGAAAATTTGGAATTCATTAAAGAACTAAAGAGTCTCAAAAATCAAAACGAGCGCTTTGCCTCCCTAATGCTCCAAATAAGTGAAGTGTTGGTTCTTGCATCAGAAAATGGACAATTCCCTTCCCCGCCAATTCGCGCGAGAGTCGAAGAGTGCCTCCGCAAGATCAATGCCTCTCTATCTTCGCCAGCTTCCACCCAAAATAATAGAGATCCCGAAATTGTCATTCTTCACGTCGATCTCCCGAAGTCACTCATCGTTCTTAACGCAGGAACCGACAAATCCTTGAAAGTTGGTCATCCAATTCAAGTGTATCGTGGCAATGAATGCCAAGCAGAAGCGACGATTATCGAAGTGAGGGAGAACCTCTCTGCAGCTGTGATTCAATCTTATCTCCAACGCGATTCCAAACCGCTCATTGGAGATCTTGTCAAAATCAAAATTTAACAACTAAACGAACATATGCAGGTCAAATCAATACATCGGTATGCGAAAATCTCCGCCTTCAAGGCTCGTGAGGTCACCCGTGCGATTCAAGGAATGCCGGCCTCCGACGCCTTGGACTTGCTTCGCTTTACGCCCAAAAAAGCGGCTGGGCTGGTCCTCAAAACCTTAAAAAGCGCCATCGCCAACGCCGAAAATAACAATGAGGCAAATCCATCCGAATTGGTGGTCAAGGAAGCGGTCGTTGGGGAAGGACCCACATTAAAACGTTTTCAACCCAAAGCCCGCGGAAGTGCAGGACCCATCCGCAAGCGCACCAGCCACATCTCTGTCACAGTGACTGATGAAATCGAAATTGTGCGTCGCGAAGATAAACCCAAAAAATCCAAGAAGAAAACATCGTCCGCACCTGCAACAGCGGAGTAATTTATCCAACCACCTCATATGGGCCAAAAAGTTAATCCAATCGGTTTTCGGCTCCCAGTCACACGCGACTGGGGTTCCAAATGGTACGCGTCACGCAAAGATTTTGCGGACTACCTGATTGCAGACGAAAAAATCCGCAATGTCCTCAAGAAGAAGCTCAAACAAGCTGCGATTTCGCGAATCGTCATTGAGCGGGCATGGAACAGCCTCCGCGTTACAATCCACACAGCCCGCCCAGGTGTTGTGATCGGTCGGCGGGGTCAAGAGATTGAGGGTTTGACGAAGGAAGTCAGTGACTTGGCCGGAGGCAAGCAAGTTAAAATTGATATCGTGGAAGTAAAAAATCCCGACATCGATGCTCAATTGGTCGCAGAAAATGTCGCTTCTCAATTGGAGCGTCGCATTTCTTTTCGCCGCGCCATGAAGCGCGCAGTTCAGCTCACTATGGATCAAGGAGCCTTGGGCATCAAAATCCGAGTTGCAGGTCGACTTGGTGGAGCGGAAATCGCGCGCACCGAGCGTTACCACGAAGGAAAAGTCCCCCTTCACACGCTGCGCACTCCCATTGATTATGGCTTCACGGAGGCCGAGACTGTCGCCGGTAAAATCGGGGTCAAATGCTGGATTTGTAAGAAGGTCGAGGAGCAACCGGAGGTTGCCTCCGATCGCCGACCGAGCTCACCGGATCGCTCCTCTCCAGAGCCTGTCGCTGCCTCAAACTGATTAACTAAGAAAGACAAGAGCATATGCCATTGATGCCAAAACGTGTGAAGTATCGCAAGACTCAGCGGGGTAGCCGCAAGGGTCTGGCTTCACGGAATACAACCATCGACTTCGGGGAATTCGGTCTTCAGACTTTGGAGCGCGGATGGATTACCAATACTCAAATTGAGGCTGCCCGCGTGGCACTAACCCGTAACATGAAACGCAAAGGCAAACTTTGGATTCGAATTTTCCCGGACAAAAGTGTTACCGCTCGACCTCCTGAAACTCGAATGGGTAAAGGAAAAGGCCAGCCTGAATACTGGGTGGCCGTTGTCCGCCCTGGAAACATTCTTTTTGAGTTGGATGGCATTTCCGAAACCATTGCCCGTGAGTCCTTGCGTTTGGCTGCCAACAAACTTCCTGTTCGCACACGCTTCTTGACACGCCACCACGCTGCCTGATTATGAAAATTCAAGAGATTCAAGAACTCACGCCGCAGGAGTTGGCTTCAAAAAAACGGGAACTTAAAGAAGACCTTTTCAACCTTCGTATCCAACAGCAAAGCGGTCAATTGGAACGTCCTCACTTGATTCGCATTGCCCGCCGCAACATCGCTCGGGTGGAAACTGTTCTCAGCACAAAATCATCCTCCTCGAAATAATCCATGCAAGAGTCCCAAGCACCATCCGAATCCGATTCCCGTGGGCTTCGCAAAGTTCGTGTCGGCGAGGTTGTTTCCAACAAAATGGACAAAACCATCGTCGTTAAATCGATCACGCGTGTGCCGCATCCCAAATTTGGAAAAATTACAAAACACGTTACCAAGTTCCATGCTCATGATGAGAAAAATGAGGCTCAGATCGGCGATCGCGTGAGTATCATGGAAACCCGACCGCTCAGCAAAACGAAGCGCTGGCGCCTTGTTGAGGTCCTTAAACATTAATTGCTATGATTCAGATTCGTTCCAGACTTGACGTTGCCGACAACACCGGAGCCCGCATGGCGACCATGATCGGTGTCATTGGCAAAGCCACGGCAAATGCCGCCATCGGTGATGTCATCACTGCCAACGTCAAGGAGGCCTCCACTGGTGGCACCGTGAAAAAGGGAGACGTTGTGCGCGCTGTCGTTGTGCGAACCAAACAACCTGTTCGTCGCGAGGATGGCTCCGCCCTCCGTTTTGACAACAATGCGATCGTGATCATCGATAAAGATATGAATCCTCGCGGCACTCGGATTTTCGGGCCCGTGGCTCGAGAACTGCGCGAGAAAAACTTCATGAAGATTATTTCCCTGGCACCGGAGGTCCTATGAGCAAGCCCAAGTTTCATGTTCGTCAAGGCGACCAAGTCGAAGTCATTTCTGGAAATCACAAGGGCGCGACAGGCAAAGTTGTTGAGATCCGCGCTGCAAAGTCTCAAGTTGTTGTTGAAGGCGTTCGCATGATCAAGAAGCATCAGCGTAAGTCCCAAGATCATCCGAACGGGGCTATTCTTGAGAAAGAGGGACCCATTCATGTCTCCAATGTCAAACTCATCCAAGCGGCTGCCCCATTTAAAAAAGGCGGTTCAAAAGCTGCCTAATAATTAACGGACAATGACACAACAACCCGAACTTCTCTCGGAATACAAAACAAAAGTCGTGCCGGCTTTGAAATCCAAGCACGGTTACGAAAACATTCACCAAATTCCGAAAATCTCGAAGGTGGTCGTCAACACTTGTGTGGGCTCGGCAAATGATGTCAAGGAGTCGCTTGAGATCGCCCGCACCGAACTGACCACAATCACGGGCCAACGCCCTGTGATCACCAACTCCAAAAAGGCTATTTCGAACTTTAAGCTTCGCCAAGATCAAGCCATTGGAGCTAAAGTCACGCTTCGAGGCCGAATCATGTATGAGTTCCTAGAGCGTCTTATCAAGACCGCACTTCCGCGGATTCGCGATTTTCGCGGAGTTTCGCCCCGGGCGTTTGATGGCCAAGGCAACTACACCCTCGGAGTCGCCGATCAATCCATCTTCCCGGAAATCGAGCTGGATCGTATTAAAAAGAATATTGGCTTCGACGTCACTATCGTCACTACTGCAAAAACCAACGAGGAGGCCAAGTCTCTCCTCAGTGAACTCGGTATGCCGTTTTCGGACAAAGCCAAAAAGCCAGCGGCCCCCAAGCCGGCGACTGAAACTCCTGCGGAATAATCCATCATGAACGATCCCATTGCCGACATGTTGACCCGGCTTCGCAACTCGACCTCGGCCGGTCAAGCCACCTTGGAGATTCCTTACTCCAAACTCAAGAGTGATTTGGCTCAGATTCTCAAAAAAGAGGGCTACATCAAAGATGCTGAACTCGTTAATAACGAGGGCCGTCAAGCGATCAAAATCCAAAATAAATACGTAAACCGCACCAGCGCGATTTCCGGCCTCAAGCGGGTGAGCCGCCCAGGTCTGCGTCGCTATGTCGGAGCGACGGATATTCCAAGGGTGCTTGGTGGAATGGGGATTGCTGTCCTCTCCACTTCGCGTGGAATTCTCACTGGGCATGATGCCCGTAAACAAAACATCGGCGGGGAGCTTCTCGCCTACATCTGGTAAGTTATGTCGCGAATTGGAAAAAAATCCATCAGTTTGCCCCCCAAGGTTAAAGTCACGGTTGGTGAAAATCAATGCGTCCAAGTCGAGGGTCCAAAAGGCTCTCTTCATTGGACACTGCCCCAAGTTGTGAGCGCCAAAGTGGACGGCGACTCTTTGAGCCTGTCGACGGTTGGTGCCTCACGCGAGGAAAAAGCCATGCATGGACTTTCCAGAGCTCTTCTCGCCAACATGGTCACAGGTGTCAGTGCCGGTTTCAAGCGCGACATGGAGATCCATGGCGTGGGCTTTAAAGCCGCCGTTCAAGGCTCCATTTTGAACCTCAGCCTCGGTAAATCCCACCCAATTCTTTTTCAAATTCCTGAGGGGGTCAAAGTGACCGTTTCCGAGAATACGAAGCTCTCCATCGAAGGAATTGACAAGCAAGTCGTCGGCCAATGCGCTGCCGATATCCGCGCTTTCTATCCGCCAGAACCCTACAAGGGCAAAGGTGTTCGCTTCGTGGGTGAGCAAATTCGCCGCAAGGAAGGCAAAACCGTTCAATAACCTATGTCAGCCACTGATAAACGTAAACTCCGCCACACCCGCCTTCGCAAAAAGTTGGTTGGCACATCATCCCGCCCCCGTTTGGCGGTTCATTTTTCGGGCCGTCACATTACTGCTCAACTCATTGACGACTCTGTGGGAAAGACGTTGGTCTCCGTCAATACAACCGAGGAGAGTCTGCGCGCCAACAAAGGAACAGGTGCCAATGTGGCAACTGCCGTTCAAGTCGGTAAATTGATTGTTGAGCGTGCGGTCGCTCAAAACATTAAACAAGTCGTTTTCGACCGTGGTGGTTTCAAATACCACGGCAAAGTCAAAGCTCTCGCCGACGCCGCTCGCGAAGGTGGATTCGAATTCTAATTACCTATGCCTCCGAAACCTCGCGATAAAAAATCCCAGCGTCCTGAAACCCCGCGGGAACCCAAGGAAACAACCGAAAAGGTGGTTTTCATCAACCGCTGTGCCAAAGTTGTAAAAGGTGGTCGTCGCTTCAGCTTTAGCGCCTTGATCGTTTCGGGCGATCAAAAAGGCAAAGTCGGTGTCGGATTTGGTAAAGCCAATGAGGTGAGCGAAGCAATTCGCAAAGCCACGGATGCCTCCAAGAAGCGCATGGTGAAAATCGCGGTTCAAGAGAATACCATCCCTCACATGGTCACCGGAGCATCTGGCGGAGGACGTGTTCTTCTCCGTCCGGCTTCTCCCGGAACTGGCGTCATTGCCGGTGGCGGAGTGCGTGCTGTTCTTGAAGCCGTTGGAATTCGTGATGTTTTGGCGAAATCGTTAGGTTCCAGCAACCACGCCAATGTGGTCAATGCCACGATCGACGCCCTGACACAGCTTCGCCCCCGCGAGGAAGTATTCCGTCTCCGTGGGAAAACCCTTCGCCCAAAAGCAGCGGCCATTGCCGTAGAAGCCCCCGCTGTTGAGTCTGTTGAACCTGCTAATGCTTAATCCATGAGACTTCATACCATTAAACCAAACCCCGGTGCCAAACATCGCCGCAAGCGTCTCGGTATCGGTGAGAGCTCCGGCAAGGGAAAAACTTCCGGCAAAGGGCATAAGGGCCAAAAAGCACGTTCCGGCGGCAGTATCCGTCTGGGTTTCGAAGGCGGTCAAATGCCGATCTATCGCCAACTTCCCAAGCGTGGGTTTAACAATGCCGCATTCAAGACCACCTACGGCGTTGTTAATCTCGATTCTCTTGATAAAAACTTCGAGGCTGGTGCCACTGTGAACGAGGCGTCTCTTCGCAACCTCGGCTTGGTAAAAGGCCGATTTGATGCGATTAAAATTTTGGGTCGCGGCGAGCTTTCCAAGGCCTTGACCATTCAAGTGGACGAAGTGAGTGCCACAGCACGCGAAAAAATCGAAAAATCTGGGGGAAATGTCATCCTTCCCTCTGAAGCGGTTGCTTAACGATACTCCCTGAGCCACTTTGGCTTGAGAGACTTCCGCACGCATGATTTCAGCCTTCGCCAATATTTTTCGCATTCCGGAACTCAGGGCCCGGGTGCTCTTTACACTTGCGATTATCGTCGTCGTGAGGGCGGGATCCGCGATCACGACGCCTGGTGTGAATGCGGAGGTTCTTCGTCAGTGGTTCTTGGACAAGGCTGATGCGGCCTCCGCCGGTGGGGTTGCGGCGCTTTTCAACCTTTTCAGTGGCGGTGCGTTGTCAAATTGCGCGCTCTTTTCCTTGGGCGTCATGCCATTCATTAGTGCTTCCATCATGCTGCAGCTTTTGACAGCTGTTATCCCTCAGCTGGGCAAGCTCTCACGCGAAGATGGCGGGCGGCAAAAAATCATGCAATACACCCGATACACAACAATCGGGCTGTGTATTTTTCAAGCTTATCTATTGGCGAAATCCTTTGAGAACCCTCAAGCCAATCCGTTTCTGCCAGGGATCATGGATACCATCAACAAAATCGGTTTGCCTTTGGTGTCTACCCCTGGCTTTGGTTTTCAAGTGTTGACGATTGTCACGATGACTGCAGGAACCTTGCTTCTGATGTGGATCGGAGACCAAATCACCGAAAAGGGGATTGGTAATGGGATGTCGATCATCATCACAGTTGGCATTCTAGCCCAACTTCCGGCAGGTTTGATTCAAGCGTGGCGAACTTTTGTTCCTTCGGCTGCCGAGGCGCAATCGGCGGTCAGTCCGGTTGTTTTGGTCTTGATGATCGCTTTTTTGATCTTTGTGATTGCCGCAGTCATCGCCGTAACCCAAGCCCAGCGCAAAATCAGTATCCAATATGCCAAGCGGGTTGTGGGACGCAAGGTCTTTGGAGGACAAACCCAATACATGCCCCTCAAGGTGAACTATGCCGGTGTCATGCCGATCATTTTTGCCCAGGCCATACTTCTCTTTCCGTCAACCATCCTCAACATGGCCTTCCCGGGCGTCGGTTGGGCGCAGGATTTGTCAAATCTGCTTACTTACGGATGGCTTCATTACGTTTTCTACGCCTTGATGATCTTCTTTTTTAGTTACTTCTGGGTGGCTACTCAGTTCCAGCCAGTCCAAATTGCTGACGACCTTAAGAAGCATGGTGGGTTCATCCCTGGGGTGCGCCCGGGTAAGCCAACGGCCGACTTTTTGGATTATACCATGACCCGCCTCACTTTTGCAGGCGCCATTTTTCTCACGGCCATCGCCGTCCTCCCTCAATTGTTGAGCCAGTCGCTGCAGGTTCCTTATATGACGTCTCAGTTTTTCGGTGGAACTGGTCTTCTCATTATTGTGGGGGTCGTTTTGGATACCATGCGGCAGGTTGAAACCCACCTCCTCCAACGCCACTATGACGGGTTTCTCCGCAAGGGAAAGATTCGGAGTGCCCAAGAAGCCCGCGCCCGACTCAGCAGCGGTTCCGGTTTGAGCGACCAAACGCTGGTTTGGATATACGCTGGAATCGCCGTTCTTGTTATTGCCGGTGTTTCCATCTACTTTGCCGCCCGTCTTTGAGCGGTCGCACGATTTTGAAAAGCCGCGTTGTGTTGATTGGCCCCCCCGCTTGTGGCAAGGGCACCCAAGCCTCCCTTCTCTCGGCGGCCTTCTCTATTCCACATGTCTCCACGGGCGAAATCTTGCGGAAAGAGCGGGCGGCGGAATCACCGATTGGATTGGAGGCTGACCGCTATGCGCGTGAAGGGCACCTTTTTCCGGATGACCTCGCCTTGCGGGTGGTCCGTCAGTGGATGGACAACCGCACGCGTTTCATTTTTGACGGATTCCCCAGAACGATCGGTCAAGCCATTGAGTTCGACAAAATGCTGTTCGAACGAAGCATTCCTTTGGACGTGGTGTATCTTCTGGAGATCTCGGATGAAGAGGTCCTCGCCCGTATGCTCGGCCGTTTGACCTGTTCAAAGTGCGGGGCGGTTTACAATACCCGGTTCCATGCCTTGGCCATGGGCGATGCATGCCCCAAATGCCAAGGATCTCTTGTTCGGCGGAGTGATGACACTCGCGAGGCGCTGGAGCACCGATTGGCGGAATATAAAACATTCACCCAGCCTGTCGCGGACTATTACACCTCCAAAGGCCTGTTGAAAGCGATTGATGTCGAGGCTGCGCGTGACGAGGTTTTTCAAATTCTTTATGCCGATATGAAGGAGGAGGCGTTGTGATCCCGATCAAACGGCCGCATGAAATCGAAAAAATGCGCCAGGCGGGTCGCACGGCTTCCGAGATTCTCCATCACCTCACCACGCTTATCGCGCCCGGAGTGACAACAGGAGCAATCGACCATGCCGCCTCTCAACTCATGTCCCAGCGGGGAGTCAAAAGTGCCTTTCTCGGATATCGCAAGTTCCCCGGCCACATCTGCATCAGTCTCAACGAAGAGGTGGTTCATGGAATTGGCAGTCATCGGGCCATCGCTTATGGCGACATCGTGAAAATGGATGTCGGTATTATCCAAGACGGCTGGGTCGGGGACAATGCCACATCGGTGGCGGTGGGAATTATCGATCCGGGCGTTGAGATGCTCTTGGCGGATACGGAGCGGATTTTGATGCAAGCCATCGCTCTTGCGCGACCAGGCAACCGGGTGGGGGACATCTCCCACCACGTTGAGTCTGAGTCGAAGAAGTGCGGTTATTCGGTCGTGAGGGAATTCGTCGGCCACGGAGTGGGACGCAAATTGCACGAAGATCCCCAAGTTCCGAACTTTGGAAAACGGGGGACCGGTCCCAAGCTGAAGCCTGGCATGACGCTTGCAATCGAACCCATGATCAACATGGGCTGTGCGGACGTCAAAATTCTTGCCGACAAGTGGACGGCAGTCACTGCGGATGGGCGGCCCTCGGCCCATTTCGAGCACACGGTGCTCGTGACGGAAAGTGAACCTGAAGTATTGACATGGCCAGGAAAGACGCTATCGAAGTAAGTGGCAAAGTCGTCGAGCTGCTTCCGAACACGATGTTCCGGGTCGAACTGGACAACGGTCACCGCGTCCTTGCCCATATCTCCGGAAAAATGCGTCTGCACTTCATTCGCATTCTTCCCGGGGACCGCGTCATGTTGGAAATGTCTCCCTACGACCTGACCAAAGGCCGCATCACCTACCGAAAAAAAGAATCCTCGTCACCTCAACCAAACAATAGAAAATGAAAGTCAGAGCCTCAGTAAAAAGACTGTGTGAAGCGTGCAAGATCGTGCGCCGACAAAACGTGATCCGCGTCGTTTGCAAAAACCCGCGCCACAAACAAAAACAAGGCTGATCCCTCGGGACGGCCGCCAACCCAACATTAGAACACCATGCCACGCTTACTTGGAGTCGACATCCCAGGCGACAAACGCATCGAAGCCTCGCTGCCCTACATTTATGGAATGGGGCCAAGCAACACAAAAAAGGTCCTTGAACAAGCCAACATCGACCCGAACATCCGCGCCAAAAATCTCACGCCGGAACAACTGAATGCGATCATTCATGCGATCAATGCCAACCGCATTCCGATCGAGGGCGATTTGCGCCGCGAGGTGCAAGGCAATCTCAAGCGGCTCCAAGCCATCAATTGCTACCGCGGTATCCGCCACCGCCGGGGACTCCCGGTGCGCGGTCAACGCACTTCCACCAACGCCCGCACCCGTAAGGGACCGCGCAAAACCGTCGGTGTTCAACGCAACAAAGACGCCAAATCCGGCAAAGTCTAATTTTATCCATTCCGTATGAGCGAAGAAAACACCACACCCGCCGAAGCTCCCGTCGAGACTCCGGTCGCACCTGTTGCCGAGACCGCCGCCGCGCCTGTGGCGGAGTCCACTCCGGCTGCCGAAGCCCCCGCCAAAAAAGCTCCCAAGGCCAAATCCGCCGGCAAGGGCAAAAAATCCGCCGAAGCCGCCCCTGCGGCGGCTCCCTCCCCAGTGAGCATTTCGTTGGACGATACCATCGAGCCGATCAAAATCGTCAAGGCCAAGGGAAGCAAAGGCGTTGTCCAGGGGATTGCCCATGTTCAAGCCAGCTTCAACAACACCATTATCAGCATCACCGACCACCGCGGTTCTGTTCTCGGTTGGTCAAGCGCCGGGAAATGTGGTTTTAAAGGCTCCCGCAAAAGCACCGCCTACGCCGCCCAGATGGCTGCCCAGGATGCCTGCCGCCAAGCGATGGGACATGGTCTTAAAGAGGTTGAAGTCCGCGTCAAAGGCCCGGGCTCTGGACGTGAATCCGCTGTCCGTGCCATGCAAGCCATCGGCCTTGAAGTGACCATGATTAGGGATGTGACTCCGATTCCCCACAACGGTTGCCGTCCGCCCAAGCAACGCCGTGTTTGAGTGCTTGTCGGAGAGTTGGATGTTTTGAATCCGACCCTTCACATCTCAATCGGCCCCGAACTCTCCCGAGCCGCCTTTTTCACGCAACTCCAAACTCAATCCTTAAAACCTTAAATTTCCCATGGCACGATATACTGGACCCAAAACCAAAGTCAGCCGCCGCTACGGCGTTTTGATCAGCGGATCACCGAAAGCCCTCGAGCGCAAAGCCTATCCTCCCGGCCAGCATGGCCCGAAGGGCACGCGACGCAAACAAAGCGACTACGCCACCGCCCTCGCGGAAAAACAAAAGCTCCGCCACCAATATGGCGTTTTGGAGCGCCAGTTCCGTCGCTACTTTGAAATTGCCAGCCGCCGCCGCGGTGTCACCGGCGAGATTCTCCTGCAACTTCTGGAAACCCGCTTGGACAATGTGGTTCAAAAAATGGGCTTTTCAAAAACGCTGCGCGGAGCCCGTCAAATGGTCGGGCATGGTCACGTGACCGTCAATGGCCGCAAGACGAACATCTCCTCGATGAATCTCAAGCCGGGAGATGTCGTGGCGATCAAGACAAAGGACAAGTCCCAGCGTCTTGCCAAGCGCGGTGTCGAATTGACCCAGATTGCAACCGTTCCGGACTGGCTCTTGGTGGACAAGGACAATCTCACTGGCAGTGTGGTGCGCATCCCAAGCCGCCAGGAAATCAACCCGATTGTCAACGAGCAGTTGGTCGTCGAGCTTTACGCCCGCTAACCAAGCCGCGCAGGCATCTTCAAAAACGCGCTTCCCCGCTCCTTGCGGAAGAGGCGCGTTTTTTGCTTTTCCGGGTTTGATGAGCGGACGGAATTCCTTATCCTTCCCGCATGTCCAAACGCTACTCCACCTACCTTTTTCTCGGCGCACCCGGCAGTGGCAAAGGCACGCAGGGTGTCACGCTGGGAAGCTTGCCGACGTTTTTCCATTGTGCCTGCGGGGATGTGTTCCGGCGGTTGGATGTCCGGACCCCGCTCGGGCAAACCTTCCTCTCCCATTCGAGCCGTGGCGAGTTGGTGCCCGACGAGATCACGATTCAGCTGTGGCGAGAATCGATCGATGCGGCGGTCTCGGCCGGGCGTTTCAAGCCGGACATCGACCGCTTGTTGCTCGACGGCATCCCTCGCAACGTTCGACAAGCGCAGCTGATGGATGAAATCATCGATGTCAAGCGCGTTTTTCATTTGTCCTGTCCGGATCGTGAAAAGGTGGTGGCCCGTTTGAAAAAACGCGCCTTGAAGGACAACCGGCTTGACGACGCCAACGAAGAGGTGATCCGCCGCCGGTTGCTGGCTTACGAAACCGAGTCGAAGCCGCTTTTGGACCATTACGGAGATTCGCTCATCACCCACATCGATGCCACCCAGCCGCCCGTCAAGGTTTTGCGCGACATCCTGGATCTTGTCGTGCGCGAGGACTCTGCAAGCGCCGCCTGACCCATGGGACAGTTTGAAAACCTGCGAGCCTCCTCGCTTTATTGCAACAAGTGCCGCCAGGCCATGCCGGTCCGCCAGAAACTGCTCCTCGTTCTTCCGGACAAGGAAATCTATGATTATCTTTGCACTGGTTGCGCCAGTTCCCTCGGGCAGCGCGAGGTGGGCGGCGGCGAGTTGCTGATGGCCCGCCACCAATCCCGCCTGCCCTGATCCATGCGACTCGTTTTTTGCGGCACTGGAGAGATTGGAATTCCCGCATTGGAATATCTTTTGGGTGATCCAAGCCACCAGGTGCTTGCCGTGGTCACCCAGCCTGACAAGCCGGCCGGGCGCGATTTGAAGCCGCGCGCCTCCGCGGTGAAGCTCCTTGCCGAAGCCCGCGGAGTGCCGGTTTTCCAACCTCCGAAACTCCGCGATCCGGTGGCGATGGAGGTCCTCCGCGGACTGCACCCCGACCTTCTGGTCGTTGTGGCCTACGGGCAAATTCTCTCAAAGTCCGTTCTGGATTGGCCCCGCTTGGGGTGTCTAAACCTGCATGCCTCGATCCTGCCCCGACACCGGGGGGCCTCGCCGATTCAGGCCGCGCTTCTGGCCGGGGACCGGGAGACCGGCATGTCCGTGATGTGGATGAACGAAGGGCTCGATACCGGGGATGTTTTGCTGGTTGAAAAAATCGATATTCTTCCGGACGACACGGCCGGTTCGCTGCACGACCGCTTGGCGGCCGTGGCTCCCGCCGCCTTGCGATCGGCGCTCACTTTAATCGCCGGCGGCCAGGCGCCCCGTATACCCCAAGACCCGGCCTTGGCCACCCACGCGCCGAAGCTCCGGAAATCCGAGGGCTGGATCGACTGGACGCTCCCAAGCCGGGAGTTGGCTTTGCGTGTGCGGGCGATGTCGCCTTGGCCCGGTGCGTTCGGGCGCTTGAAGGGACGCGTTCTCAAAATCCATGCCGCCTCTGCGGTGGAGGGTTCGGGAGTTCCGGGCTGCATCCTTCGGGCGGATGCGGAGGCCTTTGTGGCCGCCTGCGGAAGCGGCGCGCTGCAAATTCACGAACTTCAGGCCGAAGGCCGTCGCCGCATGACTGCCCGCGATTTTCTGTGCGGTGCGGGCATCACCCCGGGGGACGTTTTTGATTTGTCCTTTCTTCCAGTTGATTGATGCGGTTTGATGCCGGCATCCTTCCTATGCCTGATTCCACTCCGCTGCGTTACAAACGTGTTGTTCTCAAATTGAGCGGTGAGGTCCTTCGCGAGCCGGGAAGCCGCGACAGCATCAGTCCCGAGGTTGTTCAAGCGATCGCCAAACAGGTCGCCGAAGTCCGCAAGTCCGGCGTTCAGCTGGCTCTCGTGATCGGCGGCGGCAACATCTGGCGCGGACTCACTGCCAGCCACCGCGGCATGAACCGCACCACGGCCGATTACATGGGCATGCTGGCCACCGTGATCAATGGATTGGCCCTCATGGCGGCCATTGAGGCGCAGGGCGTGGAGGTGCGGGTGCAAACCGCGATTGAAATGCAAAACCTCGCCGAGCCGTTCATTGTGCGCCGGGCCACCCGGCACTTGGAACTCGGCCGCGTCGTGATCTTCGTGGCGGGCACCGGCAATCCCTTTTTCTCGACCGACACCACCGCCGCCTTGCGGGCCGCGGAGATCGGGGCCGAGGTCATCCTCAAAGCCACCAAGGTGGATGGCATTTACGATGCCGATCCGGTGAAGAACCCGGAAGCCACCCGCTTTTCGCACATCACCTACACCGAGGCGCTGTCCCGCCGGCTTCAGGTCATGGACTCCACCGCATTCAGCCTGTGCATGGACAATAAAATGCCGATCATTGTTTTTGATATGAACAAACCCGACAACATCCGTCTTGCCATCACCGGCCATCCGGTTGGCACGCTCGTTTCGGACAAACCGGAACACGCATCATGAGTATCGAGGAAATCCTGTTCGAGGCCGAGGAGAGCATGGAAAAGGGCCTTCAATTCATGGTTCACGAATTTGCCGCGATCCGCACGGGCAAAGCCTCTCCGGCGCTGGTTGAGAACATCGACGTGGAAGCCTACGGATCGGCGATGAAACTCAAGCAACTCGCCCTCATCACCGCGCCGGAGCCCCGCCTCCTTGTCATTCAGCCGTTCGATGCCTCGACCGTGCGCGACATCGAACGCGGCATCAACGAATCCCGCCTCGGCATCAATCCCTCGGTGGACGGCAAAATCATCCGCTTGCCGATTCCCGAACTTTCCGAGGAGCGCCGCCGCGACCTGGCCCGCACGGTCAAGGGGATCGCGGAAGAGTCCCGCGTGCGTGTGCGCGCCTGCCGCCGCCAGGCCATGGACGCCGCGAAGAAGGAGCAGAAGGAGGGCACGATTTCCGAGGATGAATTGCGTGACACGGAGGGGGAGGTTCAGAAGCTCACCGACCGGTTCGTGGCCGAGATCGACAAGCAAACAGCCGCCAAGGAGGCGGAGTTGATGAAGATATGAGCCGCTTCGTTCTTGTTTTGCTTCTCGCCTTGGGCGCCGCCCGGGCCGAGGTGGCGCGCCCCGCCCCGGGCTTCTTGTGGACGGATGCCGCCGGCAAGCCACAAAAAGCCGAGGTTTTGCGGGGGCGTCCCGTGGTGGTTCTTCTCGCGGATTCGCCGCGCCAGTGGGCATTCCGGTCGCAAGTCGGCCAGCTGCAGAAACTCTACGGGCAACTGGCTGCAAGCGGTCTGGTGTGCGTCGCGGCGTTCTCGCAAGAACAGGGGTTGCTGCGCTCGAACATTCCGTTCCTTGGCGTTTCCGATCCCGCGGCGGTGTGCACCGCATTTGACGCACCCGAGGGGTTTGCGATCGCGCTGATCGGCCCGGATGGCAACCTCGACTTCATCGGCAACCGTGTCCTTCCCGCCCAGCGCATCTTCGATATCATTCAAAACTCTTTCGCGGTGCAGAAAAAGCTTCGCCGCGACTGACCCCCGCCCGACTCCCGTTCCTATGACTTTTCAAGACCGCATCAACCAAGACATCAAATCCGCCATGCTGGCCCGCGACCAATCGAAGCTGGGTGTGCTTCGCATGTTGAAGACCGCTCTCATGAACGCCGCCATTGAAAAAGGAGGTGCCGGCAGCAGCCTTGACGACGCCGCCGCGCTGGCGATTGTCCGCAAGGAGGTCAAGAAACGCCAGGACTCGATCGAGGCGTTTGAAAAAGGCGGCCGTCCCGAAATGGCGTCTGCGGAAAAGGCCGAGATCGATGTGCTGGCCACCTACCTGCCACAGCCGCTTTCCGCGCCTGAATTGACGGCGTTGGTGCAAGAGGCCATCGCCTCCACCGGAGCCTCCTCGCGGAAGGACATGGGAGCGGTGATCAAGCTTGTCACCGAAAAGGCAGCCGGGCGCTCCGACGGTCGCTCGATCAGCACCGAGGTTCAGCGTTTGTTGCCCTCTTGAGGGGGTTGCTCAGGGATTTGCAAGCCATGGCGACTCTGACCCCGTCCCGTTCCGAAGTTCCCGTTGCCGACACTTGGGACCTCACGCCGCTCTTTGCCGATGCCTCCGCCTGGGAGGCGGAACTGGCCGCGCTGGCCGTCCGTTATCCCGGCATCGGGGATTTCCAGGGATCCCTCGCGAGCTCCGCGGCCCGCCTGGCCGAGGTGCTGGAATTTGAAAAATCCATCGACCAGTCGGTTGACCGTCTCCGGCAATATGCCGCCCTGTGCGTGGCGGGCGACAGTTCCGATTCCGCCGCGCTCGACCGGGAGGCGCGCCTGGACAGCCTTCTCGTCAAGGTTGGCGAGGCCTTTTCCTTTCTCGCGCCTGAAATCCAGGAACTCGACGACGCGACGTTTGCCGCCTTCCTGGCCAGTTCCGACCTTACCGGGTGGACGATTCCGCTCACCAGGCTTCGCCGGGCGAAACCCCACACCTTGAGCGCGCCTGAAGAGCGCTTGCTGGCCTTGGGCGGATCGGTTCTTGCCGGTCACTCGGAGACGTTTTCGCAATTGACCAACGTGGACATGCGTTTCGGCAACCTCAAGGACGGCGAGGGCAATGAGCGGGAGTTGACGCAAAGCTCGTTTTCCTCGTTTTTACAACAGCGGGACGCGTCTGTTCGCAAAGCGGCTTTCCACCAGTTTTACCGCGAGTTTTCAGAGCACCGCTTTACTCTGGCCTCGAGTCTGGCCAGTTCGATGCGGGGGGACGTCTTCCGCGCACGGGCCCGTCGCCATGCATCTGCGCGCGAGGCCGCCTTGTTTCCCGACAATGTGCCGGTGGCGATTTACGACAATCTCATCTCCGCCGTTCGCGGGCGCCTGGAGCCCCTCTTCCGCTATTTCGACCTGCGCCGCCGCGTTCTCAAGCTGGAGGAAATCCACCACTACGACACCTACGTGCCCCTCGTGGGGGAAATTCAAACCAATGTTCCGTGGGACGGGGCTGTTGATATGGTTCTCGAGTCGCTCGCGCCATTGGGATCCGATTACACCGGTGTTCTCGCCCATGGCCTGCGCGAAGGCCGTTGGTGCGACCGCTACGAAAACAAGGGCAAGCGCAGCGGCGCTTTCTCCTATGGAACTTTTACCGCGCCGCCTTACATCATGATGAACTACAAGGCGGATGTGTTCTCGGACGTCTACACGCTCACCCACGAGGCCGGGCACTCGATGCACACTTGGTATGCGCGGTCCGCCCAGCTTTATCAAAACCACGGGTATCCGATTTTCCTTGCGGAGGTGGCCTCGACATTCAACGAGGTTCTTCTCACCGGACACCTGCTCGAAAAAACCTCCGATCCCCACATGAGGGCGTTTCTGATCAACCGCCAGATCGACGACATCCGCGGCACCATCTACCGCCAAACAATGTTTGCCGAATTCGAGCGTGAAGCCCACGCGGCCGAGGAGCGTGGCGAAGCCCTCACGCTGGACCGCTTCCAGTCGATTTACGCGGGTCTCCTGCGCGATTATTTCGGCCCCCGCTTTGCCCTTGATCCGGAGTTGGAGCTCGAGTGCCTCCGCATTCCGCATTTTTACAGCGCCTTTTACGTTTACAAATATGCCACCGGCCTCTCGGCGGCGATTGCCTTGGCGACGCGCGTTCTGGAGACGGGCGATGCGGCGACCTACCTCGACTTTCTGCGCAGTGGAGGCAGCCGTTTCCCGATCGAGGCCCTTCAGGCTGCGGGTGTGGATATGGCGACTCCCGGACCGGTCGAAGCCGCCCTGGCTCTCTTCGAGCGCCGCGTGGACGAACTGGACGCGCTCCTTTCCTGAGACGGTTCAGCGGCCAGGGGAAATCATCAACTCGGGTGCGAAAATCGTGACGCGGTTCTTCTCGGTGAGGTTTACCGGATGCGCGATGGCATCCCCTTTTGAGACCGACTGGAGCCAGAGGAACACGTCCACGCCTCCTTCCGCCCGGGGTTGGCTCATGCTGGAGTAGACGACATATTCCGCTTCGTCCGGCAAGGTGAAGGAATAGGCGCCTGCGCCGTCGGTGACGGTTTTGAGGGCCGGCTCCGGAAGGCCGTTCAGCAAGGCGTTCAGCCCTTCCTGAGATTCCAAGGCGGAGGGCCCGCCGAGAATCTTGATTTTTTGCTCCAGATACGGCTCCACATCGCGCCGTTTGAGGAGTTGGATGGAAAATCCAGGCATTGGCGCTGGCTTGCCATCAGGACCTTGAAGGGCCACCCGGCCAAGCACCGTGGTGGATTGCATGGCCTCTGGAAGCAGGCTTTGCGCCGCCTCGGAGCGGCTGGCCCGGAGTTCCCCGGTGAGGCGTTCCACAGATGCCAGGGCGGTCTCCTTTTCCGACTCCAGGGTCAAAATCCAGGCAACCGCCCCGCAGAGGACGGCGAATGTCACCAAGAACAAAATCCATCCCGCCAAGCTGGCCATGGGAGGCACGCCGCGGCCCGCCGGAAACGGAGCGGGCAACGAGTTGTCGAACGCCTCCTCCCTCGATTCCACGGGTTGCTGAAACGCCGAGATCGAGCTGGAGGAGATGTAGTCGGGGAGGGGGATTGTTTGATCGACTCCGGCTGGCCGGCATTCGTCCGATTCCAGTAAATCGCCCTTTGCCAGCAACCCTTGCAAGTCGGGGGTGCTGAACTCCCCGATCGACAATCCATCCCGGTAGATAGTGACTGGCCGCTTGAGAACCATGGATGCAGTCTCTCCTGTCGGAGGCGGCGATCAATCCCGGAAATCGCCCCGCTTGATCAGGACAGCTTTGTTTCCAAAGCCTCGAAACCCTCGTGGGCGCCGGTCGCGCTGAAAATCGGTCGCACTTGAATGGACACCCGGTAGGTGGTCTGGTCTTTGTGGTAGTTCACCATTTCGACTTCGCATGCCCGCCGCTCGCGGATCGCCTGACGGATGGCCTCGATGCTCTCGCCCGTGGTCGCTTCGCCTTGCAGGATTGCTCCGGGTTTGCGTCCTTTGACTTCTTCAAACCGGTATCCGCAAAGCTGCGAAAAGGCGGGGTTGATTTCTGTGATGCAGCCCGAGGTGTCGGTGCGCACACAGGCCGGGGTGGCATCAATCCTCTCGAGGACACGATCAAAGATGCTTTCGGCGGGCTGTGGCCCGGGGTTGCCGGAGTCGGTGAACAAATCGGAGATCATGCGTTTTATGCCGGTGTCGAGGGTTACGTGCCGATCATTCATCAAGGTGCGGATTTGAATGGGTTTTTTTAAAAAAAGCGACGATCGCTTCGACCAAGCCGGGGATATCATGTCGGGAAGCCTCGAGGCCGACGGCAAGTCCCTGTTCGCGCATGGCGCGGCTGGTGACGGGTCCGATGCTGGCATAAACCACACCCTTCGGCTCGGGCAGGGCCAGGCTTTGAAAATTCTCCGCGGTGGATGCGCTGGTGAATGTCACGAGATCGGCTCCTTCGGTGCGGTAGCGCTGGATGCCGGCACCCCCGGTCTCCGGCATTGTGCGGTAGGCCACCACATCGTCCACAATGGCACCGCGCTGCGACAATCCGGCGGGCAGCTCCCCGTCGGCGCCGCTGGCCCTCGCGAGCAGGACTTTCAGGTTTTCAAGGCTGGTTTCCTTTTCCATCGCGGCGGCGATTTCCCCGGCCAGAAACCGCTCGGGCATGGCATCGACCTGGAAGCGGTAGGATCGCACCCGTGCCGCAGTCGCGGGTCCGATGGCAGCGATCCGCACGGCTCCCAGATCGCGCGCGTCCTTGTAGATTTCGAAAAAAGCCTCGAAGAAGGCATCCGCCCCGTTCGGGCTCGTGAGAACGAGCCAATCGTATCCGTGGGCGTAGGCGACCGCCTCGTAGAAGGCCCGCTTGTCGGGCGCGGGTTCGATGCGAATCGTGGGAACTTCATAGGCGTCCGCTCCGAGGGACCGCAATCTCGCAGCCAGTTCGCCACCTTGTCGACGGGTGCGCGTGACTGCGATCCGCCTTCCAAAAAGCGGCAACGACTCGAACCAGTTCAACGAGCCTCGCAGGTCCACCACCTCTCCAAAAACGGCCACTGCGGGAGGCTTGAAATCCGCTTTGGCGGCCGCCCCCGCGACTTCTCCGGCCGTTGAGCACAAGGTTTTCTGCTGGCCGGTTGTGGCCCACCGCACCAGCGCCACAGGCGTTTGGGGCGACATGCCGGCGGCCATAAGGTTTTCTGTGATGGCCTGCAGCCGCTCGATGCCCATGAGCATGACCTTCGTGCCGGGTGCGCGGGCGATGGCCCCGTAGTCCAGCGTGGTGGAGGATTTTCCGGGATCCTCGTGACCCGTGAAAATGGTGAGCATCGTATTGTGTGCCCGGTGCGTCACGGGAATGCCGGCATAAGCCGGGCCGGCGATTGCGGAGGTGACTCCCGGCACGACCTCGAAGGCGCATCCCGCCTCCGCCAAGGCCTCTGCCTCTTCGCCACCCCGCCCGAATAAAAACGGGTCCCCGCCTTTCAAGCGCACCACAGTCGCTCCGCCTTGGGTCCGCTCGACCAGAAGTTGGTTGATCGCGGCCTGTGCCATCGCGTGATCGCCCGCCTTTTTGCCCGCATGAACGATTTCCGCGCCGGCTCCTGCGAATTGAAGCAGGGCCGGATTCGCGAGATGGTCACACACCACCACATCGGCCTTGGCGAGGCAGTCCCGGCCCTTCAGTGTGAGAAGAAGCGGGTCCCCAGGGCCCGCGCCCACCAGATAGCAGATTCCATTCGGCATCGGCCCACCATGACATCCCGCCCGCGGGGATGGAAAATCTTTTGATTTCCGGCGCGGGCCCGCTACCCATGAAGTCCATGATTACCGCCCTCGAACAATTGCTGGCGCTCCAGTCGCGGGACCAGACCCTCTGCCAGTTGCGCGCCGAGTTGAAGGCGGTGCCCCTCGAGGTCGAGGCGAAGCGCAAACTGGTTCGCGATTCCGAAGCCCGCTTGGAGGCTTCCAAGGCCCGCTCCAAAGCCATCGAGGTGGAAAAGAAATCCCTGCAGGTCGAGGCGGCTGCGAAGCGCGACCTGATTGCCAAATACCGCGGCCAACAACTTCAAACCCGGAAAAACGAGGAATACACCGCGCTCGCCCATGAAATCGAAAACGCGGACAAGGCGATTGTATCCCTGGAAGACCGCGAAATCGGGCTCATGGAGGAATTGGACGCGCTGCAACCTGCCATTGAAGAGGCCACGCGCGTCCACGACTCCGAAAAAAACCGAATCGACGCGCTCCTCGCGACCCTTGTGGAGAAGGAGGCAAATCTCCGGCTGCGCATCTCCGAATTCGAGGCCCTGCGGGCCAAGGCCACCCAGGGCATTGAGGAGGACGTTCTCGACCAATACGACCGCCTTTTTGAAACCAAAAACGCGCGGGCGGTTGTCTCGCTTGAGCACGACACCTGCATGGGTTGCCACATGAAGGTCACGGCGCAAACCGCCCTGGCGGTGCGCTCCGAGAAGACGATTGTCTCGTGCCCGCACTGCGGACGTCTTCTTCACCTGCCGGCCTGATTCGATGCACTCCGGCGATTCTCCAGACTCCAGCCGCCGCGAACCGGTCAAAGTCACGCCGCGCATTGTTCCTGAAGAAAAAAGCCCCTCCCAGCCGGCGAGTCCCGTGGTCACACCGGAGTTGCTGACCTCCCTTTTGAATCACCTGGCTGTGTCCCAACCGGCGCCCGCCTCCAAGCCTCCAGAGTCTTCATTCCCACCCTTGGATCATGAGCCCGATCTGGTGCAGCGGCCCAAACGCGTGTTTCAACCCGTCAGGTCGCCGAACCCGCCGGAATCCGTGGAGCAAATGCCTGTCCCGGGTTCCGAACCTGCCCGTTCCTCCCGTCCGCGTCGCCACAGGAGCCGTTCGTTTGAGTCGCCCAAAAAACGCGGGGATCGGGGCGGTTCGTGGGATGGCCGGCTGCACATTTTTTGGGCGACGGTGATCTCTGTGGTTGCCTCCACAGTCGTGGGGGTCTTGGCCTTCTCGATCGGGCTTGATGACGGCGTCGCCCGCGCCGAAGCGGTCGCGCTCAAGGAAAATGTGAGTCTCACGCCCGACGTGCGGGACGCCATCGAGCAGGGAATGAACGACCTTCTCGAAGGTCGGGGCAAGGAGGCGGCTGCGCAGTTCCAATCCGTCAAGGCGATGCACCCCGCACTCTCCTCCCTGTCGATTCTCACGGCCCGGGCGGCTCTTCAGGCCGGCGATCTCGCTCTGGCTCAGCGAATGGTGGACGAGGCGCTGGCGGCTCGGGAATCGATTTCCGAGGCCCTTACGATACAGGCGCTCATCGAAGCCCGTCTGGCAACCAGCGAGTCCTTCAAAAGCATGGGGAACCCCCGCATCCGGATCGAACAACTTCTTCAGCGTGCCATCGCCGCCGACGTGACCGATCCGCGACCCTTCATTGAGCTTGCGGTTCTCCGGCGCTTTGAGCGGAAATTCGACGAGGCGCACACGCTGATCCAAGCCGCACAAGCGAGGCAATCCGCTTCCAACGACCGCCTCGCGCTGGACATTTCTCTCGAGCTCTTGGCTCTCCAGCAAATGGACGACGAGTCCTTGAGGAATCGCGGAGACGAATCCTTCCAGGGACTCTCCGCACCGCTGCTGCGCGCCTATCGGGCCTTGCGTTTGGATGATTCCGCCACAGCCGAAGCCTCTCTCGCCATGGCCTCCGCCACACTGCCGGCGCCCACTCTCAAGCAATGTTTGCGCGATCCGGCGTTCGTCGCTTTTGGCAACTCCCCGCTTCTTCAATCCCATCTCAACCCGCCTCAACCCGCATCCCATGATTAAACGCCTTCTGCACACCCGCTACCGGGTCTCCGATCTCGACAAAACCCTTTTCTTCTACACCCGCGTCCTCGGACTCGAGGAAATCCGCCGCAGCACCAGCGGACGCGGTTCGGAGTTGGTCTTTTTGAAGGCCCCTGGCAGCGAGGAACTCATCGAAATCTGCAAATTCGACGGAAGCGGTCCCGTGATCGTCGGGCCCGATTTGACCCATCTGGCCTTCGAGGTGGACGATCTCGAGGCGTTCGCGGCCCACGCCGCCTCGCTCGGCTACCCGCTCAGCGACGGGCCGCACAAAACGTCCAGCGGTTCCGTGATCGCCTTCGTCGATGCCCCCGAGGGTTACGAAATCGAGCTGATCCAGCCTGCCCCGCCTGCCCTGTAGCGGCGGTTTGCTGACCGCCGGATTCGCTCCGCTCCCCGCCTTCCGGCTTCAATGGACCGGCACCATTTCCAAGAACCGCGGCTTCCCGTTCTCGCAGCGTAGCACGGCCACCTCCTCCAGGCGCGCCAAGTCGGGGTCGGTGGTGATCGGCCCGGTCAGTCCCGGGAAATTCCGCATTTTCGCCAGAGCCGACTTCACATCCACCGGCGAGGCGGAATGCGCGGTCCGCACCGCCTCGGCGATCATCGCCAGGGCATCGTAGCCCATCGCCGCCATCGCACTGGGCGGGCGGCCATACTTGGTTTCATAGCCCGCCCGGAAAAGACCGGCCGCCTCGCTTTGAAGTTCCGGATGATACCGCGCGGGGAAGTAGCAATTGTCACCGGCCGGTCCCGCAAAATCCAAAAATTCGGGAGTGTCCCAGCTTGCGGTTCCCAGCACCGGCACAGTCAGACCCATCTCGCGGGCCTTGCGAACGGCCTCCACCGCCTGGTCCCCGAGGAGCGGGAGGTAGATCGCATCGGGATTTTTCCGGCGCACCCTTTCCAAAACCGCCGCCAGATCCTTCAACGACCCGTCGATCACCTCGCCCGACACCCGCGCATCCGGCCGCCGCTTGAATTGCGTCACAAACGCCGCCGCCAGATTTTTCGAAAACGCATTCGACGGATCATACACCACCACCACCCGCCGCACATTGAGATTCGCCGCACATCGGGCCATGACCCTTCCGGAATGAAAATCCGTCTGGCATGGGCGGAAAATCCACGGCTCGCGCGAGGGAATGCCAGGCATGGTGCCTCCCAGCGCCAGCATGGGCACTTGCGCCGCCTCCGCCGCTTCGGCCGCCTCGGCACTGCCACCGGCCAATCCGCCCACCAGCACAAACGCCTTGTCCTCCGCCACCAGTCCGGCCACCGCTTTTTTGGCCCGATCGGGTTCCGAGCGCGTGTCCCTCACCACCAGGCGGAAGACGTTTCCATTAACCCCTCCGGCCGCATTGACCTCCTCGGCAGCCATGGCAAGACCGTTGAGCACGTCCTCGCCCCCCTTTGAACCCGGCCCCTTCAGCGGAAGGAGCACCCCCACGTTCAAGATCGTCATCCCCTTCGGTTCTTCCGCCGGGGGAGGAACCACCGGTGCGGGTTGCGGCCCGCACGATATCGCCAACCAACCCGCCACCAGCCATGCCAGGAGAGGAACTCGCTTCATGGCGCCAATCTAAATCCACACGTGCCCCGGAGGCAACCCCCGCCATGTTCAAAAGGCGGAATTTTCCCTTGAGAAAAGACCACTCTGGGTGAAGATGTCCGACGTTTTGTCAGACACTATGTTCATCTCCCAAACTTCCCGTGCTGCTGCGTCGGACGCCTTGCTGGAATGCCTCGAGCCACGCATCGCTCCAGCGGTTCTGATCAAGGTCGGGGCACCGACGGATTCCGACCCCGCGAACACGACGTATCTGGAGGGGGATTTTTTCAACGCGGCCGATGCCAATCCCTACGGAACCCAATCTTTGTTTGCCGGCAGCACAAATCACTACGCACTCCCCTTGTCCGCTGGTGACAAAGTTTTCATGTGGCCGGAATGGAACGAAAAAGCCAAGCCGGACAAGAGCTATTTGAGCGTTGAAAAGGGAAGCCTGCTGGCGTTCTTTCAGGATCGAAACAGGGACGGGCGCGTCGAGGCGGAGGAGTTGACAGGCCTCTCGCTGTCCAGCGGGGCGGCGGTCAAAGTAGCCGGTTCCATCGATGGCGATGTGGTGGTGAATTTCGATGCCAAGTCCCGTCTTTTGACTCCCGGATCCTTGATCCCGGATGGAACGATTGTCTCGCTCAACGTGCAAGGAGACATCCTCGGGCGGGTTGTTTCCGGAGGATCGATGGCCAAAATCTCGATCTCGGGAACGGCAGAACAGCTCACCACGTCTTCCGACGGCACCTATACTTATTCCTGGGGTGGCACGGGATCCGCATTCGGATCCAGTTTGCTGGCGGCCTACACGCCAGCGGCGGGAAAAGCCGGGGGATCGCTCCAATCGATTCAGCTGGGCGCAGTGGATGAGGTCGTGGCAGGGGTGGGGGGATCCCAAGGCAAGGGAGGGTCGATTCTGGGCCTCTCGGTCCTTGCCGACAGCAACGGGTTTCTGGTCGCTGCCGGCCGTGGAGGCGACGGGGCGAAAGCCGGCCCGGGAGGATCCGTTTCCGGTATAATAGTGTCTGGAACAGGGGACGCTGATCCCACGGTCCCGGTTTATGGGGATATCCGCATTGTGGCTGGTGCTGGCGGGGCCTCCCTCACTGGATCCGGCGGAGCCGGAGGAGGTCTCTCCCGCATTGATATTGGATTCCAGCTCGAGGGAAAAAAAATCATTAAATCCCCTGAGGCTCTCAACGACTACGTTTCCTTGGCGGCCGGGGCTGGTGGCCAGGGAGCCGCAGCGGGCGGGGCTGGAGGGACTGTTTCAGGCATTCAGGTTTTTTCTGCGGCTCCGCAAAGCGCCCTGATTGACGAGATTGAAATCCTCGGGGGAGCCGGAGGCAATGCCTCCCTGCCAACTGGAAAAGCCGGTGCGGGCGGCGGTGTTTCCTCCTTGATGGTTCAGAATTTGAATGCTTCAGACGCGTTGGACCCTTCCTTGCGCGACACGGTTGCCGTGCGCGGCGGGTCGGCGGGCTTGTCCACTGGTCCCGGTGCCCCCGGAGGATCGCTAACCGGCCTTTCCATTTTGGGCGATCAGGTTGTTCTTCAAGCCGGCAGTGGATCATCGGGATCCAGCGGCGGTGCGGGTGGATCGGTGGCGAAGGTGCAGCTTTCCTACCAGCCCGGAGATCGGGTCGATCTGTTGTCCATCCGGGCCGGTCAGGGCGGGACTGCCACCACCGGTGCAGGTGGAACCGGTGGCCAGGTCACCGGCGTGGAGGCCTTGTATTTGGATTTTGACACTCCCGGCAATGAGGTGGTGGGAGGCCAGGGCGGAACTTCGCTTTCCGGAGCGGGGGGCAAGGGAGGTTCGCTCGACCGGGTTTCCATTTTTGAACCCGCCGCCGGTGCTGGCAATGGCCTTCTTTCCTTCACGGCGGGTGCCGGTGGCAGTGGAGGAAAATCCGGGGGAGCCGGTGGGGATCTCAACGCCATCACTTATCTCGGATTTGCCACTCTTCCCTCGTTGGCAGCGGGTGCTGGAGGAGATGGTCCTGTTGCGGGTGCTGGAGGACGGCTTCAAAACTCCAGTGTCAAAATTTTTGATGTTTCCAATCTCACCGGCTCCGGAATTTTGCAGGCTGCGTCTGGAGCCGGTGGAGCGGGCACCGGGCCCCAGGGAAAAGGTGGTGCCGGCGGTTTGGTTTCCTCGGTGACTTTGATTGCCGCAACCACTCCTGCCCTCACGAATCCCGGCTTGTCGGTTCTTCTGACTGCGGGGGATGGAGGTCCGGGAGCCAGCGTTGGGAATGGTGGAGCGGTGGAGCGGGCTACTGTTTCAGCATCCACCGGGAGCGCATCGCTTGTCGCGGGGCAGGCTTCGCCTTCTCCGGGAGCATCCAAACCCGGCCAGGGCGGGTTCTTGAAAACGGTTTCGGTTTCCGCATTTCTCGATATTTCCCTTCAAGCTGGGGATGGGCATGCGGGTGGGCACGGCGGCAGTATTTCGAATGCGGCCTGGTATGGAATGAACGCGGATTTCCAACCCGATCCTGCAACCGCTCCCGCTGGCACTGTGACGGTCGCTGGCGGCCAAGGGTCTGTCGGCCCCGCAGGTGCTGGTGCGGGAGGAAGCCTCCTTAATCTTGCCGGCCAAGCCGGGGACGGCTTGTTCACTCGTCTTTCTGCCGGCGATGGAAATGGCGGGGTTGCCGGATCCAAAGCGGCTCCCGGGGGGGCTGTCTCGGGTTTGAGCATCTACGGTGGTGATGGCCGGGTCGAAGTGACCGCCGGCCACGGGGGATCCCTCTTGCCCGGTTCGAAAGGAACGGCCGGAGATGGAGGAAGCATTTCCAAAGTCGCAACCGCACCGGGTGTTGTCCTTCAATTTCTTGCTGCAGGGAATGGCGGAGATTCCCCCGCCAAAGCAGGACGGGGAGGGTCGCTGACGGAAATCAATACCTTCGGAGACATCGGCACACGTTCGGGAGCGGCTTTTGGCTCGGATGGAATGGGCGGTCTTTTCGCCGGTCTCGGGGGCACCGGGGGAGATGCCAAACTAAACGGCCAAGCGGGCAGCGTGACGCAAATCACGGCGGCCGCCATTTCCGCGATCGTGGCTGGACGCCCTACCACGGCTTCCCCTGCGGATTTTGGCTTGGCCCACCTCGTGGATCGAGTTTTCCTGCGTGGACTCACTCCGGCAATTGCCGATATCGATCCACTCAGTCCGGATTTCGGGGCGTTTCTGAATTTCTCCTCCGCCAATCTTGTCGGCGGAGTGGCTGGTAATCCTGCGGCTCCCGGAGCGAATGTTTTTCAGATCGATGTCGCAGGAGTTTCAACTCCCATCGCCTCGAATCCCTTCCCGTGGACGCTCGGAACCACCCGGCCATTGGACGGCTTTGTGGCCGCCTTGACATTGGGTGCCAACAAAAACTTCCGGCCCGAAGCATTTCTGACGGCTGTGCCCGGTTCTGTCTCCGGAACCGGCTATGCCTTGATCGACGAACGCAACACCTTTGACTCTTGAATGAAAACCCCTGCCTCTCCGATTGGTTCCCCCATTCTCGAAACTCTTGAGCCTCGCATCGCGCCGGCCGGGTTGAATGAATCCGCCATCTCCGCTGCGGTGGCGGGCTCCAGCATTCTCCTCGGCCCCGGCCAAGGATTGGGCAGTTCCGGTCCCTTTGCGGGCAGCTACTACCTTTACGTTGAAAAAGGACAAGCGCTGGTGTTCACAACCGACCTCAACGGCAACGGCTCGGTGGATCACGACGAAATCACGGGCGTTTCAGCGGGTGACGGACTGCGATTGACTTCGTTTGTCGATATCCACGGCGATATCGTGACCAATCTCCTCCCGGGTGGACTTCTCACCGATTCCGACGGGGATTCGTCCAATGGCCGTGACGGGAAAATTGTTCTCAATTCCCGTATTGAATCGATCACTTTGCGATCGGTGGTGGCTGCGGATCTTAACGCGTCCGTGGAGGGCAATACTCCGTTGAACCGTCTCGCCCTCTCGAATTACTCGATTTATGGAAATGTCTTCGCCGGGGGAGGTTTGGGATTCGGCGGGAATGGTCTCTTGATCGACACGGCGGGTTTTTCGGCCCAGCAGGAAAAATACATTTTGGCCAACCGCTGGTATGGCGGTCTCACGCCCACGCCTTCGTTGGGACATTTTTTCACCGGCACCGCAGTCAGTGGCCAAGCCTTCAGCTTTGGCACTTCGCCACTCGTCGGCGCCGGCCCCGGTCAGAGTCTCCGGGGCGACCTGGCCGCCTTCATTCCGGCGGCCGGACAGGCTGGCGGCGACTTGATCGGCATCAAGGCCGGTTCCGGCATTTATTCCTCAACGGAATTCGAGCCCGCTGTTTTCTTCATCGGCGGCATTCAAACCGGCGACGGAGGCTTCGGAGCCAAAGGCGGGGACATTCGTGATGTTTACCTCAACGGCGATGTGGGAGGATTCCGTGCGATCGCGGGCGATGGCGGTGATGGTGTGTCCGGTGGCAATGGGGGATCGATCATCAATTTCGGGGTCACCGCTTCCCCGAACAGCGTGGTGAGCCTCTTTACCGGGGATGGCGGGCAGGGGCTTCTGGGAAATGCCGGCCAAGCGGGTCTCTTCAAGCCGAATGCCCCGATCGAAATCTATGGTGATGTGCGCGTCGGATTGGGCCGCGGGGGCGATGGGCTCGCGAATGCCGGCGCGGGCACGAGTCTGGACGCCGCAAAATTCCAACTTTTCAGTGTGGGCGAACCCGCGCCGTCCGCCTTCCTGACAACCACCCGCGAAGCCGGCGACTTGGGCAGTTTCCGGTCGTTCGACTTCGATGCCGATGGCAACAGCGATGCGGTGTTTTTGACCCAGACGACCCAACAAATGGCGGTGGCCTTCGGCAACGGAGCGGGTGGATTCCGTCAAGGGTTCATGATTCTCGAGCCGTCTCTCTATGCGGAGGACGCTGTCCGCATGTCTCCTCTGGCGGTGGCGGATTTCAACGGTGACGGACTTCCCGACATCGCAACGGCATCCAGCCAGGGATCCACCTTCGGTGGAGTCAAAAGCTTCTTGAACCGGGGCTTCGATGGAGCCGGTGACTGGCTGGGATTCGATATCCCACGTTACAGTCCGACGCCCTTCGGAGACAGTGGAGTCAACACCAACTTGACCAGTGGAGATTTCAATGACGACGGAATTGTGGACTTGGCGTTGATCAACGTTGCCGAGCCTCAAATCAGCTCCGACCCCTATCCCGCCTCTTTGGTTGTCCTATCCGGGTTGACAGACTCCGCTGGCATTCCCGATGGCTTTTTCGCGGCGGACTTCGGCCTTGGCTCGGGCTCCGTTCCCACCAAGTTTCCCATTGCTCTTGCCGCCTCTTTCAAAGGGCAGGAGGTGGCCTTGACCTTGAAAGCCACGGCGATCGAATCCGGAGACAACCGCTCCGATATTCTGGCCGTTCTTACGAGACCTGATGGCGACACTCCATCCACCTTCCAGACGTTTTCCTTTGATCCTTCGATCGCCTTCCCGAACGGAAGCCTGCAGAATCTCTCGACCATTGCAGGTATCAAATTCAATCCCCGCAAGGTGGCCGAGGTCGATGTGGGTGGGGTTAAAATCAACAAGCTTTTTTACGAAAAGGCGGAAAACATCTCCGCTTACGACTTCGCCATCGCCGATGCAAACGGTGATGGATTTTTCGACCCTGTCGTTTTTGGACAGTATGGCGATTTCACCGTGGCCTCCGTCTTGGATGGTAGCAACGGAGATGGAACGGTCGCTCAAGTTGTCTTGACCGATGCGCGTGCGGCCAGTCCCGTGGCGGATCCGTCGCCGACCACCTATTATGGTATCGCGGTGACCGCTCCCAAGGCTGCGGCTGGAACGCCGCAAATTCCCTTGGTTGTGGCCGGGGTATTTGAAGTCAACAAAGTTTCCAGAGCCTTTGAAATTGCTGGTGGCCAGGTGGCTTTTGCCGCTCAAGTGGGAGAGAAAAATGACCCGATTATCCGCCAGTTTGATGTTGTCGGGTTCGATCAATACGGTCCCACGGACGCCAGTGATGGGGCGCTGTCTTCGCCGGTTTCTTTCACGGGCTATGCCACCTCCGGCGCGGAGAATTCCCGATACGCCCTCTCCGGGCCGTTTGAGGGTGGATTTTCCGGTTTGACCGCACCAGCCAATGGGCTTCCTTGGAACCTTTACGGCTATGAGTTGATTTCCAGCGATCTGATACTGGTGGCTGGAGATGGCGGGTTCTCCTACCTCGGAAACGGTGGCCATGGGGGCAATCTCGGCCAAGGAGTGGCCACCAAAAATTCCGAAGGCATCATGACGGGAGCGCTGGAGGTCGCCGGCTTCAATTCGACGACTTTTCTTTCCGGATCCGGAGGCGGAGGATTTCTCTCCGGAGGCCGCGCCGGGGGCTTGTTTGGCATTTTCACCGAAGGTGTGACCCGCACTCTCACGACTCAAAACGGTGGTTCCGGCTTGCTTGGCAGCGGAGGGGCCGGAGGTTCGATTTCGGGAATCTTCTTCGAGGGAGTGAATACCAAAACCGAGCTTTCAAACCTCACGCTCGTGACCGGGGATGGCGGATTCGGAGCCCGTGGCGGAAACGGAGGATTTGTCCTTGGCAAAGGGGACGTAAAAATCCCCGACGTCAAAGTCAATGGCCTTGACATTGTCACCGGGTCGGGCGGATTCGGCACGTTGGCAGGCGGCTCGGGCGGCTTTATCGGCAACTTCAAAAACCAGGCTGGCACCGTCAATGGCGGCTGGATTGGTCCGGCCTCATTGTCGTTTGCCACGGGATTCGGAGGCGGTTCCAGCGCCGGCGCGGCTGGACACGGTGGCGATATCTCGAATTCCGGTCCAACGGCCGATTACAATGTGCTCATTGGCCAGGTGGCTCTTTCCACGGGCTCTGGCGGGTCGGGCCTCACGGGCGGGCATGGAGGCTCCATTTCGGGATTTGTCAACCGTGTGACCGGAATTGGAACTCCCTTTACCGCGACTGTCACCACAGGAGACGGTGGCGACGGAGTTCTCGGCGACGGTGGTCGCGGAGGTCATGTGAGTGGATCTGAAATCACCGCCTCCAGCGAGTTGATCCCCGTTCTTGCGGGAGATGGTGGTCTTTCCGCAGCCGCCAAAGGCGGTGCGGGTGGAGCCTTGTCCCAGAGCGTGTTTGTCGCAGACACCGGTTCGCTCGTCTTTGCGGCTGGTGCCGGAGGCAATGGCTTTCTCGCCGGTGGTGGTGGTGGTCAAATCTCAAGTGTCACGCTGAACGCCTCGGCTCTCGACAATGGCCGTGTCGTCGCGATTGCCGGAGACGGGGGCCATGCTTCGGCTGTATCCGCTTCCCAGATTCAAAAGGAAAATCCTCCACCACCCGGAGCAGATCCACTGGTTTGGTCCCTCTTCCAGCAAATCTGGGCGATGGGATCTTCCAATGGCCGTGGCGGTGCCGGGGGAGGGATTTCCTCGCTCACCCAGCCGAACAGCATTCAAGTCAGCACGGATCTCATTGCCGGCAACGGCGGAAACACGCTGAATTACGGACTAACTTCCGATGCCGCCACCGGTGCCGGCGCGGGCGGGTCCTTGAAAGCGATCAAACTCGCCGGGGACGCGGGCATCATTGCCGCGGCGACACCGATTCGATCCTACGTGCCCTTCGGCAGCCCCATGGCCGTCTTTACCTCCGACATTCGAACCGGGGCTGTCACGGCGCTCTCTCCTGCAACTGGAAATGTGGGCGTTCTTGCCGGGGCCAGCGGTCTGGTGCGTGGCGGCGAACCGGCTTCGGCCGGCGTGGCTGGTTCCATTACGGGATTTGAAGCCCGCAACATCCTTTCCATGGTCGCCGGCTCCGTGGATCGCATCGCCGCGATCACTTCGGTCTCCGGAGTTTCCGTCCCGGCGGGAGGCAAGATCGGCGTTTTCAAGGCCACCGATGCCAATGATGTCCCGATCGTTCACGTCAACAACCGGGCTTACTACTCGGGGCCGAATTACTCGGGTGCGATTCAAGGAGTCGCCAGCCCGTATCTCGGCGGGGGATCTCTGGTGGACGGCGCGGTGCTGACCTACGCCTATTCCGGGTCCGCTCCCGAGCGCCTGTTTGACCTCTGATTCATGACTTCAAGGTTCGCAAGTCGCGAATTCCAAATAGCGAAAACGCCTCGCTGGAATCAAACAGAACATCAGTCCCGAGATCGGGTTTCCTAAGTTGCATCTCGATTTTCCAGCTCGCGCCAAAGCCCTAAGAACGGGGATCGATTCCAACCACGGGCACGGATGATGACAGACGAGTTGCCGCAGGATACTTCATGTCCATCGCTTGTATTCGGGAAGTCATCTTTGGCTCACTCTGAATCATGAACATCTCACCAAAAGGATAATTCAGGATTATTGAGCGGCGGGGGTTCCAGGGTCCTCAATCTCGAGAGGGCAAAACCTCCCACTTGAAGCCATCTGCCGAAGTCAGAAAACCGAGGGAGGATCGGTGCGAGGCGTCTTCCTCCCCCATAAGAACCATGTAGTAGCGGTCCTCTTCTTGCCAGATGAATGGGGCCCCATGACGAAAGGAAAACCAAGGTTGGGGTGCAATCTCGACAATTCCCGCAGGCCGCCAAGTGATCAAGTCCTGCGACTCTGCCAACGCCAGATGTTGATTCTCCATACCTTCGCTCAACATCATCAACCACTTGCCGCCAGCTCGATAAATAACGACATTTTCCACTCCATCGGGAGCCCTGTCGCGGCCCATCAAGGGGGAATCGGGGGTGAGAATCCGCCAGTTTTGCAAGGTGGGATCTTCGGTCACGGCATGTCCAAGCAGGTTTGCACGCTGCGGAGTGCCCAAACCCTCGGAACCGACAAAGAAACAATGGAGTTCGCGGCCATGGACGACAAACGATGGGTCGATCGCCCTCTGGTCGGTGTTCCAAGGGAGGTCCAATGCTTTTTCTAGAAATCCTTTGGGAGCCGACCAGTCCATGCCGTTGTCGGATTCCGCGAAAAACAACGATTGGGGCCGCACTGGGTAGGATTGAAATGGCATGATCCATCGGCCATGCCAATGAACAACATCCCCCGGTGAGGCGAAATTTTCTGCGGTGATATCCCGATGTCCGGAAAAAGTCACAAAGTCTTTGGTTTCACAACACGAGACATGCCAGTTGCGGGCCAGATTCCAGTGGCCAATGACATAGCGGGTGTAAAAAAGTAGATACCTGTCCGGAAGTTTAAATACGGACGGATCCCTCAGATTGTTATGAAGCCTGAGAATAGGATTGTATATATTTTTAGTATTAATCATCATAATATTGTCAAAAGATTATATATGCGTCTTAATTCCAAAATCTGAATAACTGGCCTGCGCGAGCGCCTTTGCAAATCAACAATCTTGGAGACGAGGGTATGATCTCCCGACTCATGATACCAGAACTTCCTTCACAACATGATCTGATGGAATTGGATGTGTTTGAATGGGCTTTCGCGTTTTATGGCGGAAGAGTCGCTGTGCGAAAATCCGAGCTGTTGGATTGTGGCGGATGCACTCGCTCAGCGGAAGTTGGCAGACTCGCCAGAGCCCTTGGCCATCGCGGATTTCAGCGGCAGCCGGATAATACTCCCAATCTTTGGTCCACCCACCGTCTCCAGTCAGCAAGATGGGGGTCCATCCTGCGGCATCGAGGACGGTTGTCAGAATCGGCGCGACCCGCTGGGCGGATTCGTGAAACCAGAACCGAAAATCATTGGGGTGAAATCCTTCCACCAAGGAATGTCCCGTTGCGCGGGACACGAAATGCCTTGGCCCCATCCCGGCTTCCCGGACACACAGTTCCGCATGGCCCAAGCGGTGTTCCCCCGGAGGCAGATTGAGGAGCACGGCTGTGGCCCCCTTCCGCACGGCCGATTCGATCTGTTCCCGATTCTCTTCAAGATCGCTGATGTTCGTCAGCAGCAGCGTGTCGGAATCGGAAAGCAAATCCACTGTAGCCAACGCCAACCTTTTCAAGAACTGCTGCGTCGCCGGATTGGCCTGTGGAGTCCACACTTGCTGGGTGGCTGGAGTCGGAATCGGAAAGGCCTCAAATGCCAACTCGTGCGAGTGCACCGGGCGACCTGAGGCATCCTCAAGAGTGATGCCAAGTTCCAGACGTGATCGTGAACCGACCTCGGGAATCTGGAGTGGGATGAGCCCGAGGCACACGGGTGCGCAGGCAGGAGCCTCGGCTGGATATTTCCCCGCGGTTAAGATCGTTCCATTCACCAAAAGTTCGTAGTGGACGGTCAATCCGGATCGGGCCTCGGGATGGTCGTTGCAGACCCACACTTCCACAGCGACGCGCTCGCCCGCCCACACATGTGTTCGGTCGCAGCGGAGCGAGACCGCCAGCGGAGCGAGGGCGTCCCTGTAGGCAAACCATGCTTTTTTAGGGATGCAATGCGAGTCCATGATGGCTTTCATCCACCCGGCTGGCCAGGCGTCGATAAAGAGATGCACAGCGAATGAATTCAAGCATGGCATCCTACGGAACGATCTTGTCATCATGCCAATGATCCATTCCTGAAAATCCTGGCTTGCCTCGATCCAACCTTGCGCGGTGGAGGCGGGTTCATACCAGAGGCGGTGAAACTTCCAGGTTTGCGACATCGCAATCACGCCTGGATTCCAAGGAGCGTCCGGCGAGAGGGGCTTCCAGCGGGCGGGATATTCCGAAGCCATAACGGCGTAGGAATCGAGACCCTCGGCGCCAAATTCTCCACATCCGCAGTGCCACCCGGGCTTGACCGGGAGCCAGCGTCCTTGATGCAGCGCTCCCAAGTCGATTCCATGACCGATATACCAGCCGCAGTAGACATGGTTGTCCGGCAGCCCGACCGGTGCCGGCGGGTCATAGTCCCCATCCACGTATTTGACGACCCTGTCCGGGTTGTGAAACCGAACCTGACGGGCGGCCATTTCGAAAAGGCTTTCCATTTCATCGCGGTGGACAAAGCGGTGCGGTTTGCTTCCAGCGGCTGGTCGAGGCTCGTTAATGAAGGAGACAAGGATATTGGAGCAGTGGCGGCGAACATGACGTTCCATGCAGCCGGCTTGGCGCGCCACTTCCGCAAACTGGCTGCGCCGAATCGTGCTGAACAACGGAAGGTCCGTTTGCACCATCAGTCCCAGTCGGTCGCAGAATTCATAAAACTCCCGATGCACTGGCCGCTGGGTCATGCGCAGAAAATTCATATTGGTCAGCTTGGCCAAAAGAATCTGATCGCACAGGCCCTCGAGATCGCCCCGCATAATGCAGCGCTCGAAGTTTCCCATGGTATTGGCCCCGCGCAGGCGGATCTCCTGGCCATTGAGGTGGAACTTTCCCTTGGGCTCGCGCAAGCAGGCTTGCAACTGATACAACCACGGTTGATCCGGGCTCCAGAGGCGCGCGTCAGGCAATGAAACGCGGAGGCGGATATAGTTGCGCCCGGAGCCCAGAATCTCTGGAAACACCTCATCAAAGCCGTGTGCCAAATCGCCGAACCCGCGGACGAACGGAGCTTCACCCCGGTGGATATGGTTGCGAAGGGCGACGGCCTGAAAGTTTTGACCAAAGATGGAGAGATCAAGGAGGACCTCCTCCTCAAAATTTTGACTGTGGCTTTCCACTTCCGCGTGGATTTCGATCTCGTGGGTCTCCGGCAATGGCCGGACCCAAAGATCGTCGATGTAGAGACGCGAGGTGCCTTCGATGGCGACGGTATTCCAGATTCCCATCCCGGCCGGGCAATGGTGCCACCCGAGTTCCGGTTCGTCGTAGCCAAGGCCAGTCGCGGCGTAAATCTTGTCTCCGTCGGACTTTAAGGGGCCGATATTTTCCCCCAACATGGTGAAATCATTTTCAACACGCACCAGAAGAACATTTTTTCCGGGTTTCAAGGCAGCTGTGCAGTCGAGTCGGAATTCCTCGAAGAACCCTTCATGCGTGCCGATGCAGAGGCTATTGACATAAATTTGACAGCGGTAGTCCACTCCTCCGAAGCACAGGCCGAACGCTTCGTGCCTTGCTGCCCAAGAGGGGAGTTCAAACTCGCATCGATAAAGCGTCGCCGCTTGGCCCAAAGGCGGCCCGTAGTGGGGGATTTCAACCGTTTGCCACAGCCCGGCCCCTTGCAAGACGGTGGCAAAATTTTGACGGTCTTCCGGCTGTTCGATGCGCCAGGAAAAGGTCTTGAACTCGAGTCGGTCCCGGGTTGAGGGAAGTTCGGGCGCAAGATTCTGGAGAAATGGGTGGTGCTTCTCGCGCAGTTCGGCAAGGGCCGCCTGCATTTCCTCAAACGTGGTAATACGGGGTGCCGGGACTCTGTTCGAGACCGTTGCGCCCGCCAAGGGCAGCTCCAAGTCGGGCACGGCCGCCGGGCTGGGTGCTTGAAGGTGCTGACGTTGTTTTCCCGGTAGGGATGTCGCGATATCGGCAAAAAAATCCGATGTTTTATGTTTCATAAAATTTATTCAAAACTCAGGTGACAAATTTTTTAAGACTTTGCATAGTATGTTCTTCATGGCCGGTAAAGCAGCGGCCGACCGGTGCCGGGCTCGACCTTCACGCAGGAGTAGTTTGTCGGGGTGCGACCCGATGGAATGTCGGATTCCAAGACAGCCGTGACAAAGGAGGCGTTGGCAGGCAGGTCGGGCGAACCACCAGGCCGGAACTGAAAGGCTTTGTAGCTGCAGGACGTTCCGCCGGGCAATGTCGACATGCCCGAACGGGGGGCTTGCGAAAGAATCGGAGAAAATTTATCCAGTGGATGCAAGGCAACTCCACCCGGCAACATCACAGACGGGAAGGCGGGGGATGCCATTTCGCCACGTTCATCGAAAGAAAAGACCTGAATCGCCCGGTATTGTGCGTCGGGTTGGCCGGGCAGCTGGAAATGGTAAAATCGAATCTCCGAGGGCCGGGCCCTCGATGTGGCCAGCTGTTGCGCCTTCTCGATTTGCTCCACAAGAATGGTGCCGGCCCGGGTCATATCCTGCGCTCGAGAGATCGAACGGAGCGCGGGCATCGTCAGCACGGCCATGATCGCCACGATGGCGACGACGGCGAGAAGTTCCAACAGGCTGAATGCTTTGCTGATTCTATTTTGCAAGTGACTCATGGAGCAAATGCAACGTTGTTAACGATCCGGAATTTGTAATATTTGTCCACGGTTGCAAAATTCGTCGCCGGATCAAACCCGTCTTCCTGCATCCGGGGGTCCGAAGCGTCCACATAGCGCTCGATCAAGGTGGAACCGCGCGATTCCGATGTGACTAAAAGCTTCGCCGGATCGATCACGTTGTAATTGATGGATGGTGGAATCTTGAGCGCCTGCGCACGGTAATGAACGGTGTAGCTGTTCGACTGCGTGGTCAGTCGTGGATAAAGATGCCCGTAGGGATCCTCGCGGACATTGTCTGCGGTCTGGGCATAATTGTTCCACCAAGAGGCAATGCTGGAGTAACTTGTGGGCCCTCCAGTTCCGGGGAGCGGGCCTTTCGGTGCAAGGAACATGGAACAAATCTCGGTGGCGGAGCGGAAAATCTCGCCGTTCTGGAATTTCTGATCAAATCCCTCCAGAGTGACATCCGGGTTGATGGCGTAGCGGTAGATGGCATTGCTGTTCTTTTTGTAGCGTCCCGCAGCGGACTCCCCGGTTCCGATTGCGGTAAGCCATGTGCTTTTCAATGCCCCGCGGAGGGCCGTCGAGCGTTGGATGTAAGTGAACGGGGCGATTTGGTAATTCATGTTCACTTTGCCTGCGGTGGAAAAGGGGAGGCTGATGGCATAAGGCTCCACCACAGGCATGGTGAAAAGATCCAGCCACAGATGGTCCGGGGGAGAGGCAAATCCCGGGTGCGCCGAACCGGCTGCCGGATTGGCGCAAAAGAGGAGCGTCTCCCATGGACGCGGGTTGAGAGCCGAGTGGGTGAGAAGACCTCCGAAACTCACGGCGGAGGAAATTTCACGGTTGGGAGAGTAACCCTCCGTGGACATGGAAACGCCGGGATCGTTGCCAGAGGCAATGGCACCAAAGTAACCGCCGTAGTTTTGATTTGTGAGACCGCGATCAAAGCGCCCCCCGAGGCTATTATCGCTAAAGTTGCCGGATGCAGTATCCCAGTCGCCCAAGATGTCGCCGCCTAAAAGACGGGCTCCTACCGGGCTCTTCTGGTCGAAGGTGAGTGGAATGACAGCTGAAAACGTTCCGTTGGATTGGGCAAACTGAGTGCCAGGAATCAAAATGGTTTTGCTCGCGTTCACAGACCCCTTGTCGGTATTGCAGGACGATTTATCCCAAAATGCATAACTGCTGCGGGTGCTCTCCGTGTATCCGCTGTAAGACGAAGATCCTGTCGGCAAACCGGAAAAAGCGCTGCCAGGGACCTCCCGCTGGGAAGCCAGCAGACGGTAATCAGCGGTCGCGGTGTCTGGATCCAGAGCCACGGACTTAATCACATCCGCTCCGGCGTAAGCCATGTAGCCGACATAAGGCGTCACCTGGTTTGGAGTATCGAAAAAAGCAGGATCCTCATCCCAATAAGGAGCTTTGTTCCAGCCTCCTATGCCGCCTGCCCCGCTGTTGCTATCGCGTCGGTTGGCCCGCTCGTTAAAACTGTTTAGTCTGGCATCGGAACCCCCTGCGGGAACCGGGATGAGAACCGGTCTGGGCATTGGCCATGTGCCGCTGGGGAGTGGGATGTTCACGGACTGAACCAGCTTGTCCTGGCCCGGGCGTTGGGGCGCCAGGGAGGAATACACTTCCACGGTCAAGTTTCCGCCGGAAAAACTAAAGCTCGAGCCTGCCCCGGCGGGCAAAGGGATGTTTGTGGAACATAAGGTAAAGTCACGGAGCGGATTTGTTCCGATCAACCGGTATGGGTTGGGTCCAGGATTGGGAAGTGAATTGCCCCGCAAATTGCTGAATTGGGCGCCCAACCAGTCTGGCCCATTCACGTTGGATGTTCCTGCGCGCGAAAAATAAAGACAGGCTTCGATCCCGTTCGCCGGTGCGCTTGGGTAAAGTTGGGTCAAGCTGCCCGTTTGTGGAGTGACACTGAGAGATTCCAATCCCTTCACGCGCAAACGGCCGGACCAGTTCACCCCCAAAGCCGATGCGAGTGGGTTGTTGGAATCGAACATCAAAAAGCAACGCATCCCAGTGGGGGTGACCGTCCGGGAGGTCCCATTCCCGGTAACCGTGGCGCTGTTGATCAGGAAAACCATCGTTACCCCGCTCAGATTGGAGAAGCAGCCCAAGCCTTTGGTGCCTGCGGCAGGACCGCTCGCGGGGCGGAGGGGGGTGACCTGATTCCTAAGAGCTCCACCATCGCTCGCATTTCCGTAAGCGGGGGCATCAGCCACGTAGCGGTAAACAAAATCCATGCCGTTGGCCGACTGGATATTGATGTTGCTGCGCATGAAATCAACCATTTGGGTGAGCAACTGGTCGCGGTTGGTGGTGCCGTATTTGGCAGCGAAGCTCCCCGCATATCCGGGCACGCCACGACTTGTGATATTTTGCAAATAAGCGTAGAGGCTTGCATTGCGCGTCCCTTCGGCAAGATGGCTTTCCGGGTCGAATGCGTCGGGAAGCTTGTTCGCCCCCCAAGTGGAAAGACTAAAGTCCAGGTCCTCGGAAGCGGCAGGAGAGGCAGCGGCGGCAGTCACAGTTCCTCGCTCGAAATAGAACGGCTTCCCATTGATGGTCGAACACGCTGCAAGCAGGCGGTCCTTGGTATTGCGGGTTCGTAGTCCCAGGACCGGGTCCGGGTCCCGTTGCAAGGGCCAAAGAGAAATGCGCGGCGTGCCAAACAGCGTGACCTCGGGGGCCCGACTGGAGGAGGTGAGGAAGAAACGCCGCCCGGAGACGAAGTCCGGAGTCAGCAATCCGGCTCCGTTTATTGAGCGGTCAGGACCAAAAGCCAACTCGTCCGGCGTGGCATAAAGCCGTTTGGTGCTGCTTGTGACGCTCGGAGGCTTGAATGGGGAAGCGCCGGTGGTCCGAACCGAAGCCCCCTTGCTGCCTCCGGAGCCAGTCTTGGGTGAGACATATTGGTAATAGGGGTCGACAAGGGCCAAGTAACTGGCTCCGCTGAAATCGTAAACATCGGCATTCCAGAGGCTCTTGAGCACTGGACTAAGCGAGGTCATCGCCAAGTGCCCAGGGAATCTGGAAAACTCATTGGCAACCGGAAGCGCCCAGCCCAGCCTGCGCTCGGTGTAATTTGCAGGCGTGCCAGTCGTGCTGCCGGTATCGGCATACGGTTTCCCATGAAAAATCCCGTGCGAGGCGGTATTGATATTCAGCTTGCAAGTTTCATCGTCGGTCCAAAAGGCGACCCTGCCGATGATGGGATTCGAGGGAGAGGCTCCAGCGACTTTTCCCTCCAGCAGGGGGGCCATCGCGCCATTCTGCAAAACATAAAGCCACCGCACTGGCATCTTGATCTCGGTGTGGGTTGAATTCCCGGCACCATTGGAGCTGGAGATAAAGTTCAGATTGGTGACTCCGAAGCCCTCCACTTCGGTGGAATTTCCCGCGGAGGTCAGATCCAGCGGGTCGAGAATTGGAAACGCGTAGCTTCCATCGGCGCGCTGCATCGGGGTGTTCAGATCCACAAACTCTCCGGGGCGGGCGGCCCAATCGGCAGGGATTTCATCGGCCAGTGCGGTCACCGGGTTGAATGGTCCAGCCGGTCGCATGGCGGAAGCGGAATAGAGTTTGTAGCTGCCCGCCTCGTTTCCGGAGGTGTTGTAAGTGCGGATCAAGCCGGGTTGCGAAGCCCATGAACGTGTGCCGTTCCCGTGGTTCGTGGCGTCGCGGATTTGGCCAATGACCAGCTGAATCGCCGAATCCGATAATGCCGAGGACTCGATGGCTCCCGAGTAGATGGCCGAGGACGTGACTTGGGACTGGATGCTGGAAAAGAAGGCCAGGACAAGCGCTGTCGTGACAATGATGGCAAAAAGAACCAGCATCAAGGCGATGCCAGCTTGGCGGCGGACGGGGAATGGAGGCCATCTTTTTGGTTTCATGCAAGATTCAGAGGCTCGAATTCAAAGGTATCTCGGTGTTGAAGATGCGGTAGCTCAATCGTTTTTGACTCAGGGATTTTCCCAGGGCTTGAAGGTCCTCGGAGAAACGTTCCGGCTTTGTGAACAACTCCTCTCCGTTGGGGCCTTCGATAAGCTTGGGCGCATTGGAATCCAGACAGACCCGGGCGGCGGACTTTCGATTCAACACCACCATGGCCACTTGAAGCACGGGAGGCAGACGGTGTTGCTGAATGGGCTGAGGGGTCGCATTGGATATGCGGGAGTTGTAGCGGTAATCGCTTGAAAGACTTGTAGCCTCAGCATTTGCGCCCTCTTTTGGCAACAGGATTAAAGCAATCACATCCCTCGCCAGCGTGTGCACATTGCCGGGACTGCCGGCGGCTTCGGCGATCCAATTTTTTGTGGGCTGGTAAAAAGCCGCCTTCTCCGTCGGTTGAAGCACTTCCTTCAGTCGGAACTGGTAGACCGGAGCCACCCCGCGGGCGGCCCTGTCTTCGGCGACAAACGGCGGCAGGTCGGCTTGCTCCGAGCCATACTCGATGAAATAGCCGATTGCGTTCAGAGCCTGCGGGAGTGCCCGCGTGGTCTCCGAATACCCGGCCGGGGCTTGAAAGAAGACGCCGTGTGTCGAGAGCGTCGGGGAGCCCGAAAGGCCCAATTCCGAGGCTGGCCCGCACCGGAACTGAAGGTCGGAATACCGGCGAAAGTCTTGCGGCACAAAATCCCGTGCTTCGGTCGGGCTCGTTTCGGCCATAAATTTCCGGATATCCCGGTTGTAGTAGTCCAGATACTCGTTGAGTTGGCTTCGAGAGAGCATCCGGGTCATTCTGTCGAATGCAAAGCGGCCGGTTTGCATTTCCTCGATTTTCCCGGTGGTGTGTTGGGTCAGGTGCGAGATGTTGCCCACCACGCTTGCCAGCAGGCTTCCAATCAGCAGAAGCACCGCCATCGCCACGAGCATTTCCAAAAGTGAAAAGGCTGCCCTCGACCCGGAAACGGTTTTTCGGTTTGCAATACAGGCATCCTGTGTCGGTCTCACTGTCTGCGGGCCCTGGTCGCTCTGCCCGTAACGAACAGCCTGACGCGTCAGGCCCCTTCGCAGGCCGGCTTTAGAACCCCGGATTGGAATCATCGCGCCGGGGACTTGTCCACGTGCCAAATCCACCACCTCAGCGCTCCCGGTGGGATAAGGCTGGCGGTGGATGCGAAAAATTCCGTTGTGGGGGAGCTTCTTCAATCGGAAATTAGAGGTTCCGGCGGCGACGGAGCAGCGCGATGGTGATCACAGAACCAGCCAGGAGCGCCCAAGTGGTCGGCTCGGGAACTGCACTGTAGCCGTTGAGCACAATGCTGTTGCCAACTTGCGAGAGTGAAACCGACCCGCCCAGCCCGGTGTTGTC
>CAMCXK010000004.1 GCA_945883435.1 Chthoniobacter flavus | reverse complement strand
TGAAGAAGTCGTATTCAAAATCTTGCAGATCGACATCTGTGACAGGTCGGATTTTGCGGCCTTGCTGGAGTGCGAGTTGCTGCTCTCCGGCGAGAACATCGGCATCGGAGCGGCCGGCACCCACGCTTCCAAAGATGAATTCTCCAGTTGATTCGTCGCGGCCAATCGGGTCTGGCCGTCCACTGCTGCGAATCCATCGGGCCAGATCGTTTGTGTTGCGCCAGGATTTCTTCAAAAAAGCCTGCATGGTTGCCGGTCCACGAGCGTCAAACTCTCGAAAATCGGAGATTTCGTTGACCATGTCTCCGAGAGTCTGGATAAAGCTTGTGGCACCGGTGGCTGCGTTTTCCAAAAGGCCTGGGATTTTGCCTTCTGCCGTCAACCGCGTTTTAGCTTCGCGGGCGGCGAAATATTCTTCTCGGGTGGGAAGATAAGTGGGGTCGTCGAAGACAGAGGAGACGAGTTGCTCGTCGAGATCGTCGGGAGAAAGTTCGGTGGCTTGCTGGTAGAGTTCAAGTTCCTCGGGCGAGTATTCGCGGGCGGGGTCGAGTTGCTGGACCGGGCCCATGGCGAGGGGCTTCCCTGGCGGGGGAGCGGGCGCAGCGGCGGCGGCTTGCTGCTCCATGGCGTCGAGTTCCTCGGAGGTAAGTTCGTTACTGGCCGGGAGCGACATAGTATTTTCCGGTCTGGGGATTGAGAATCCAGCGTTGCCCACGGATGATGCGTTCGGCGGCCGGGGTGGGAGCAGGTTGAGCGGGCGTCGGGGTGGCTTGGGGAGCCTGTTGCGGAGCGTTGGCTTGGGCGCGGGCTTGCGCCTGTGCGAGCACGCCATCGAAGTCCATGAGGGCTTTGCTGAATCCCTCTTCCGATTGGCGAGGGTTTAGCCGGGCAATCGCCGCTGTGGCCTTGGCTCCTTCCTGCTCGGTGATGGCGCCCCCGCCTTTGAGGTTGTTGAAGGCCTGCATGAATGTGCCCCCCTGCACCTGCTCAAGGAGCGTGTAAAAATCTGCTGCCCGGGTGCCTGCTACGGGTTCTTTATTTATGCCAAAAAGGTATTCCGGCCCCTTCATTCCGACCGAAGTGCTCATACCGGGGTGACCTTTCAGTTCGGCCAACATCTGGCGCATGCTGGAAATTTCGGAAAAGGTAGCCTGCTTGCGGGATTCCATCTGCGCGACCTCGGCTTGCGATTTTTGGAGATCGATCTGCGATTTTTGCAGGTCCACTTGGGCTTTAGGTGTGGATTGCTGCAACACGCGATTGTTGAAATCCTCCACAAACGTAGCGGCGGCTTCGGGTGTGTATTGGATGCCTTGCTTCATGTTTCGCAAAAGCTGTTTTTGCGATTCTGGAAGCGCAGCAAAATCCTCGGCGCTTTGCACTCTGATCGAAGAAAAATCAAAGCTGTTGCCTTTGGAGGGCTTGGGCGGCAACTCTCGCACGGCCCCGGGGATGTTGTAGGATTGTGCAAACGCATCCAAATCCTGCGGTCCAAGTTGATCAGTTTCGCTCATGGGGCAACAAAGTTAAAATCTACACTGCTCATTGGAGATGCGGCAGCAGCGCCACCAGGCGTCCCAGGTCCAATCGGCTGCTGGTTAGCGGGGACTTGGTTTTGGTAACCTTGGCGTTGTCCAAATCCTGCAATTTGCGCGGCCAGATATTGGTTTTTGAGGGATTGATCAAACATGGCTTGTTTTGGAACGATCATTCCCTGTTTTGCCGAGAGAGACATTTTGCTGAATTTATCAAGCTCGTCTTGAGACATCAGAGGGGTTTTCCCGTCCATTCCTGGGGTTTGGGCAAACTGCTCTGCCATCTGATTCAAATACTCGGAGGTCATCTTGTTTTCAGCGGCTTTGGTAAATCCTCCTGTGATCCCGCCCGCGACGCTGGTCACGCCGTCCATGATTCCTTTGGCAAGGGCTTCGTTTCCGGCGGCTTTGATTTCGGCGGATTTGGTTTGGTATCCGGCGAGGATTTGGCCGGAGGTGTCGTTTACGGTTGGGGCGTAGGGCATGGTAGGGCTTTTTTGGTTCGGGCTTCTATGCAGAGTGGGCTGCTTGGCTGAAAGGCTCGGCAGGCGTGTGGGCGGAATTCGTATATTGCGCAGGAGACTCCTCGGCCCACCTCGCCACGGAGGGCGATGCAGCGTCCGCAGGGGTCGGTTTTGAGCAGGGGGTAATCTGTGCGTATCCAGTCGTGCGGTATGCCAGCGGCGTCGGAGCGGTCTCGCTTGAGGACGGGCCAGGACCAGCGGTGGCTGCAACATGCGCCACACCGTTGACAGTCGTATTCGGTTGCCATGAGTGTTTGAAACCTTGTTCTGGGATAGCGTTGTCTTCGTAGGGGGCGAGGTGGGCGATGTTGTTGACCTCGCTGCGAAGTTTGGGGCAGTAGACCGGGCTGGAGAGGTGGCGGTTCACGCAGTTCCAACAGATGGGGTAGTAGTCGGCGTTGTGGGATTTGTCCTGCTTGTGGCCCCACTTGCCGGAGGCGCGGTCGTAGCGGGTGGGGTCCATCGGCACGCCTTCCGCTTCGAGGTAGTCAAAAATGTCGTCGTCGGTCCAATGCCGCATGGGGAAAAGCTGGGTGGGGCTGTCGGGCGTGCGGCGCACATCCTGCATGAGCGGCACGGCTCCCTTGATGAGATCGACATCGGCGCTTTTCTGCCCATGGAATGCGGAATCCCAGGGCCAGTTGAAGGAACCGCACGGGCGCTGGAGGACATCGGCGAGGCCGCAGAGGTAGCGGTCTTCCGCGATTTCGGTCTCGGTGGGTGCCTCGGTGCCGAGGGAGAGGACAAGGGCGGAGTGGTGGCCCCATTGGTAGTATTTGAGGAAATCGAAACGGGGCTGGCCGGTCTCGATGTCGTAGCCGTCTTGCATGGCGATGCGCCCGGGGGCGTAGTCGTAGAGGGTCAAGTCCCACTCGCGGGCGAGGAGGTCGCTATGGGCGTAGCGGTGGCGGAAGCGGGGCTCGCGCCATTGGACGCACGGGAGATTTACGCCGAGCTTGAAGCGCAGGAGGTGCAGCATGGCGGTGCTGTCCTTTCCGCCGCTCCAGAGGACTACGGGGTTGCAAAACTCCCGGAGCCAATGCTCAACGCGGAAGAGGGATCGATCGACGAGTGCGGCGAGGTGGTTGGTCATTAGATCGCAAGGGCTGTCATTCCAAGGACCATGCCGCCTGCGGCCATTCCTTGGCCCATCATGGCATTTTGCGACGCGCCGGCGGTGGCTCCGGCTTGCATGGCTGCCCCGCGCAGGGCGGCTTGGTTGTTTTGAAAGCTGTTATACATCGATGCCTGCATGTTCGTGTTCGTGTTGAAGAGGTCTTGGCCGTAGTTCATGGTTTGGCCGTAGGCTTGGCCGATGAGGCCGGCGCTGGTGCCGATGGTGGCGATGGGGATGTTGCTGCCAAGAGCGCGGGTGTAGGGGTCAAGCGCGACTTGACTTTGAGCCATGCCTTGGCCGAGCGCGGCGGTGGTTTGGCCAAGGCCGGCTTGTTGCCCGTAGAGGCCGGAGAGCATGCTGGTGCGGGCTTGGTTTTGGTCGAAATTCATCCCGGCGACTTGGCCGAGGAAAGCGCGGTTGTATTGCTCTTGCTGTTGGTTGGCCTGCTGGTTGGCTTGCTGGGCGGCCATGTCCTGGCCGACATTGTATTGGGCGGCGCGGAGGTTGGCGTCTTGGTTGGCAAGGTTGGCTTGCTGCTGGTAGCCGGCATCGGCCATGGCGCGTTGCTGGCGGGCGTCAAAAGTGGCTCCGAGGGCGGCTTGTTGCAGGCGGGCCTGCTCGGCGGCTTGGGAGAGTCCAGCTTGCTGATTGGCGAGGCTGGCTTGGAGGCTGCCTTGCTGCTGGAACTCCATGGCCCTGGCATTGGCTCCTTGGTTGGCTTGCTGGGCTTGGAGACCGGCGGATTGGTTGGCGAGGCGGGCTTGCTGGAGAAGCTGGGCGTTGGCTTGCCCCAGGGAAAGACCGGCTTGTTGGTTGGCAAGAGAAGCGCGAAGGGCGGAGTCTTGGTTGGCCAGGGTCATCTGCTGCTCGTTTGCAGCGTTAAATTGAGAGAGGTTGGCTTGAGTTTGCTGGTTGGCGAGGGCGGCTTGCTGCAGCAGTTGGGCGTTGGCTTGCCCCAGGGAAAGACCAGCTTGTTGGTTGGCAAGTTGCGCTTGAAGATTGCGACCTCGGTTGGCATCCATCCGTGCGGCGTAGGCTTGGTTGGCAGCTTGCTGGATGTTTGCGCTTTGATTCAGCACATTGGAGGCGAAGGTGCGTCGCTCGTTTTGTCTTTGAGTGGCATAGCGGTCGCGATTGAGAAGTTCGGCTGCCAGTGCAGAGCTGCCTACTCCCAGCCCCCGGGCAGCCATGCCGGCTCGGGCAGATTGCACGGCGTCGCGGGATTGTTGTGCGGAGAGAGAACTTCCCAGTGCGAGATCAGCACTCGCTTGGCTTTGAAGTTGTCCGAGGAGGCCACCTCCTTGGGCTTCGTTCATCAAAGCACGCTCGGCGGCGCTGGCGCGGATATCGCGGCTGAAAACATCGGCTGCGGGCCCGGTTTGGGCGGCACGCACATCTGCCACTGGTTGCATGCGAGCGGAGACGCTTTGCTGGGCGCTGACATTGGCCACCGGCCCGGCTTGAGCAGCGCGAATGCGTTGCGCTTGGATTTGATCTGGCGTGTAGCCTGTCGGGCCTTGCACATCGGCAACTTGGCCGAGACGGGCGTAGTCCATGGCTCCGGTGTCGGTGACGCGAGCCCCTTGCGCTTGGTCGGCCGCGACTTGGCCGGCGCGAAGTTGGTCTGGGCGGTAGAGTTGGCCGGCAGCCTGCTGGTTGAGGCGCTGCATGGCGGGGTCTTGCCCCTGCGCGGCGTAAGTATCGCGGACCTGGCCAAGGCCGGTCTGGGCAGATTGGACTTGATCGACTCCCGCTTGAGCGCTGGCCAGGTTGGCTTGGGCTCGGCGCGTGTAGTCGTTGTCGAGTTCCTTCGTTATCTTTTTAGTGCTCCCGAGAGCTTGTCCAGTGAGCTGTCGGTTGACGTTGACGGTTTCACGGCCCTGAGCACGAGCGGTTTCGGCAGCCAAGGTGGAAATCTGAGCGGCTTCGGCAGCAAAGTCTCGCGGCGCGGGAGGCGGAGGCTCAGGCGATTGTTTACGTTTTTTCTTGGCCATAAGGAAATACTTAAATGTTTTCTAAATAACTAAGATCCACCGAATACAATTACGTTAAGCGGATCGACATTATATTCAGTTCCATTGTAATAACTGGTTCTAACGTCGCAGTAGTCTGCGGTTTGAGCGGTGGCACCCACGCCCATGCGAGGATCGCGATTGACGCCATAACCTGCGGAACCCAAGACGATATAGTCAGCATTGTTCAGTGCGTTTTCAAAAAAGACCCGGTAATTACCGTTTGACAGCCTGCCAACTTTGGAAATTCTAAATTTCCTTTTGATTCTTGTAACTTTAATGATTTGCGCTGTTAAAGTCCCTGACGGAACCGTGCTACCAGAAATTGTAAAATCAAAAGTGTTGGAAGTTACACCGGAAACCAACCATGTGCCGTTTAGATAATTGTTTGGTGATGCCAAGTCGTTAAAACAAACGCAGTCTTGATTGAGAACTCCATGATTTGTGCGGGTAACTCGCACCACGGTGTCGCTTACTCTGGTAAACGTGGTGCCACTAACTGCAATGTCTGTAATATCTCCATTTAGTGAGACCCATGCAGCGGCAACTTGTTGCGCGGGTCCGATTTTGTTGGTGGTGACTGCATTATCTTGAATTTTGGATTCTGTAACAGCGGCGGCGGCGAGGTTGTCGGCAGTGACTGCGGAAGACGCGATTTTTGTGGAGGTGACGCTTGAGTCTTTCGGAGTGCGAGCGTCGGAAAGTCGCGAGTCGTTGCCTTGGCAATAACTCCCAGCGGTTGTTCCAAAAGAACCAGCCTGCAGCACTCCAGATGTGCCGGTAATGATTGGCACCCCGGCAGCACTTCCAATTTTACCATCAGAGGTGAGGCTGCCGTGCGCGTGCGAGGAGGCTGCAGCTCCGATATTGGTCGGCGTCAATGTTTGCCAGGAAATATTGCCAGCTGTGGGTCCGGCCATGAGCAATTTGCCGTTGTTGGTTGTGCTGGTGGCAGGCACATGCAGGTTACCATCTCCAGTGGGGTGGGAGTAGTTGTTGGCGTTAGTGGCGATGCCATCAAGTTTGGTTTTATCGGTGCTGGACATAAATCCAGCGGCGGAGGTTGTGGCTTCGCTCAGAGTTAGCCACGAGGGGGCGGCGGCTCCGTTGGAACGCAAGACTTGACCGGCGCTGCCTGCCGCGAGCATGAGGGTCGTGCCTGCGGCGGATTGGTAGGGAACAGTTCCAGCAGAGCCTCCGGTTAGGTTGTTGGCATTAGTGCTGGTTGCACCGAGCGCTTGGAAACTTGGCGCGGAGTTGCTTCCGTTGGATGTCAGGACTTGGCCTGCAATCCCGGCAGGTATCGTTGTGAGAACACCAGAGGCAGTAGTAACCACAGGAAGGTTGGCCGTGGTTCCAATGGCTCCGGCGTTGGTGAGGTTGCCGTGCGCGTGGCTTGTCGGAGTGCGAGCGTCGGAAAAGCGGGCATCATTTCCAGCAGCGACCGTCCCGCTCTCGGTGCCTGTGTTAAGAGTGGCAGAGTTGCCCAGGCCCAAGTTGGTGCGGGCGGCCGCAGCAGTTGTGGCTCCTGTGCCACCATTGGCCAGGGCTACGGTGCCGGTGACATTTGTTGCGTTGCCTGACAGGTTGGCCGTGATCGTGTTTGCGGAAAAATTACCAGAGGCGTCGCGGGCGACGATGGTGCTGGCGGTGTTGGCATTGGTGGCCGTGGTGGCGGAGTTGGCGACCTTCCCGGTCGTGGAAATCGTGGCAAGTTTTGTGTCAACAATTGCGGCAGTTGCGGAGATGTCGGCGTTGACGATACCCGAGACCGTTGCGGAGTCGACGAGTTGATGCAAGCTGGCGGGAGTGACAAGTTCGCCGTTTATAAAGGATTTGCCTTTGGTGATTGTAGCCATGGTTTAATTGAGTGTGCGGGTTTCGGTGGGGTCGAAGCTGCTGCGGGTCGCTTCGGCGGTGATTTGGCGCAGGGTCGGGCGCTCGGCGCTGGTCGTGAATTCCAGATCGAGGTAAGTGGCTTTGCAGCGCAGTGGAGCCTTTAGCGTGTAGTCTTCATGGTCGGTTTGGTTGTTTGAGAGCGAGGCGATAGAGAAATCGTTGTCATAGTCGGTGGTGACAGCGTGCAGTTGACAGGCGGCTCCAGGCGGAAGGAGCAGCGAGGCTTTGGCGCGGAGAAGGCGCTTTGCGTTCAGGCTTCCGAAAGCGTAGCGGCGAGTCAGCAGATAGCCATCCACCGGAGTAAAAGCGTCAGTGGCCTCGGCCTGCGGCACATCATCGCCCCGGTCCATTTCATCGAGCAGGAAGAGGGTGCCCGAGCGGGCGGCCGCAAAGAGGCGTCGACGGCTGTCGTAGATGGAAACTAAAAGCTCATCCAGGGCGATGGCGTAGGTGTCGCGGCTTTCCCATTGGTTGTTGAGGGCGTTCCAAATGAAGAGGGTGTTGTTGCTGGTGGCCTCGGGGCCGATGGTGACGGCAAGGTGGTAGCGGTTGTTGAACCACTTTCCGACGGCGAGGTAGGCGTAATCGGAATTGATCTCTTCGAGTTGGTCGGCGATGGGATCGGAAAGAGGCTGAGTATTGGCGCGGAGTTTGAGGTCGAGTTGGGTATCGAGGCGGTAGACTCCGGCGTCGGATAAGAAGAAAACAAACTGGCCGGCCGTGACGATGCTTCGGCGGGCGCGGCAGCCGATCTCGTCGGTGAGGAGTTGAAGTTTGGAAACGGCGGAGTCCACCAAAAATTCCGTCCCGGCGGTATTTGCCGCGTCACTCAGCGTGGCCAACCAGATGCTGTTGCGCATGAAGACCAACGCCTGTCCCTCTACCCAAGGGTGAATGGCGACCAAGTAGTCGTTGCTGCCTTGGTTGGCGCGGAATGACTGGAAAAAGGGGTCGTAAAGGTCCGGGTCAAGAACATCGCTGATGGCCACCGAGTCCCGTCCGTCTGGAATCCAGAGTCGGTTGTTAATGTAGCTGGCCCACCCCGTCGAACGCAGGGTTTTGAAGGAGGCTCCGGCGGTGGGCACTCCGGCTTCGGCGCGTTGGAATGTCACCGTCGAGCCATCCCACCACAGCGGGGCTTTCACGCGTCGGATTGCAATTCCTGCCGACACGTCGGGGGAGGTGCCTGCGGGCACGGCGATGGTCAAAGCGTTGGACGTTACCGAGAGGATGTCGAATTCATGCCCGGCGAAGGCGGCGCTGGCTCCTTCTTCGATCCGGACTCGCTGGCCTGCGGCATAGCCGTGGCCAGTGATATTGACCGTGGCTATGGTGCCGGAGACCGAGATGCCCGAGGCGCTCGTGTATTTCCATTCCCAACCAGCCTGGGAGGGGTCGGCTTCGCGCAGGAGGTAGAAGCGGTTGAAAGCTTGCACGCAGGAAGCCAAATCTGTGGCGTCAAGCGTTTCGCCGGCCGGGTAAGCCAACTCGGTGATGCTATGATTTTGTTGCCAAAGGTAGGCCCCGGCTGGCCCACAGAGGATTAGGTATTCGGACGCGTTGTCGTAGTTCGGTGAGGAAAACACGCCGCTTGCCAGTATGCCGCCGCTGTAGCTGTTGCGCACGATGGCTCTGTCATTGAGGACAAATGGAAGGACGAGCGGTTGATTGGAAGCCGCGATATCGTCGCCCAGGCGTTTGGCTCCTTTGCGGGTCTGCGCCACGCCTCGGTCGAGGCGCATGTTTTCCACGAGTTGGCACATGCCCGGCTGGAGTTGCACCGGGTTGAGACGCGAGGCCATGCCGAGGAATCCGGCATCTCCTTCAATGATGGTCGCGTCGTCGGGCATTACTTATTATGGGGTCAAGGTGTCAATCCCCGCTCAGTATGGAGGCGATCTGGGCGGCGCTGCAGGCTCGCCGGTGGCGCTTGGGGAGGTATTCGCGAAGTCCGCCCGGCGACAGGTGCGGATGCCGTCTATGGGCGGCGTGTATGGAGGCCTCAAGGTCGTCGGCGGTGGTATTGATGCGTTCCCCTCGGTCCACAATTCGGTAACAGATTACGGGCACGGCTTTCATGGTGGCGGCGTCCCACTCGGTGAATTTCTTTTCTTCGATGTCTTTGGCCGCGATGGCGTCGGCAAGGTGCTCGCGGAGGTCGCGGGGATTGACGCCGAGTTCGCGAGCGACTTGCTGGCGGGTTTTCCAACCTTGACTGGCGGGGATTTGGTGCTTGGCGGCTTTGTGCTTCGTAACGATGGCGGCGAAGGATTTCATGGGGTCTTGGCCTTAGGCTTGAGAAGCAGGGACGCGTAGCTGGTGCCTTCGTTGATGGTGACGTTGACCATTTGGAAGTTTCCGGTTTTGCGGCTGATGAAGCGGACGAGGTAGCCGTGGGTCCACTCGGTCGGTCGCGTGTTTGCGTAGAGGGGTTGGCGCTTGCAGAGGCAGCCGGGGTTCCACGCGCTGATGAGGCCGACGCCGGGGAGGTGCATGGGCTTGAATGCGGCGCGGTGGGTGTCGAAAAACACGATGTTTGCAGCAGCTTTGGCCATGGCTTGACCGGCGGCGTCGCGGGCGTTGGAGATTTTGTGGACGAAAAAGGCTTTGTCGATTTTGACCCAGCCGGGCGTGTCGCAGTCGCCGTGGGTTTTGCCCTGGTGGTAGTAGTAGATGCCTCGGTCTTTTAATCGGAGAACATGCTCGGGGCAGAAGGTGCGGCGGAGAAGGTCGGTGTCTTTGTGGTGGGCGAGGCGTTGGGTGAGGGCCCAGCGTTCGACGCGCCACTCGTGGTTTCCTTCGATGTAATGGGCTTCCTTGGGGCTGGCGGCGTTGAGGATTTGGTCAAGCAGGGAGTTGGAGACGGCGATGTCGTCTTCGTAGGAGTCTTCTGTCTCGGCGACGTAGCCGAGGGTGTGGTGCTCGGCAAGGAAGCCGCCGCAGTCGATGAAGTCGCCGCCGATGACGAGGCGGTCGGGCGAAAGGGTTTTGAGGTCACCAAGGAGTGCGGCCATGGCGAGTGGGTCGTGCTTGTTGCCGTGGACATCGCTGAAGATGACTTCGACGATGTCGCCAGACCCGGCTTTGCTGGTGGCGGGGGTGAGTTTTTGAGGGGGTTTGGCGAAGCGGGAGCGTTCGAGGGCTTTAACGGTTTCCTGATGGGCGCGGCGCTCGGCTTCGAGTTGGGCTCTTGCGGCGGCGACTTCGAGTTGCGCGGCGGTGACTTTGCTGGCGTTGACAACATCGACGATGCTACGGTTTTTTTTGCTCATGGCAGGTAGCTGAGGAGAGCTTCGCGGGCGGCGGGGGAGCAGTCGTCTTTACGGCCGGGGGCGACATCGGCGTGGCGGATGATGTTTGCTGGCGGAATTTTGTAGTCTTTGAGGATAGGGCGGAGGTATTCGGCGGCGCTGGCGATGGCGTCTTCGCTGAGGGGGTTTTGGTAGGTGTCGCCTTCCCAAGCGAGGCCGAGAGCGTAGCTGTTGCAATCGGGGCAGCCCTGCCAGGAGCTTTTGCCGGCATGCCAGGCGCGGGCATAGGGAGCAGCCAGGACGGTGCGACGGCCATCCCGGGCCACGATGCAGTGGTAGGAGACTTTGCTGATGGGATCGAGGCACCAGGACACGCTGCCGGTGTAACTGCCCGAGGTGTGGTGCAGGATGACATGCGTCGGCACAATAGTGGCGGCAGAGATATTTTTGCTGCGCTGTATACTTTGCGCATATTTCATTTGGAGTTCACTCCTCGAATTTTTTCAAGCGTGCGGAGCGTTCCGAGTCCGAGCATTCCAAGAAGGGTTGTCATAAGCATTTCAGTTGGCAAATCGATAACTGGCGCGGGTTGTTTAGTGGTAAGAACATAAATCCACGAAAACAACGGCTGCCCGAAACAAATCCACGCGAAACTAAACGCGCACGTCCAACCAACTGCCGGTCGCCAGCCACTTACAAACAACGACGTGTGCTGGGCCTCGGCGGTGTTGGTGGCGGATTGTTGCGTCGCCTCCTGCGCGGCGATCTCCAGCACGCGGAGTTGCCAAGCCTCTTTGGCCCTGTTTTTTGCGTCAGTGTCAGGGATAAATTTGTCGATGAGATCGACCCCCGATTTGATCATCGCTGGAATGTCCCAAGTCATTTTTGTTCGAGGGTTCGCAAGCGGTTTTCGTGATCGTTCAAAATGTTATCGTGCCGTGCATCAGTAACTGCATTTTGCTCCATGCGGATCAACACTTGCTCGATTTTCTCAATGCGAGCATTTGCTGCGGTAAATTCTTCCTTCGTAACAAATTTTGTTCCAAGAAGAGCCACGCTTACAAGAGCGATGGTCGTGGCTATTTTTAGTCCAGTGTCGAAATGTTTGGCGAGGTCATTCATTAGTCGGAATCCGGCGTGGTTGCGTGGATGTATGGCTCCCGCTCCGATGGTTTTTGGAAAGTAGTAGTTTCGGCGTTCGGAGGCTCGCTGGCCTTGAAGGCTTTAGCTTCCTGCTGTGTCAAAAACTCGCGCCACCCTCCGTCAAATGTAACTCGATATACAGTAATCATTAGTATTGCAAAGTGAAGCCCGTGTTGTAGAGTCGAACAAAAACCAGATCGAGGTCAAATTCCAAAGAAGTTGTCACAACTGTCGAAAGCCGCACAATTCCAGTTGCATAATTGACCCTCTGCGTGTTTCCGGTTGGGATGTTTGAAATGATTGTAGCAACCAAACTTCCATCATACCAAAAATCCACCGCAGTTCCGTTGTCGCGAGCGATGACCTCATACAGGTGCATGGCTCCTGTTGCTGGACGAAATCCTAAATTTTGTGTTGTTTCAACCCCGGCAGAAACGCAGACAGCTTCAAGGTTTCCAGCATTTACAATGCGAAAATAGGCTCCATTTGTTGAGACCACATTGTAATTGTCAACAAACCCAGAATACCACATTCCTGTTGCTGATGCGTCTGGCAACGTGAAAAATGCGGATCGGCTTGTAAATATGTTTTTGCTTGCTTGGGAAAGATCAACGGCATTTTCGTTTACCTGATCTATTCCTATTGCACTGTGAGCGATTACAGCATTTGTCCCAGTAACAACAGTCACAACCCCTGTTGAGTTGTATTGTCTGGCAGTCACCGCAGACGAAGATGACCCTCCGCCACCTGTCAGGTTTCGCAAGTTATTCAGCGCGAGGTTTCCTTGTAAGAAATGCTCAACAACCGTGTAAGCTTGCTGGTCGGCAATACCAAGACTCGCCTTCGCCGCTTCCAGTGTGTTTGCTCCTGTGCCGCCTTTCGCAATCGGAAGAACGGTAATAGCAGGCTCCGCACCGACCTGCGCGGCGGTGACTTGGTGCGGGTTGTTAGTGTCCGCAATGTGATTTTCGATCTGCGCTCCAACGGCAGCCGTCGCGGTCGCGCCGCTTGTCGTGCGGTTTTGCAACTTCCCAAGCGCCGTCAGCACTGAATCCGTCGCGGCAACCGCAGCACCGCTGTTGGTTTGCAAACCCGTCAGAACAGTCGAGCGAACCCGGGCATCGGTAAAGTAGAGGTTCGATGAGCCTTCAGTCACAGAGTCTGTCGATCCGGGCGACGGGCTAATTTCTACATAAGCTGTCCCGCTCCAGCGGTAGCACTTGCTGTCGGTTACAGTGACGTAAATTTTTCCAGTTTCTCCAGTAACAGGAAGATTTGAAAAAACGCCAAACTCGAGAACATCGTCAACATAAGAAGGAAGCTGGACGGCTGGTATTTTTGCGTTGGCATCCAAGCTGGCAACTCCATTTGCAGCTCCTTTTTGAGAAGGCGATACACCAGCAGTCGTTTGAATTGTTCCGTCACCAAATTTCAATCCAGTCGAATCGAGCGAGAGGCAGACACTGGCATCTGGTGTAATCCCGATACCGACTTTACCTGTGCCATTGACAACAAAAGCTGTTGAGTCTGGATTTGTTTCATCCTCCACTCGCAGGGCTTCGCCAGTTCCAAGTTGGGTTACTCGTAGCGCAGGGTTGGAATTGTCAGTGGCTTGAATGGTTTGGCGGACACTGAAGACGTTTGGTTCAGTAGTTGCGGCAACCGTATTGACCGTTGAGCTATTTCCGCGATACTTAATGGCGTTGTTACGAACCCATACATCACCCGCCGCAGGAGACGCGGGATCGACGTTTGCCGATCCAAGACTTAATGGTGCAGATGCAGTTGTGACTGCTGGCAGGTTGAGTTTCCCGGTCATCGTGTCCCCAGATTTTGCGACCGCGCTAATCTCGGAAGGTGTAAGAACGGTTTCTTGAAAAGAACCATTTTCGGTTATTTTCGGAACGATAATATCATTTGTTTCCATATAATTTACCAGTTGATGCTCATAGGCATGCGAGCCCAGCGAAGAGATTGGTTGCCCAGGGGAACGACCATGTAGAGGTAGTTTCCGTCGTAAGACATCGAGCCTGGCTCTGGGGGTGTAGGCGCACTGACTCCTGTGGCAATAATCGGGCTTACGGGAGCAGGAAACAGCCAATTGACGGGCCGAGCGTCAATCAAGCGTGTATCATTTGACAATACAACTTGGTGTGGAGCTTGTCCTGCATAAGGCGGGCGGCTGGTTGCGTTGCCGACACGGTCAAAGTAGTCCGTGGCAAGCGTCGCGGGCGTCAGGTAGTTTCCCGCAGCAGCTTTCTCGTCAAGCGCAGCCTGGAGTCCCTCGACCTGTGTGATGGGGTGTCCGTGGGTATCGAGCGGGACGAGTTCCCAGCCAGATTTTAGGCCGGTGGAGTTTCTGAATGTGTATTTTGATCCAGAAGTTAGTGTGACAAGGTTTGTGAATGGAGCGCCGCTTGTGTTTTCGCGGCGGACAAGCTGGGTGGCTTGCAGGGTGCCGGTAGAGATCACCAATACGTCACCGGGTTCATTTCCCTCGATAGGAAGAGTGAGGATATAACTTTGCGCGTTGTAGTTTACGATTCCGCGTCCGATGTTTCGCGCAGCCGAGAGGGTGGTGTCGGACTCAAGGACGATTTGAGGTCCGATTTCTAAGACAGCGGCGCTGGGCGTGAGCGGGAAAACTTTCATTAGTCGGCAAAGTGGAACTTCACGGTGACGGGAGTATTTGAGAGGTCGGTGCGGCGAACGCTGACCTGCTGGGAGCTGACGAGGCCATCGATGGTAACGGCGAGGTTGTTGTTCAGCTCGATGTGCGAGCCTGCGTCGATTTTCCAATCTACTTTTTGGCCGGTGTAGTTGAAGAGGGTGACCTTGGTGGCGGGATGCGCTGGGAGCGGAACGAAAGTGGAGCCGGTGGAGGAAGTGGCGACTTCGTCGGTGCCGCCGTTGCGGGTGGTGAGTCGTGCGTTCATAAGTTCAGTAGTTGAATTTTGCGGTGAAGTGGTGAGCGTTATTGCGTCGCATCCAGAAATCGTCCTGGCGGTCTTCGAGAAGGGCTTTGGAGCGGGCGAACAGGAAGTTGGCTTTGTCGTATTGGCCGTCTTCCTGCTGGGCCTCGGCCAGGGCGTGGAGTTTGGCAGGTTCGGCGAGGTAGGCGGGGATGAGTTGGCGACGCCACAAACTTGCGTCGCGGATATTGCCGGCTGGGCCCCGAATGCAGAGATAGCAGTCTCCAGTCAAGTCGTAGTAGACAACATCTCCTGCGCTGTAAGTCGTTGCAGAATTGTAGTCGGCGCTCGAAAAGACCGGTGCAGGCAAACGAAAGCGGACCCAAACAGGAGCGTGTGGGATGTGCCAGTCGGGATTTAGAGAAATGCTGTCATCGGAGAGCAGATCAAAAGGCACGGCATTGGGAACGGTCGCGGCGGGATCGGCATCAAAGATTTCCAAAACTTCGCCAATTGGATTTTGCAAAGCGGAGCCAGAGACAACCAGGAGATGATTCACCGGGGTGCGTTGCTCGGTGAGCGTGACATCGGGCCACGGGTAGAAGTCCCACATGCCATCGAGGGCGCTTTGCAGATACTCGGCGAGGGCGGCGGATTGGCTTGTGAGCGGCGTGAGCGAGGCGTCCAGGCCCATGCGGCGGATTACGCCATCGCGCAGGGATTTGTAGGTGGCGGTCTTCACGCGGCGACGGGTTGTTGCAAGGCTGGGAGCGTGCCTTGGCGACCGATGATGGCGTTTTGCTGCTGCTGCAGCTGAAAGCTGAACGCTTGCATGCGGGCATCGATCATGCTGCGAAAAATCTCGTCGCTTTGCAGTCGCTGCTGGATAGCCGGGTTTGCGGCGATGATGCTTTGCAAAACTTGGGCGCGTAGTTGGAAATTTACGCCTTCCTGCGGAAGCGGTGGCTCTGTTCCAGCGGCGATTTTCGTGTAGGCAAGCTGTTCTTCGTCGGCCTCGATCTGCGCGGCAGGCCCCGGATCGCGGACAATGAGGTCGGCGATATTCGGATCGACGGTGGACATGATGAACTTCACCAGCCCGGCGCGGTCGATGACGCCCATGTTGTCCATCGGGACCAGGGATTTGGTGATGTATTCGAGCTTCATGCCGAGTAGTTCGGAGTCGAACTGCTTTGCGTCGTAAGTCACCGAGAGGTCGAATTTTCCCTGGATATCCTCGCGGGCGGCGGCAAATGGCACGTTAGCTCCGCCAGAGACGCGCAAAATCCGCACCGGGGGCATATATTGCTGCATGAGCTGCCAGGTCTGGGTGACGATGGCTTTGAAGTCGCGGAGCCAGCGGTCCACAGTGTGCTGCAGCACAAGTTGAGCGTAATTCGGATCGACTCCGTCCCCGGCCAGGCCGAAATACTCGTTGACGTCGCGGCGGACAGCTCGTTCGATCTCTATGGTGCCTTGGTCAAAGGGCGGCGGTTGCATCCAGGCGAATTCGTTGGGCCGGCGCTCGGGCAACTGCATGGCCGGGCCGAGGATGAGGTCGAGCTTGCCCCGGTTGGCGGGCACTTTGAGCGGTGGCAGGATGGCGATGGAGGCGCGGTCGGCGCGGTAGTCCCGCTGCTGCTTGATCTCTTGCTGCATGGTCGAGACAATCTCAGGGATGCCTCGAGCCTCGATCAGGCAGCGTGTGATGCGCTCGCGGGGGAGTTCGATGAACGGGTAATTTCCGTGAGCGTAAGTCAGGATTTCTTCTTTGGCGGCCAGGTCGGAGATGCTGCTGTGAACGACGCGGCACATGAGCTTGGTTGCGCCCGTCTTTTTGTCCTCTTCTTTGGAATAAATGTGCCAGAGTTCCACCATGTCGCGGTATTCCTCAAAAAGGAGGTGGTCTCGGCGGTTTGCGCTTGCCTGGACAATGATGGGCCAGAGGGAGGATCCTTTTTGGCGTTCGGCTTGTTCGACAAAAGTGGAGTCGTATCCGTCGAGCGTGATGCGCTCGCGGAGTTCCTCGCATGTCACCATTTCGCGGCGGGCGATCCAGGGGGCGCGTTGCAAATCGTAGGTGGCGGCAGGAAACAACACATCGTTGAACGGCTCCAGCGCACACCACTCGGGTCGGGACTCGTAGACGTAAGGCGTGGGTATTTCGAGCACGCGACCTTCCCGGAGAGTGCGAATGCCGGCAATCGTGATCGGCCCGGGCAGGTATTGCTCGGCCATGCGAGTGGCGAGGACCTCTTGAGTCGGGTCCAGGATCGCGGCGATGAACTCGCCTGCGGCAGGGTCTTGTTCGGCGAGCAGCAAAAGATCATCGAGTGTGAAAGTTTTGATTTCGACGCGGGACGTGGTGCGCCAGAAGACTCCCATAACTGCGAGGCCATAAGTGGCGCGGATGTTTAGAGCCAGTTCAAGTTCGCGGCGAAGATCATCGGCGCAGTGGCTGTGAAGCATCCACTTGAGAAGCGACTCGCAGCGTTGCTGCTGCAAAGCATCGGTCGACTCGACCGGGAGCATTTGTAGACGGGCGGCGAAAGTTGCCTGCAAACAAAGTTGTGCCTCTCGGTTGCAAACAAGATCGGCCAGGCGGATGCGAGCGTCGCTGGCCCCTTCCCAAGGGAAGATTTTTTTGCGGAAGTTGCCGCTCCACTTTTTGCCATCGGATGACTGACCATCCCAGTAGCTGAGTCGGGTGTCGTAATTATCGGCGCGACGGGTGGAATACCAAGAGGCATCGGTGGCCGCTGTCGTGAGTTCCCGAATCCAGTAGTTGAGGTCGGATTTTTCCTCGGTCATCATGCGGCATTTTTTCCCAGGCCAGGCATCAGAATCATCGTTTTGCTGGTGCCCCCGGAGTGGACCACGGTGGAAGGAAAGTTGCGCTTGAACCAGGCGCGAAAATCGCGATCACGCCAGCATCCTGGCATCTTGTGGTTCCACCAGTGGTAAATCTGGGCATCCACAGACATGTCGAGGTAGCCGAGGCCGTCAACGGCGTGCAGGGGCTCGGCAGCCCTCGCTTGGGCGATGGCGTCTTGACGCTGCTCGGCGAGAACGGCGGTGGCCTCCCACTGCTGAGTCAGGATGTCGGCGGCTCCTTGGGCAATGTCGCCCGGAAGCTCATCGATCAGGGACTGCATGTCATCGCTCGTCATTACAAAAGGAGATGCCGGAGGAGTGGAGGTCCTCCTCCGGCGGGCGGGGTGCCAATCAGGCCGCGTAGGCAAATTTGCCCAGAACCTCGGGGTTCGCGCATGCGACGCCAAAAATCGCGTCCACATAGCCACGAGGGCCTGCGCCGTCGACCGGCAGCTTTTCCATGTTCGGCTTGCGGTTGAAGCGGATTTCGACAAGGTCCATGTCGAGCACGTAGCCACGGGCTGCTTTGCTCGCGGCATCAGCGCCGCCGAGGTAAACAGACGGGTGCAGGGAGAGAGTGCCAAAATCGCTCTCGTAGATGTCGATCACGTTGACGATCTTTTTGGACTCGAGGTCCTGTGTGAAGGTGCGGATCGACGACATGACGTTGGTCGAACCGGTCTGCGTCCGGATGAAACCCGAAAAGGCTTTTTTCAGGGCCGTGCCGCACACGAGGTCGTAGTTGCGACGCTGCCGGCGGACGGTAAACATCGACTCGAGCACGTCAATCACGGCGCTTTCCGTCAAGCTGCCTGGCGCGGTCGTGTTGATCGAGCCAGCGGGCGTGCGGTAGGCGGCAGGAACGGCAGTTGCTGTGTCAGCTTGGGCGCTCGAGCTAATCCAGCTCCCGAGGCCGCGGGTCTGGTTGGCCGTGCCCCCGGAGGCTTGGTTGCCAGCTGCTGCGACCGAGTCGTTATCGGACCCGAGCACACTTTCGATGTCGATTTTAAGTTCGACCAAGGATTTGGCAGCCGCTTTGTTAAAGGCTTGCTTTTTCCCGACGCCTGCCAGATCGGCGACGTTTTCGACGAAGTCGTCAACTTGGAACGCACGGCGCACTTTCTGGACGCGGCCGGAGAGCAGTTCGCGATTGGCGTGTTTGTCGGCGTAGGTGGTGACTGCTGCGTTGGCGAGAACGCCATCGGTGTTTGGCGAGTCGTAGCGGTCAACGGGCCATTGAAAGAGCACGTTGGCAGGCTCTTTGCCTTTTTTGCACATCGAGAAGATGGGCGTGTCGCCGGGTTCGATGAGAACCATGGCGTCGGAGAGGTCTTGTTTTTGACCTTTAACGGTGAGGATGGAAGTGGACATTGGATTTGGTTGGTTGGTTGGTTGGTGCGTGGGTTAATCGTCGAGGAGTCCTGCGACGAAGGATTCGGCGGCTTCGCGGCTGCCGGTTTTTTTTAGGGCTTCCAATGCGTTGGGTTTTGATTTTGCTCGGGGAGCTGCGGAGGGATTGACAACTTTGGGGGCGACAACAGCAGTAGCCGGTTGTTTGGCTTTGGCGGATTTGGACCGGGCCTCGAGTTCTGCGAAGCGGGCGGCCTGGCCGCGCATGGCGTCGCCGATGATAATTTCAAGGTTGGGCATTTTGGCCAGTGCTGGGTATTGGCGCAGGGTGTCCTGCATGACCTGTCGCAACTGACTGCCTTCTTTGAACAACTCGGGATAGACCGCTTTGGCCTCTTGAACAAAGACGCTCCTGGCTTGGATGAACTCGCGCTTTTTCGGAGCGTGCTCGGTGATGACTTCGTCGGCGTTGGCCAGGAACTCGCGGACTTGAGCGGGCTCGTAGTAGGTTTCATCTCCAGCGGAATTGCTGACGGAGGCCCCTTCGAGGTTTGCAAGGGCCCATTTACGGACCTTTTTAGCCGCTGCGAGTCGCTCTTCGAGTTGGTCGAGGGTTTCGATGTTGGCCAGCGGATCGGCGGCATCTGCCACGATGACTGGCTGGGCTTTGGCCAGCTTCTCTTTGGTGTCAGCAAGCTCTGTCTGAAGTGCGGCGGCCTGCTCCTCGGCGGTTTTGGCGCGGGCGGTGAGCTTGTCGACTCGTTTGCTCAGTTTTTTGACCGAGCGAGCGTCGGGGTCGCTTTCATCCTCAGCATCGGCATTGTCGTCATCGGTGGATTCATCGTCGTCGGATGATTGGTTTTCATCGTCAGTCGATGCTTCCGATTCGTTGTTGTCGGTGTTGGTGGTGTCAATTTCTTCCGTATCGGAGACCGTCGACTCTTCGGAGGATTCCGCGGTCTGCTGCTCGTCGGTGGTCGGGAGGGTGACTCCCAATTCGTCAAGCACGTCGCCGATGTTGATCGCATTGTCTGCCTGTTCCATGGTTTTGTAGGTGTCCAAGTCCGTTCCAGCCCCAGTTGATATGCGGCCCGGGCGGAGGAACACGGGTCACGGCGAGCTGGGTCAGTCCTCGCGTGCAGCAGACATGCGGCAGCCTGGAAAATGCGGCAAGGGAGTCTGGGAGAAACGGGGAAAAACGGGGGGAAACGGGGTGTAAAAAGGCGCGTCAGGCGCTCGATTTTTGATGGAAAGACTCGGCGCGGAGCGTGCAAAGATCATCGCGCAATGTCAGCAAAGCGTCCAAGCGGCCGGCAGCAGTGGCCAGTGTGCCGTGATTGGTCGCGGACGCCGGCAACGTCACCATGAGTTGCGCATCGGCGATATGGTCGGCGAGCTTGCATTGGAGCGCTTGAAACCAGGGCTCTTCGGCAGGAACACACCAGGCGGCGGCGATGGCGTCGGAATTCATCGCAACGATCAAAACGGAATTTCCGGAGCCCCCGAGAGGTCGGTGGTATCTGGCTCGGCAGGCGGAGCCTCGGTTTTCGGTTTGAAATAAAGTTTGAAGTATTTTGCGCCGGTTTCAGCGTCCGTGTTGATGTAGGCGCTGATCCAGTAACGCACCCCAGCCACTACACAAGAGCCTTTGTGGTCGGGCTGTGTGGGTTTTTCTTTAGCGGCGTTGCGGCTTAGAGAGCCATGATTGTCGGTGTGTTTCACAGGCTTTCCAGATCGGCGGCGCGATACCAGGCGCGGGCGCGGTTGGTGGCGCGGATCGGCTTGAGCAGCCCGGTGGCGACCAGTTTTTCGAGCTGTTTAAAAGTAATCCCGAGGCGGTTCATCACATCACGGGCCCGGAGTAGTTTCATGGATTTATTATGTGGGGAGAGTGTCAAGGTCAGTAGCAGCCACCTCCGCGCACGCGCAGGGCATCGGGGTCTTGGTAGCCTACGCCATCGGCCAAGGCGATGTAGCGAAGGATGTCGATGAAATCTTTGCTGGCCGACTTTTTGCCATCCGCGCCGGTCCAAGTCTTGAGCGAAAAGATGAGGTTTTTGCAACGCTCGCTGATGTAGAGCTTGGGATTGTTTGTCGCGTCGATGTCTCTGTGCTCGTCGTAGCCCAGCATATCGTTGATGATGGATACGCCTTCGATGATGGCTTTTCCTGAGGTGGCTTTGAAAGCCATGTTCATTTTTTCGTCGCATTGGTCGATGAGGGTTTTTACGCCTTCCTCCGTCATGCTGGCAGTATTCCCGTAGCGGCTGTCCATCCAGCGCTCAAGCGGCTCGGCGGCGTCGTCCTTTTCGGCCAATTCGATGACGCGCTTGTAATCGCTAAAGGTGAAACCTCCACAGGCTCTTTGTGCGGCACCCGGCCGGCCGTCAAGGAGCTTGCCGTCCGGCTCTGCCCAGGGACCGGCATAGCCGACGCCTTCGATGTAGGAAATCTGATCCGGGAATTCGCGGTAAACCCAGCAACGGCCATCGGGTGTGAAGCGCACCCAGAGCATGGCCCAGGTCTTTCCCTCGCCAGGATCGACGAAGTGGTAGCAGGTGCCTTCTTTGGGAATCTTGTCGTGCGGCACGATGTGAACGTGATCCCGGAACTTCGGGAACATGGAAAGTTTGGCTTTGGTGGGCACACCGTAGGCCCGCATCAAAATGCGCTCGCGGTTGCTACCGGCGAGTTCGGTTTCCATGGCTTCGGGGTTGCCGAAGGGGTTGTCGGCGGTGTGGAAATAGACGACGCGGGCTTTCTCGCGCACGCACTGCTGGAGCCGGGGGACGAGTTCGAGGCCTTCGAGTTTTCCGTTTTTGTAGCGGGGGAGGAGCGGCGCGGGGCATTCTTCGAGTGTTGCGGCTCCATCGAGGTATTCTTTGACGGTGGGGGTGTAGCCTTCGACGGGGGTGAAGCCGATGCCGAGTTCGCCGTTGCGGGTGAGGAGGCGAAAGCGGATGGCTTCGATCCAGTCGGGGGTGACCAACTCGTCGGCCCAGGCGAAATCTAACTCGGAGCCTTCGATGGAGGTGACATCCATCGAGTAGAATTTGAACCAGCATTGGGAGCCATTTGGGAGGACGAAGGAGTTTTCGGTGAAGCCGCCTTTTTGCGAGTAGGTAATGTTGGCGACCGCGCCTTTTTTGAGTTTGCCGCTGGCAAGGGGTTTCCATTCGGCGGGGAGGTATTCCCACAAATACGGCTGCTGGTTTTGAATGCTGGCGGCCTCGGTGGATTGTAGGCACCAGACTTTGGCTCCGGGCTTCTCGACCAGATGCTGCATGCACCGGCGGGCGTAGTAGCGGGATTTGCCGGAGCGGTTGCCGCCCAGGATGAGGACTTCGGTGACTCCTTTCGGGAACTTGGCGCGGAGGTCCGTGAAGGCCTGGTCGGCGCGGAGCCACGCGGGGTTGATCCATCCGTAGCGGAAGGGATCATCGGCCATGCGGGCGATCTGGGCTTCACGCTCGCGGTGGTAGGCGAGGAATTGCTCTTGGGTGAAAGCGCGGTAGCCGTCGCGGAATTCTGCGGCCAAAAGCGCGGAATCGGTAGGGTGGCGACCGAGTCGCGGCCACTCGATGATGGGATGCTCGGTGTGGGGGATCATCGGCGCGTGGGCGTTATCAATTTTTCTTCATGCAGGCTTAACCAGGACACGGCCTTTCCGGCGTCACCAACATCTTCCACCGTTACGCACAGGTCGGAAACAACGCCAGCTTCTTGCAAGACATTTAGCGCTCGCGTGGCATCGATCCCTCGGCTGGCAATGTAATCGCGCAGGGAGTTCATTTGGCGGCCTCCCACCTTTGTAACAAATCGTCGCGTTCAGAACATACTCGCAGGTATTCATTCCGAGACTGGTCAAGTTGTTTGTAAAGCCCATGTAGCTCTTGAGTCATTCGATCGTGTGCCCGATCGCTATACATTGACGAGTTTCTCGCAATGTCCCTGTCAGCAATAGCCTCGTCGCGCTCTTTAATCAGCCGACTAATCGTCGCAGCATCTTCCCGCGCATTGGCCCGCAGCGCTCGGATTACTCCGGTTTGCTCCATGTTTTTGTTCAGTAATTCGTCGGCGCTCATGGTTTCCATTTCACTTTGTTGGACCAGTAAGCCGCGCCGAGTTTGCCTTTGGCGATGTTGTCGGCATGACGGGCTTGAAATGACTCGCGGCGTTTGCGGGCAGCAGCTGACTCTCCTTTTTTTGCAGGAGAGCCCGAGACGCCCTGCTGGCCAAACCGGATTGTTTTGACCTGGCTGCCTTCTTTGGCCACGACAACATGCGATTTTGTAGGGTGACTGGGCGTCTTTTTGGGCTTGTTGTAGCCGGAGACTCCGGCGGCTTTGAGTCGTGGATCGGGTTTTTTCATGCGTAGCGGGCGAGAGCTTCGATTTCCTCGGCGATTTGTTTTAAGATGGCCCACTGCTCGCGGCTGTAGTGGCCATGGAATGGGTAGATGGCGCGGTCAAATTGGCCGTTGCGAAAACGGATTTCGACACGCCCGGGCGGAGTCATGCCTGGAATGGCATAGATGTGAGTTTCGTTTTGCTCGGTGGCGAGTTTTTCGATGGTCATTTTTGTCTTTGGCTGAGGTTGTTGCTGTATTGTTTTTCCGTGACGTTTCGGAAAACGGTTTGTTCTCCGATGAAGTTGAGCTTGATCTCAGGGGTGGGGCCGTTGCGCTGCTTGGCGAGGATCAAGAGCGTATTGTGGTCGGCAGGTTCAGTGTCTTCGTCGGCGGCGCGTTTTTTGTTTTTATCGAGGCGGTGAATAAGCAGGACCGTGTCGGCGTCCTGCTCAATGCTGCCTGACTCTCGGAGGTTCGAGAGCTTAGGCTTGGTGTGGTCACCATCGGCATCGCGGTTGAGCTGGGCGAGGGCGATGATCGGGATGTCGAGTTCTTTGGCGGTGGTCTTGATGGCTTTGCTGATCTCGCTGACTTCCAGGGCTCGAGACTGGCGAGCGGATGCGCTCGATCCGCTCATAAATTGCAAATAATCGACGACGATCAGCCCGATGCCATGCGATGCTTTGGCACGGCGGGCACGGGCGCGGAATTGGGCGACCGTGAGGCCTGGGGTTTCGTCCAGGTAAAGGGGAGTTTTAATGAGTCGGGCTGCAACGCCCGCGAGATTCTGCAACGCGGAGCGGTTGAGGAACCCGTCTCGGATGCGCTGCAGGTTGATGCCTGACTCGGCGCACAGAGCGCGGACCATGAGTTCGCGACTTGGCATTTCGACGCTGAAGACCAACGTCGGCACTTGCTTCTGTTGCACGGCGTGCAAGGCCATTTGCATACCCAACGCGGATTTGCCGCAGGCCGGGCGTGCGGCGATGATGATCATCTGTCCGCCCAGGAATCCACCTGTGGACCTGTCCAGATCGTGAATGCCCGACTCGAGACCGATTGTCTCACCACGGTTGCGAAAGACGTTTTCGATGTGCTCCGCAGCTGCCATGACGGCCTCGCGACACTGAGCGACTGGATTGTCCCGGGTGGTGTGGTCGCGCAGCGCATAGAGTTGTTGCTCGCAACGCTCTTGGGCCTCCTCTGGCGACAATGTCATATCCATGGAGGCCTCGGCCATTTGCAGGGCCGCCTGGCGCATCTGGCGGCGTTTCCAGATGTCCAGAACCTCGGTGGCGCAGTAGCGCCAGTTGGCGACACTGCCGTAGTCGGTGGCGAGGGCGGTGATGTTGTGGTGTCCTCCGACCTCGTCCAATTTGCCGCGTCGTTCGACCTCAGTGGTGACAACCACAAAATCGACGGGCTGTGCCAAGGCGCGAAGATCGGCAACAATGGAGAGCAGCGTCGCGTGGACACTGCTCACGAGCTGGTCGGGCTGGATCAGCTCGAGCACAGCATCGGCGGTGCGGCCGTCCTGCAAGGCTGCCCCGAGAATGGCCTTTTCGGCAGATTCGGCGGTCGGCAGCGTCATTTTGCGGAGAGGGCGCGGAGGGCCATGTCGAGTGCGGCGGTCTCGGTGCTCCCGTGACCCAAAAGGTGAAAAATCGTGCAGGGCACGTTTGTTTCCTGGTCGTGGGTAACTTTGTGGGTGTCTTCATCGTAGACCGGCCATTGTTGGTTGCGGGTGGTGTAGACTCCGAATTGGAATCGGAGACAGTCGATGTTGCACTCGGGCATGTGCCGGGCAATGAGAGCAGGGTGTGTTTGTGTGTTCATTTTTAAGCGGCGGAAGCGGGCGCGAGTTTTTCGCGCACAAAGGCTTTGAGGCTGTCGGGGAGGTCCCACCAAGTGGTGCAGTTAAAAGCTGGGTCTTCAGAGGTGATGACGTCTTGCCAGCCGACCGGTTCGACGGCTGTGCGGAGGGGCTGCACGGTCGATGACGCTGCCCAGGCTCGGGCGCGAAGAACCTCGGTCGTCAGATTATTTAGCAGGGTGGCGAGGTCGCGGCGGCGGTAGGTGGCCGCAGGCCCTTCAGTCTGAGCGTAGGCCCATTCCAGATTTTGCCAATCTTCGGCGGCCAGCTCGGCGGCCGTTTTTTTATTTTTTTGCCAGGCGCGGAGAGTGGAAGCGTCAAGAGGCGTCTCCGCCCGCATGCGAAACAAGCGACGGCAGCGGGTCAGAACATCGGGTTCCTTGACATCGTTGGTGGGCGAAGGCAGTGTGGGGTTGTTTTCCCCCACACCCCCTATTTCTCCTTCTCCTTCTCCTTCTCCTTCTCTTGTAGCTTCCAAGGAGCTACCAAGTCCCTTCGGGTTTTGGGAGGAATGAGGGAAGATTTCGGGATATTCTTCTTCGATGAGTCGCTGGACGTCTTCGGGAGCATCGGCCAATTGCTTACGGATGCTCTTGGCCATGTGAGACCGCGCAAGCGACTGACCACAACCGAATTGGCGTCGAATATAATTTCTGCACCAGATTCCGCGTTCGGTTTTGACAAAGCCCCTCGAAAGTCTCTTGCAAGCCCCTTCGATAGATTCAAAAGGGGCTTCCAAGTCCCTCGCGAACTTGCGAGGGGTGGCTTCAACGTAGCCCAAGAGGTTGACCTTGGTAAGAGTCCAGAAAACGGCCAGCTTTTCGGAGTCGCAGAGCTCCATAAAGTCGGGATCGTCCCAGATGTCGGCGGATATTTTTGGGTCCATGCTTAGAAATTGCCCCAACGGCGGGGGCGTTTTTTGGTTGGCACACGTTTAGCCAGCCAGCGGTCGCAGGCTTCGGCGATGAGTTTGGCATTCATGATTTCCCGCCACCCGATGCGGGCGTCGTTTACGGGAAGAGCTTCGATGGTTTGTTCGCCGTTTTTTTTCATAATTCGGCAATTCGGTTGAGACACGCCAAGGTCAGGAGGCTGTCCTCGAGGGCGCAGTGGATTTCGCTGCGTCGGTAAAGCTCAAGAGCCCCGGCAATGGCTTCCAGGTTCAGGCGAGGCAGGCCGTCACGGCCGGTTGGCAACTCCAGCAGACCTCGCTCCCAGGCAAGCCACGCGGCCGCTTGGAGATCGATGCTTTTGCCCAGAGGCCATGAGATTCCATGGCGGGCAAAGGCGCGGGTCAGAAAGTCGCGGTCGAACGTGACGTTACACCCGGCCAGCAGGCTAAACCGGCGAGCATTCAGCCAGAGGGCAAAATCCTGCATGGCCTCTCGCTCCGGCCGGCCGTTTTTTTTCAGAAAATCCAGAGTGAAGCCATTTTTGGCCAGCGCCTCGGGTTCAATGATCCAGTCTTCGTGAGGCCTGATGATGGCGGTGAAGGCTTCGCTGTCGCGACTATCGACCGCAGCAACGCTCAACAGAGCGTGTCGGCACGGGTCGATGCCTCCGGTCTCGGTATCGATGACAAGGAGCGGGGTCTTCATTCCTCCTCCTCCAATTCTTCCAATCGGCGGCGACGGTCGTGGAATTTGCGCTGGCGCTCCATCCAGCGGGCCCGCTCCTCAGCCATCCCGATGCGGTAGCTGGCAAAGCAGGAGCCCAGCGTGATCACAGCAAGGCAGATTGCGAAACTGGCACTCATAAAACAGCAGGAAAAGGCTCGAAGGTCATTGGATCCTCGGTTGGCCGCACTCGCACGGTGGCCGTGGCTTTGAAGGCATGGATCAGACGGCGCGGCACCCGCATGCGTGCGCGTCTCCAGCCTTGCTCACCGTCAGGCACTCGCAGCGTGATAAATTCAGGGTTGATCTCGCGACCCATGACTTGGGCCTCGATATAGGGCAGCGGCTCCTGGGCGGGCGCTGGCGGGGTTTTTTTTTCTTTTTTTTGGGTTGGCATAGGTGAATAAGGAAAGACGGCTACACGGCGGTGGTGGACGCACCAGAGGCCCCTTTGGGTAAAATTTCCGCGACGGGCAAATAAGTCGGGGGTTTTGACCCCCCCCCTTCCGAGGCACCCCCCTCCCCCCCTGGGGTGGCCGGATTGACCTCGGTCACAGGCTGATAACTTCCGATAACATCGATTAAGGATAGTGGAGCAGGATTGATTTCCAGTGAGTTAGCCACTGGAACGCAGGGAGTCGGCGTAAGTCCTTGATAATTTCCAACCGAGGCTGTCGGACACACCGACTCACCCTCGCTTGAGGCAGGGTCCCTTTGGGCGCATTCGCTCGCACCCTGACCGGTTAAAATCGTGGCATCCAGGACCGGCAACGCGGCGAGCATCTCGCGGAGTTTGTCTTCGCTGGCATCGACCCTCTCGACGCGACTGGTCGCTTCTCCGGCCAAGAGCTGCATCTTGTCCACCATGACAGCGGCAACGATGGCGGCATCCTTGGCGCTCTGGATACCAGGCACTAACTCGATGGCTCGCTCCACCGAAAGTCTGGCCGCCCGGCGAACATCGCGCAGCAACTCCTTTTTCTCCTGCTCTATGGAGATACCTTCCCTCTCGCGAACGGCGGCAACGGTGTTCCGGCTCACTCCCAGGGCGCGGGCCGTGGCGCTGATACTCAATCCCTCGGCAGCCATGCGGACCACAGCCCGATACGCGTCCGGCCGGCGGGCCAAAAGCCTTTCGCCTGTGAACTCCCCGGTAGCCTCCAGCTTTTCATGCCCGATTTCGTCATCCAAAAAAAGAAACGGCGCGGCGGCAGCAGCCTCATCGGCGGCTTGCAATGGCGACTTCGGAGCGGCGGCTGATTCCATAAGTGCCCGCTCGGAGGCGTTGAGCGTTCCACCGGAACGGACCTTCTCCACGATGTTGCGCACGTTGGCCTCCAAGACCTTCGCAGCGATGTCGGGCGACAGATTGGACGGCTCAGGCATGGGCGGCCTCCTTCATCCATTCCAGGTGCCACTCGAGCAGATCCTGATCGTTCCAGATGGCGAACTGCTCGATGTTGTCGCTGCTTCGGAGGTTCGCACTTCCCTCCACCACAAAAAAAGACGGCGCGGCGGAGACCAGGATGACTTTGGCGTGGGTGCGGGCCACGGCGACGCTGTCTCCCAGCAAGCCCTTCACCTCGCGGTAGGTTCCTGTCTTATCGACTTGCGAAAAATAATGGCTCACCAGCAAAAAAAGGCGGCGGATCCGGCCCGAGGCCCGCAGAGTGGCCAGCATCGAGGCGTTGGCCGTGCTCATGCCCAGCGTCGAGATAGCCAGGATATCTGCGGTCGATTCTCGCAGCATGAGCGATATGATGTCGGCCATCACAAAGTCCCCGCGCACCACCGCATGGGTGCATTCTCCAGGCTCCGGCAGATGCTCGGCCAGATCGGCCGCATTCTCAGGTCGCACCAGGCGGCGAATGCCCCGGCGGCTGCGTTTGTCTCCAGCCTTCATGGCATGGTATTCCCGCATGTAGCGGTTCACCTGGAGCGGGAAGGTCACTTCCCTGCGAGGTGCGTCCAGGCCCTCCACGTCAATCTCTGTTGTCCATGGGGCATCCACCCCATGTGGAAAATCGGCACAAAAAAAAGCCGAGGCACCGGCGCTCGAGTGACCCTCCATCATTCGGTCAGGCGATCCCAGCACCAGAATGCGGCGCGAACGACATTTGCGACCGTGAACAAAAAGATGCCGCTTAGGACGACCACGCTGCCCAGGCGGACCAGGGCATCGAGTGCCACCAGAGTTTCCTCGTGAGTCATCGGTCCTCCTTCACGATTTGAAACGGCTGTATGCCATGCCGGCAAAAAAACGCGGCGGCAGCCTCGACTCGAGTTGGGGCCCAAACGTAGTCCCCAAACGTCCCACCCCAACTGGAGGTGGCCCGGCAGAGCCAGAGAGTCTTCATGCGATCCTCCCCCGCAGCCGAGCGTGTTGCAGTTTGTTGCCCCCCTTGACCTGGAGCGCTACTTTGAGCGCCTCCGCCGAGTCAAACATCCAAGACCGGCCGACCTTCGTGGCCGGAATCATGTTCAGCCTTGCATATTTTCTTACCGTAAACGGAGCCAGCTTTAGCTCCCGAGCCGCCTCATCGATGGTGATCACGCGGGCACCTCCTCAAGTTGGGGTTCATGCTGGGGTTGTTGTTTGCGCACCATCCGGATCAAGAGGGATCGGATGATTTGTCCGGGCTTCAGGCCCTGTTCCTCGGCCAGCCGCTCAAGGCTGGCTCGCACATCCTCAGGTAGGCGAATGCTGAATGTTTTCATCTCGCGTCAATTTATGTTACAGATTTACGCGATGGTCAACAAAAATTTTGAAAAAAATTAAAATGTGTTACATTGCCACAAGTGAAATCAGAACCGACGAAACGAAATTTTTCCGTCCGACTATCCGAGGAAATCATCAAAATGCTGGATGAGATTGCCGAGAACACCGGCATGAACATTACTCGCAACAATGTTATTGAGCAGGCTGCGGAATGGGCTGTGCGCACTTACCGAGCCAACGGCAACCGCGCTTTGACAAACGACGATTTCAACGACCTCGTGAAATTTATCCAGGGAAAAGGAAATGCTGGTGCCAAGATCCTGCCAGCGTCCGAGAGTTCCGCTTCTTCGCCCTTAACAGCTACGATCAAAAGCTCCCAGAAGGCTGGATAGCCGAAGTCCACGACCTCACCAGCCACCAGCCACAAGGCCGGGACGCGCCAGTCCCCAGCCTTGAATGAATAGACCACTTGTCCCAGACACTGAAATCATCCATGTTTGGAGATTCCATGGACCAAAAAGCCGCGATTGAATTTGTTTTAAAAGATCGAGTGGAAGGGCAAGAAATCACCCCGACCACAATCGGCCTCTCGCGGTTTAACGAGTTTAACCAGCAGGTTCAGGATTTTATCTCGGGCTCAGAGCATCTTAAGGTGGACGAAGTCCATGTAACCATCGCGGAAGGCTCATACAAACTCATCGCCGTCTTGCCCGTTGTTTTACAGGTAGCCATTGCGCCCGATCTGCAGAGCCTCCAGCGCCAAGATGCCCTTGGCGAGATCGATCCCAAACGCGCAGAGATCGTCCAGAAATGGCAAGCCCGGTCTAAAGCTAATCCCGAGTTGCGCTATGCGATCCGCCCCTCGGGATTTCCAGTTGGTTCAGTCGAACTTTCTATAAAAACAGACTATCGAATCGGGCAGATTGAGCCGTGGGTAAAAGTGGAAAAATATCTTTTCGGAACCATCATGAACATCGGCGGGGCGCAGAAAGCCAATGTCCATCTTCGCTTGGAAGAATCCAGGCAGACGGTGGTTGTCGGGTCATCCCGTGGTTATTTGAAAGGGAATGACAGGCTCTACCACAAGGTGCTCTTGCGGGTGGAGGCCGACCAGCATTTCAAGACCGGCGAGCTTCGCAATCTCAGATTGCTTTCATTTGAGGACTACCAACCTGGCTTTGATGAATCCGCCTTGGATATGTTTGTGGCTGCTGGCACGAAAGCTTGGGCCGATGTTCCGGACGCCGCTGCCTGGGTGCGGGAATTGAGAGGGGCCAGAGCCTAATGCCTGCGGGAGTCGTCCTCGATACGAGCTTTCTGATCACTCTCGCAGACGGTCGGCGAGCCAATCATGCGGTTGCAAGGCGGTATTGGATTCACTTCACCGAAAACGCGATTCCCATCTTTCTTCCCACCATTGTGGTTTCCGAGTTTTGCTTGAAGCAAGAAATCCCAGTCGAAATCCTTCGCAGTTGTGTCGTGCTGCCATTTAATTGGGACGACGCCCAGCGAGCAGCAGCATTGAATTTCAAACGGGGAAACCAGCACGCGGAAGATCGGAACGCGCTTAAAGACGATGTCAAAATCCTCGGCCAAGCCGCCGTGAAAGAATCCGCTTATGTCATCACCGACGATACCGCCTCATTTTACCGATTTGGAAAAATGATGGAAAACGAAGGCACCGGAAAATTCAAAACCATCAAACTCGACGACGGCTTTGATGTAGCATTTTTTAACGGCGGGCAGTGTGAACTTGGACTTGGCGCAAACGATCAGGAAAGCGAAGAATAGCGCCTATTGCTAAAAGAATGACCGACCGCCAAGCCGCATCCATCCTTGCCCTCGTCAGCCCTAAAGAAGACTTCCCACCAGGCTGGGAAGGCGAGTTAATGGACTTTACATTATGAAAATCTTTGCCGCCGTTTTCCTTCTCTGCTTTAGCCTCGCGCTCTGCACCGGCTGCGCCAATACAAAAAAGCCCAGCATGCTTGAACAATTCATCAGCGAACGCAAGGCCAACACAGGCGACCACGCTATCAAAGTCCAGTCCCTGCCACCTGGAGCCATCATCGACCTCAACAACGATGTAGTCGGCACCAGTCCCTGCTTCATCACAATAAAGGACGCCTACAAAGCTCAGTGGCCCGGCAACGGCCTCACCATTCAAACCATTAACGCCCGCTGGACAGACGGTTCCCATTCCAACCAAACTTTTTGGACCGGGTCCCAGATTCCCAAACACATTGTTTTCCTGCATCCAAATCCATCCAAAATCCTTTCCGAGCCACCCACCCTTACGCAAAGATAAGGGTAAAAAATCACACATTCATGGCACCACCATGGCAACAACGACATAAACCATTGGACTGCAAAGCCGATTTTTGCGATTCGTAATCGATAGGTCACGGGTTCGAGTCCCGTCGTCGGCTCCCATTTCGTCCATTGGGATGAGGAGGCGGTCACAAATAGAGGCCTGCCCGCGCGCAAAACGGCTTTCGACAGCGGAAGATCTTTGTTTCAATCCCGCAAATGAAAATTTTTTTCGCTCTTTTGGTAGTCGTCGCTGGTATGCAGGACGGGTTTTCAGGCTGGAAAATCCAATCCTCCTTCGCGCTGGGAGAGGTCGCTCCGGGAGTTGAAGCGATTGAGACCCGGTGCGTTTCAGCGGACGCGCAGGTTCGGGTCACGGCGGTGGTGTTTGAATCCGGTCCGGCAAGCACCTTGCGCGTGCTGGAGAGCGCGTCCCCGGGTGCGGCCACCCTCGAGAATTCATTGCGCCATGCCGGGGCAGTGGCTGGCGTCAACGGGGGATATTTTCACAAGGATTTCACTCCCGTCGGTCTTGTCATCGCCGACGGAAAAACGATTCATCCACTCGAGCGCGCGAAGCTGTTGAGCGGTATCGTCGGAGCCCGGGTCGATGGTTCCGTGGCGATCGTTCGCTCCGGGGCGTATGACCCGAAAAAATCCGGCTTTGTGCAGGCGATTCAATGCGGCCCGATGCTGATTGAAAACGGAAATTCCGTGTCGGGCTTGGAGTCCACGCGCTTGGCCCGCCGCACGGTGGTGGCCACAGGCAAGGGAGGAAATGTGGCATTGATTCACATGACCTCGATTTCGCTGGCCACCGCCGCGGAGATTCTGGCGGTGCCCGGTATTCTCGATACTTGGAGACCGATCCAGGCCCTGAATTTGGATGGAGGCACCTCGACGGGCCTCTGGGCGGGCGACCGGGCGAATCTGCCCGAGATCAAAAAAGCCGCGAACTTTCTGGCGGTGGTATCAACTCCCGAAAAGACGGCTAAACCGCGCCACGTCAAGGCGAGTAGCGGTCAATGACCTCCTCGTAGGCACCGAAGAGGCGCCCGAAAACCGCCCGCCACGCATAGCGCCCGCGGGCCATCTGACTCACGACCGTTCCATCGACTGCGGGATCGGAGTGAAATTTTCTCCCAATCGCCGCAGCCAGCGCCAACGGGGAGTTTTCCTCCGCCCAATCGGACTGGTCGGAGAAAATAATACGGTCCATGTAGCTGCCCCGGATGCCGACCACAGGAGTTCCACACGCCTGGCTCTCGAGGGCCACCAAACCAAATGTTTCCTGCACGCCGGGATGAACAAACAAGTCGGCACATCGGTAGACGGAGGCGAGTTCGTGCGGATCGGAAAAAAAAGGATGCCAATGCACGCCGTCCACTCGATCCCGCAGATTTTCCAAGGCCGCGCGCTGGGTGCCGTCGCCCAGACAGAGAAGCTCGTAAACGCCCGGCGACTCGTTGTGAAGAATCTGGAAGGCCCGGAACAGCGTATGGACGTTTTTCTCGGGTCCCAATCGTCCCACGTAGAGCAGGAGACGTTTCCCGCGGGAGAGGCCCAGGCGGTCGCGGGTCAATGCACGATCGTCCGGATCGGGACGAAAAACCTCATCATCCACCCCGAGATCCACACTGGTGACATTTTCGATCCCCCAGCCGCGCAGTAACTGCGCGAGAACGGGACTCGGAACAAAGGTTCGCTCGAAATGGTTGTAAAGCGTCACGACGTATTTGCGGATCACCTCTTCGGCCACCGAGCGGAGGATCGGTCCGCAAAATTTCTCCACCGTTCGCAAAACCGCCTCGGGAAAGTGGGAATGGTAAAACCCAACCACGGGAAAATCGAGGCCACGGCCTGAGGCGACGGCTTTCCAAGCAACTTGGTAGGGATCGCCCGATTCCAGGATGTCGGGCTGCTCGCGCTCGAGAATCTCCTCCACCAGGTGGAGCTTGGACAAAAAGCGGTAGCGGGCCGTGCCATTGAGCAAAGGAGAAGCGATCGTGTGAACGCGCACCATCCCGTCCCCGCTTGTCGCCGTGTGCTCGCCGGGGACAATCAACACATGGGAGCAATCCGGGCGGAAGCGGCGGATGTAAGCGGTTTTCTGCTCGATGTAGCGGCGCACACCTCCGCCAACGGGCGAGTAGAATTGCGTGAGATCGCAGATTTTCAAAACGCCCGGTCAACTCCGCGCGGCCAGCCAGCGCTCGGCTTCAATGGCGGCGGCACATCCCTGGCCGGCCGCTGTGATGGCCTGGCGATAAACATGGTCCGCGACATCGCCCGCCGCAAAAACCCCGGGGACGGCCGTCGCCGTTCCGAGGACCTGGCGCAGGTATCCATTCGCATCGGTCTCCAGAGCTTGGCGGAAAGCAGCGGTATTCGGCTCGTGACCGATTGCCACAAAGACGCATTTCACATCGAGGGTCGATTCGGTGCCGGTGACCGAGTTGCGGATCGTCACGCCGGAAACCTCGCCCGCCCCATCGCGGAGATAACCCGTGATGGCGGAATTCCACACAGGCTCGATTTTGGGATTCGCCAGCGCGCGGTCGGCCATGATGCGGGAGGCGCGGAGGGAATCCCTGCGGTGAATGAGATAAACCTTCGAGGCGAAACGGGTGAGAAAAGTCGCCTCCTCGCAGGCCGAATCCCCTCCCCCGACGACGCAGACCGGCACATTGCGGTAAAATGCCCCGTCGCATGTGGCGCAGGATGTCAGGCCGTGCCCGATCAAGGCCTCTTCGCCGGGAATACCGAGGTAGCGCGGCGAGGCCCCGCTGGCGACGATGAGCGCGCGGGCCTCGATCCACTCGCCATCCACCCGGATGCGATGGGGATCACCGGGCTGAAAATCCTCGACCACCCCGAAGCGGAATCTTGCCCCGAATTTTTCCGCCTGCTGGTGCATGCGTTGAATCAAATCCGGCCCGTCGATGCCATCCGGAAAACCCGGAAAGTTCTCCACCAGCGTCGTGGTGGTCAATTGACCTCCCGGCATCCGCCCTTCCAAAACAAGCGGTGAAAGATTGGCCCGCGCCGTGTAAATCGCAGCCGTTAATCCGGCACACCCCGTTCCGACAATAAGCACATTTTCCATACCCATCAAAAGACCATTGATCGGGGGGTGTCCGCCATAAAAATCGGGCCAACCGCAGGGGATCACTTCAAGAAATCAAGAGACTGGAACGCCCGTTCGAGTCCGCCTACGCGGGAATTCCGGAGAACAAGTCCTCGCTCGCGAGGTTTTCCGATTTTCCAAGGACCTTGGCCACGCTGTCGGTGGCTTGAGTGGGGTCGTGGGATTTTCCGCTGAATCGCACGCTCACAAGCTTGCTGACCCCGTGCTCCTCCATCGTGACCCCGTAAAGAACATCGGCGCGGGAGATCGTGCGTTTGTTGTGGGTGATCGTCACGAACTGGCTCTGGTCCACAAACCGGTCGAGGATTTTGATAAACCGGGTAATGTTGGACTCATCCAGAGGAGCATCCATTTCGTCCAAGACGCAAAACGGACTCGGCTTCACCATGTAGATGGCGAAGAGAAGCGACACCGCCGTCATGGTGCGCTCGCCTCCGGACAGCAAGGTCACGCTTTGCAACTGTTTGCCGGGTGGCTTGGCAATGATGTCAATTCCGCTTTCCAGGGGATCGGAATCATCCGTGAGCAAGAGGTTGGCACGTCCGCCGCCGAACAACTCGGTGAACATGAATTGGAAGTTCTCGCGGATTTTCTCGAAGGTCTCGGCAAAGAGGGTTTTCGTCGTGTTGTTGATCCGGGCGATCACCTCAAGGAGTTCGGCCTTGGAGGCCACAAGGTCGGTATTTTGTTTTTCAAGGAAAGTGTGGCGTTGCTCGAGTTCCTCGTATTCTTGGATGGCATCGAGGTTCACCGAGCCCATGGCATCCAGCCGGGAGGTCAGTTCACCCACAAGCAACTCGATGCGGCCCCAAGGAATACCCTCGCCCTCGACCGGCATGGGAAGCGCTGAAGCAGACCCCTCGGCAGGCACAGATTCGTCATCAGCCGCCTCGGCTGGGCGGCTCGAACGATCCCGCAAAGCCACGAGCAAGGCGTAGGTGTCCGGCTGAAAACCGGAAAGATCGAGTTGATAGCGTTGAGCGACGTGGGTGCGAATGTTTTCCATTCGCATCTCGAGCTGTGCGGCGCGGACTTCGAGGCGGCTGCGCTGGTCTTGAAGCGTGGAGAGTGAATGGCGGGCCGCCCGCAAGGCGGCATCGGCGGCCTCGGCTTCGCCACCCGCCTCGGAACGGCGGGAGAGAACAACTGCCAGACGCGATTCCTCGGCGGCCAGCTCGGCCTGCCATTCCGCAATGGAAAGCTGAAGGGATTCATTTTCCGCCGCCAGGGTTGCAATCCGGGTTTCGTAGTTTGAAATATCCACACGGCGGGCATCCAGGAGTTCGTTCAATTCGACAATGCGCGCGGCCATGGGGCCCCGCTGCCGGTGCAGGCTTTCTTGTTGCTGGCGCTCGGTGGCCACGCGCACACGAATCTCGTTCAGGGACTCGGTGGCCGCGCTTTCATTTTCCCGGACCACTTGGATGCGGGTTTCCACCTCGCTGCGGGAGGTCCGCAAATCATCAAGCTGGGCGGACGTCTCGGCAATCCGGGACTCGAGTTCCGCCAACCCGGCAATGCTGCTGCGAAGTCCCTCCTCGATGCTTTGCGCCTCGCGTTCGAACGATGCGCGCTTGGCCTCGATCTCGGCAGCTTGGCGCTCGGCAACGCGCCGCTCGTTTTCCACGGAGGCCGATTCGACCTGTGCGGCCTGCATCGCCTCGCGGGAGGCGCGCAGACGGTCGGAGGCCTGGTCCATGGCCGAAACCGCAGCAGACCGGGCCGCAGCGAGAGCCTCGATCTGCGAGACCGCCTCCCGGTGGGCGGTCTCCAGCTCGGCAATGCGGAGCTTCCGCTGGAGAGTGGACTGGCCCGCGTTCTCTCCCGATTGCCCCCCGTGGACAAGACCATCCCGACCAATGAAACACCCATCCAGTGTCGCGTAGGCGAACTCGGGGCGGGAGGATTTGAACCGGAAGGCGGCCTCGAGATTTTCGACTACCAGGACATCGTGCAAGATGCGGCGCGCCAGTGATGCCCCCTCGCCCGCTCCGGCGACGCAATCCGCAGCCCGGCCAAAAACTCCGAAGGGGGGCTCGACCTGCGCGGGCGAGTCGCCGCCGATCCAGTCGGCGGGAACAAGGGTCGCCCTGCCCAGTTTGCGACCGGACAGCGTGGCCAATGCGGCCTCGGCGACACCGGCATCCTTGAAAACAACCGCTTGCAAAGCCGCTCCAAGAGCCCGCTCCACTGCGGGAATAAAACGCTCCTCGACCTGGATGTGGGAAGCCACGGTGCCGCTCATGGCGCTCAGGAAAAATTCGGGATTGTCCAATCCCTTGAGAAGAGCCTGGGTGCCCTCGTCCAATCCCTCGCCTTGCTCTTGGAGTTGGCGCAAAACCTCCAGGCGCGACTCCAGGGCAGCCACGTCCTTGCCGGCGGCATTTAAAACCGCTTCCGTGGACACCCGCTCCTGCTGGGCCTGCTCGTGATCCGCCATGGCGGCGGCGGTTTCGGACCGGGCATACTCAAGGGACGCCAGGGAGGACTCCGAACGAACGCGCAAAGCGTCGAGTTGTCCGGCAATCTCGGATGCGTTCCGCTGGGCCAGGTCACGCTCGTTTTGCAAAAGGCGCAAGCGTGTTTCCCCCGACTCCCGGCGGCCGGTCGCGCTCGAAATCTCACCGCGCAAACTCCCCAATCTAGCATCAAGCGCCGAAACCCCGGAGTTCCGGGCGGCCAATTCACGCTCAGCCGCGATCCGTTCCTCCCGCACCGAGGACAGGCGGGCCGTGTGTTCGTCCAAAACCTCCTGATGCGTGCGAAGACTCTCGATCATCTCCTGAAGCAGGGAGTCGGTCTGAACGATCTGCTCCTCCTGGGTGCGGATTTTTTCCTCCGCTTGCGTAATGTCCAAGCGATGCCGGTCGATTAAAACGGTCGCTTCGGCACTGCGCTCGTGGTTGGTTCCGATTCGGTTCTCCGCCGAGAACACGCGGTTGCGCAGTGTTTGCATGCCGTCGCGCACCGATCCGGCCTCCGACTCGAGTTCCTGCAAGCGGGCGCGCAGAAGATCGAGTTCCGCCTCGCGGGCGGAGATCGCCTCTTCATGGGTCTGGCGCGACTCGTCTCCAGACTGGAGTTCATGGCGCAAGGCAGACAACTCCGAAGACAGATCCGCATGATTTTTATGCGAAAGATGGGTATCGAAAACCCGCAGATCCTGCAGGATCGACTGATAGCGGCGGGCCTTGGCAGCCTGGCGCTGCAGCGATCCGATCTGGCGCTTCACCTCCTTGATGATGTCCTGGACGCGGACAAGGTTGGACTCCGTGTATTCGAGCTTCCGGAGCGCCTCCTTTTTCTGAGCCTTGAATTTGGTGATTCCGGCGGCCTCTTCGAAGATGGCCCTCCGGTCCTCCGGACGGTTGCTGAGAATCTGGTCGATCTTGCCCTGCTCCATGATCGAGTAGGCGCTTCGACCCACACCCGTATCCATGAAAAGCTGGTGGATATCGCGCAAACGGCAGGGTGTTTTATTCAGGAAATACTCGCTTTTCCCGTCACGATAAACGCGGCGGGTGATGCGAACCTCGTTCCACTCGACCCCCAGCTCCTTTTCACACTCGGAAAACGTCATTGAAACCTCGGCCATCCCAAGTGCCGGACGGCTGTCGGTGCCGCTGAAGATGACATCCGCCATTTCCCCCCCCCGGAGAGCCTTCGCCGATTGCTCGCCCAAAACCCAGCGGATCGCATCCAACACGTTCGACTTCCCGCACCCGTTCGGGCCGACGATGGCGGTAACCCCACGGTGGAAGTTCAAGACGGTTTTTGCGGCGAACGACTTGAAGCCGATAATTTCCAAGGATTGCAGATACATGGGAAAACGCTGAAAATGCTATGCGGGGCGGTGGATTCGTGCAAAAGAAAAACACTACATCAAGTGGCTGCGCGCACAGACACCACAATCCATAGATTTTCCATGAATGATCCACGTTTAAACCACCTTCTCGAGTTTGTTGGAATTCCAAGCGTGTCCGCTCAGAGTTGCCACGCTGGCGACATGGATCGCTGCGCCTCGTGGTTGTTTCAGTTGTTGAAAACCCAAGGATTGGATGCACGCATCGAAAAGACGCCCGGACACCCGGTTGTCCTCGCCCGCTCTCCCCGCGATGCCTCGAAGCGCACGATCCTGATCTACGGCCACTATGACGTGCAACCGGCCGAACCCTTGGATCAGTGGACTTCGCCACCCTTCGAGCCGGAGATTCGGGATGGACGGGTGTTCGGCCGGGGGGCCACGGATAACAAGGGACAAATACTCGCCCACATTCTTGGTGTCGGGGAGGCACTGGCGGCAAACGCTCTGCCGGTGAACGTGGTGTTTCTGATCGAAGGCGAGGAAGAGGTCGGCAGCCCCCACCTGGCTGCGTTTCTCGAATCCCACCGCGAGGAACTCGCTTGCGATGCCATCGCCATCTCCGACACTGGAATGGCAGCGGACGGGCATCCCACCTTGAGTTATGCCCTCCGGGGCATCGCCGCGATGGAAGTGCGGGTCACCGGGCCCGCCCGCGATTTGCACTCGGGCATTTACGGAGGCGCGGTGGCGAATCCCGCCACTGCAGCCGCCCGTTTGATCGCCAGCTTGCATGATCCGGATGGACGGGTTGCAATTCCCGGATTCTACAACGATGTCCAACCGATGGAGGATTGGGAGCGCGAGGCGGCGGCCGCATCGCCGCTCAAAGATAGCGATATCGCCGCCCAGGCCGGCGTGCATGAACTGGCAGGCGAGGCCGGTTACTCGGCTGTCGAGCGCATCGGAGCGCGCCCCACGGCGGAAGTCAACGGACTCGGGAGTGGCTATCAAGGCGAGGGCACAAAAACCGTGTTGCCCGCCGAGGCGTTTTTCAAGCTGACATTCCGCCTGGTTGCCAATCAAAAGCCCTCTGACATCCTTGCCAAGGCACGGCGGCATTTGGAGGCGCGGTGCCCGCGCGGGGTCAGGCTCGAGATCACAGAGGGCCACAGCGGGGAGGCATTTTTCCTGGACCCCCGGTCACCCGACGGTCTCGCAGCACAGGCTGCGCTGGAAGAGGTTTTTGGAAAAAAACCGGCCCTAACCCGCGAAGGCGGCTCGATTCCCATTCTCACCGATCTTCAGCGCATTCTCGGGCACCCCGCCCTGCTTCTGGCATTGGCCTCGCCCGACTGCCGGGCCCATGCGCCGGATGAGAACTTTCCCGTAGCCAATTTTCTTGCCGGCATCCGCCTGAACCGTGTCCTGATGAAAAATCTCGCTTCTATTTCCGTGTCATGAAACGCACGCTTTCCATTCTTGCCATTCTCTGCTCGGTGTGGGCCACCCGGGCCGAGTTGCCGCCATCGGCCTACGAGGCCCTTCAGAGCGAGGCTCCCGATGTCTTTGCCATTGAGGTGCTCGATGTGAAAACACGCACGGGCCCCGAAGCGGGCGATCAAGACATCCAGGTGGTGGCGCAGATTGTGGATGTGAAGCGCAGCAGTTCGGGATCCACCGCTGGCTCCCTCATTCACATCCTCTTCACAATTCCCCGGCGGCCACCCGGCTTTGTGGGTCCGGCCCCGGTTCCCGTTCCCGCACGCGGGGACCATTCGCCCGCCTACTTGCGCCCGTTGGGAAAACCCGGCGATTTCGCCCCTGCAGCGGGAGCCATGACCTTTCGGGATTTTTAAAGCGTGGATTAGCCTCAAGGCAGTTCGATCGTGCAGTCCCAATCGCGCCGGGCATCGCGGGTGGCGGATCTTGAACGCCGAGGGCAATCCACCCCATTGAGGACGGCGGGATGCCGGGTGAATAAATCGGACATGATGGAACTCCTTGATTCCCGCGTTGCGGAGCGTTTGCGCCCCGCCGATGTCATGCACCGCCGCATGTTTGAAGCCGCTCCGGACGGATTGCTCATTTGTGACCGCGATACAGGGGAGATTCTGGACGCCAATGGCGCGTTCTGTCTCATGTCGGGTCTTTCACGCCGCTTGGTGATCGGCTCCGGATGGGATGCGCTACGCGAAATCCGAGAGACAGCGGGAACGTTCCGTGATGTCGGGGAGCGCTTGAAGATCTCCCCGGTCCACCATGCCGGCAACGCGGTGCTGGGAAGCCGGGACGGGCGAAAAACGCCGGTGGAAATTCTTTGCCATGCGTATCACGAGGGTCCTTGGAACCGCATTCAATGCAACTTTCGCGATGCCACCAACCACCGCCGCGAGGAGGCTGAGATCCGCCGCATTCAAGACAATCTGGAGCAACGGGTCCAGGCGCGCACCGCGGAACTGGAAGCCGCCAATCGGGAATTGGAGGCGTTCACCTACTCCGTCTCGCACGACTTGCGCGCCCCGCTGCGGCATATCCTGGGATTTGTCGATCTGCTCGAGGGCGAGGCTCCGGAATGCCGGCGGGATGTGGTGGAACGGCCTTTGAGAATGATCCGGCAGTCGGCGCGCCGCATGGCTGACTTAATTGAGGATCTCCTGACATTTTCCCGAATCGGGCGTTCCGAGATGCACACCGTGCGTGTGGATTTGCTGACCCTTGTCATGGATGCCATCGAAGACCTGCAGGAGGAAACCCGCCATCGACTGGTGAACTGGGAAATCCATGATCTGCCCGTTGTTTGGGTGGACCGCTCGCTCATGCGCCAAGCGCTGGTGAACCTTCTCTCCAATGCCGTGAAATTCACCTCGACGCGACCGCGGGCTGTCATCGAAATCGCGGGCGAGAAGGCCGGCCCGGGCGAGTGTGGATTTTTGATTCGAGACAACGGAATCGGGTTCGACCCCCGCTTTGCACGCAAGATTTTTGGAGTCTTTGAGCGCCTTTCCCACGACGATGCGTTCGAAGGCACAGGCATCGGTCTGGCCAATGTCCAGCGAATTATCCGCCGACATGGGGGAAGAGTCTGGGCTGAGGGCCGTGAGCAAGGTGGAGCGGCTTTTCATGTGGCGCTGCCAGTGGAGGGCGACGATGCCGATTGATCGAATACTTGTGGCCGAAGACGACGATGCCGATGCCGCCATGATTGGCTCCGCGCTCTCAAGCCTTGGGGAACCGCTGAATATCGAGCGGGTGGACTGCGGCGCGGAGGCCCTGGAACGGGTCATGGGCCGTCAGGGTTGGCAAAGGAGGCCGGGGCCCTTGCCTCGATTGCTCATGCTGGATTTGAAAATGCCGGGCATCGGTGGCCTGGAGGTTCTTGCGTTGCTTCGAAACAACCGTCGTTGCCGCCACTTGCCGGTGGTCGTATTCACATCCTCCGCACTGGCTCAAGATATCCAAAGAAGCTACGAGGCGGGGGCGAATGCCTACGTGGTAAAGCCGCTGGAACCCGCAGCTTTTCGCGAAGCCGTCGAGATACTGGCCCGCTTTTGGTGTGGGTTCAATCAACCGGCATGAAAGCCCGTCTTCTCCACTTGGAAGACGATGCGGCCGATGCCGAGTTGTTCATGGTCCGCCTTGGCAAGGAATGGCCGGAGTGCAAAGTCCACCAGGTCGACACGGAGTCCTTGTTCCGCGAATCCTTGACATCGGATCACCCGGACGCGGTGGTCATCGACTACTCGATCAAAGGCTGGGACGGTCACATGGCTCTTGAAACCACGCGGGCTCTCCGCCCCGGGATGCCGGTCATTATTTTTTCAGGAATGTTGGGCGAGGAGGCGGCTGTCAGTGCCCTGCGCGAGGGGGCGGCGGACTACGTGTTGAAAGACCGGCCGGCGCGATTGGTGGAAAGCATCCGGCGTGCTGTGGCACAGGCCCGATTGCAAATCGAGCATCGCAGGGCAAGGACCCGTTCGGAGGAATCCCAGCGCTTGGCGCTTTTGGGTGAATTGGCCGCGGGATTGGCTCACGAATTCAACAATACCCTGACGGTGCTCACCCTTCAGGCCGACATATTGGATCGGATCGTTCAGTCGTCGTCTGAAGCCCGACATCCATTGAAAACCATCCAAAGAACCTGCGCACGGGCTGCCCGGTTTTCCCACAAGTTGCTGCAACTTGGCCGCGGAGTGAGCCCTGTTTCCGAGGAGGTGGATGTCAAAGCCCATGTTTTCAAACTCCGCCCAACGTGGAGAGCCCTGTTGCCATCAGGCATCTCCCTATCCTTAAAAACCCCGCCCGCACCATTATGGGCCTGGATGGACGATGGTTTTTTCGAGCAAGTCATGCTGAATTTGATCCTGAACGCGCGCGATGCCTTGGGCGACTCCGGGAAAATCGAGATCACTTTGCAACCGCCGGCGGGAGGATATGTGGAGATTGAAATCGAAGACAATGGACCGGGAATTCCCGCCGCCCTGCGAGCAACGCTTTTTGAACCCTTTCACACCACAAAAAAGCCGGGCGCTGGATCAGGACTGGGGCTTGCATTGGCACGGAGGTTGGCCACCGCGATGAATGCCCGGCTTATTTGGGATGAATCGCAAACGGACGGCACACGGTTCGTCCTTTCCCTCCGCACCACCTCATAACACCCGGCAGCAATGCTCCGCTGCCAAGGCCGCCCCCCCGCGCCGCAGGGATACTTGACGGATGTTCGCAAGAGCTTCAACTTGCAGCATGCGACTTCGCAATTTGGTTCTTTTGGTGGCCTCAATTCTCTCGATCCCGGCAGGAAAGGCCTCGATCTATTTCAGCAGCAACTCCGACGCCGGAAATCAGATCGTGGCAGTCGAGCGCAACCCCGTCACCGGACTGCTCGGCAACTACACACTTTTTGCAACGGGCGGCAACGGCGCCACCGCCGTGAATGGAGCCCAAGCCCACGCCATCGCGGGCACCAAGCGGCACCTTTATGTTGTCAACCCGGGCAGCGACACCTTCACGACCTTCGCCATCCGGCGCAATGGATTGTTGGACCTGTTGACAACCACTCCGAGCGGAGGACGACGGCCCGTCAGCATCGCCCTTTCGGGACGTCGACTTTTCGTGGCAAACCAAGGCGTCACTTCCGAAAGCCTTGCTGGATCGGTTCAAGGATTCGGCGTCACCACGATCGGCGTTCCCTACATTGCAGGCAATGCCACGACCTACACTGCCGGAGAGTCCCCGTCGGACGTTTTTTTCAGCCGGAACGGACAGCGGGTTTTTGTTCTGTGCACCGAGGGAAACACCCTCGATTCCTACAAACTTCGTCGTGACGGCGGCCTCTCGGAAACCAGAGACCGTCTGGTTTTGGATGGATCACCGGTCGGTGGCAGTCCCATGCCTTTGCTTCCAAGCGGTGGGGCCGTTGCCCTTATCAAAGGGGTTTCCTCATCCGTGATTTCCTTTCAAAGCAACGCTGCCAACCGTTTGTTTGAAATTTCCAGCGCCATCATCTCCACGGCCGTCGATCCTTGCTGGGTGACCACGTCACGCTCGGGAAGAACGCTCTGGACTTCGAATTTCGAGCCCACCACCCTTTCTCAAGTCCAAGTATTCCGGGGCGGCGCGCTGACCTATAAAAACGACACGCCTGCGACAGCGGGCCCGGGCTCCCTCGACATCGAAGTCAGCCCCTGCGGAAGGTTTCTTTACCGCTTGAGAGCCTTCAACTCGGATGGCTCGGGGGCTCCACACCCGTATCCGGTGCTCGAGGTTTTCCGTATCCAGTCAAATTCGCTCTACGGCGGCCTCTACCTGATTCAATCCAAGGAAATCGGCGAAATCGCCCTGCAAAGCGCGGCCTGCACTGGGCTTTTCATCCCTTGAAATCGCGTCTTTAAATCAACAATATCGAGCTACCCTCATGACGAGGACCAATCCCGTCTCTCGAGTGTCGCTCCCGTGATGTTCGCACGAAAGCGACTGGTTGTCGTCCGTTTCCTCTCAACGCGTTTGAGATGTATGCGGCGCACTTTCAAAAAGCACCGACCGCTCCTTGAGGCACGGGATCCCAGGGACTCATTGCGGCCGGGTGGCCACCGCGCACGCCGTGACTTCGCGCGGCGGCTTGCCGAAGAGAAACAACCGGCAGGGAACAACCTGCTCAAGCCAGCCCAGATGTGGAGGAAGCACCCGGTGACGGCCTTTCCACTCGGATTCCACCAGCAGGAAGTCTGGAGAGGCGTCCTGCACCACATCACAAATCACAAAGCCAGTGTTGGATCGGATACGGCGGATGTCGATCTCCCCGGTGACGTCTTGCAGTTCCTCCGCAATTTGATCAAGCGAACCCTCAACGAGGGGGGCGCCGCCCGCCGCGGCACGCGCGGCCGCAAAGGGACTGTCCGCCGCGATCACCTCAATGCGGCTCGGGCGCAATGCTCTTAACGCCTCCATGGCCGCCCTCCAGCGCGGGGCATGGGCCTCGACCAGCAGGCACGCGGTTGTCTCGTCCTTGAGCGATTCCTGCGGATCGGGAATCAACAACAGATCGCAGGGCGTTCGCGCCACCAAATCCCTCACGATCGATCCTGTGAAATTCCTCACATCTTCCGGACGAGCGATCGTTCCCGCGATGAAAAGGTCGAAATACTCGCTACCAGCCGCATCAATGAGGGCTTCCGAAGCACTCGGCCCGTCACACCAATAAATATCGACCTCCTCGCGCCCAAGGGCGGCAAAGGTGTCGCGAAAATGCGCCACTTTTTCATCCGAGCGCTCGCCGGCATGCAGAACACTCAGTCTCGCCCCGAATCGCCGTGCAATCCGGTCGGCCTCGCAAACGACAGCCCGGAAGCGCGGGGAGAACGCCACGGCCACTCCGAAGTGACGCTCGACCGTCACGGAGTGGCGGTCTCCCGGCGGGATGCCGCCACAATGGTTTCGAACTCCCGCCCATCCAGTGGCATGACGCTCAAACGCGACTGTCGCAGAAGACCGATCTTCTCGAGCCCCGGGAGGATTTTGATTTCCTCCAGGGAAACCGGACGGCGCAGCGCCTCGATCGGAACCAGGTCGACACAGGACCAATCGCCCTCAGAGGCTGTCGGATCGGCGTAAGCGGCTTTTTCCACACGGGCGATTCCGACCACCGCCTTGCCGGTGACACTGTGGTAGTAAAGCACCTTGTCGCCCGGTGCCATCGAGCGAAGGTGGTTGCGGGCTTGGAAGTTCCGAACCCCGGTCCATGCGGTGCGACCGTCCTTGACAAACTGCCCCCACGGATAGGCGGCGGGTTCCTGTTTCACGAGCCAGTAGTTCATTCCTGCTTTGATTAGTCCAAGATTGCTCCATAACAAATCACTTTCCATCCATGAAACAACGGGGACTTTTCATCACATTCGAAGGAGCCGAGGCGTGCGGCAAATCCACGCAGATCACGCTGTTGGCGGAACGGTTGCGCTCCGAGGGGCACGAACCCCTTTGCTTGAGGGAACCCGGTGGAACCTCGGCCGGCGAGTCGATCCGCCATCTTCTCCAGCACGCGCCCGAAGGTGAATTGATCACTCCCGAGGCGGAACTTCTCCTTTTCGCCGCCAGCCGCGCACAGTTGGTGCGGGAGAAAATCCAGCCCGCCCTCGAGTCCGGCCGGGTGGTGGTCTGCGACCGCTTTCTGGATTCCACCACCGTCTATCAGGGTGTTGCGCGGCGAATTCCCGCCGATGCCACCGCTGCAATCAATGCCTTCGCCGTCGGTGACTGTCTCCCCGATGCCACCTTTTTGTTGGACCTTGCCCCGGGCGTGGCATTCGAGCGTCTAAGGACATCCGGACGCACTCCGGACCGGATCGAGCGTGAATCACTTGCCTTTTTTGAGGACGTGCGCGCGGGCTATCTGGAGGTCGCCGCCCGGGACCCCCGGCGTGTTCGCCTGCTGGACGCCTCGCTTCCCGCCGAGGTGCTGGCCAACACGATTTTTGATGAGATCGGGCGACTTCTGAAAACGGTTGGGGGGATTGGTGCGGTGTGTCCGCCCCGTTGAATGGCGCGCCGTTCAATATTTTAAAACACGTCCAAGAAACCGCCGGCAGATGTCCGTTTGCGGAAATTCGAAGAAGGTCTCCGCCGGCCCCGATTCTCCGATGCCGCCGCCCGCCACGAAGGCGACGAGGTCCGCGGACCGGCGGGCGAAGCCCATTTCATGGGTCACCAGCACAATCGGTGCGCCGCTTTGGCGGAGCTCGGCGACGACATCCAAAACCTCGGCGGTCATCTCGGGATCGAGCGCGGAGGTTGGCTCGTCCATAAGCAAAAGATCGGGGGAGGTTACGAGCGAGCGCGCGATGGCCACCCGCTGGCGCTGCCCCCCGCTCAGAGCCGCCGGCTTCTTGTGCGAGTGGGACTCGAGTTGGAAGCGCCGGAGAATAGCCGCCGCCCGCTCAAGGGATTCCGCACGGGGCACCCCATGCACATGCTGCAGCGGAAGAATGGTGTTTTCCAGGGCGCTCAGATGCGGAAACAAGTTGAAGGCTTGAAAAACGATCCCCACGCGGGTGCGTTGAAGACGGCGGGCCTCCGCCTCGCGCGGCAGCACTTGGCCGTTGCATCGGATCTCACCGGAATCGGGAACATCCAGTGAGGCCAACAGGCGCAGCAGGGTGGATTTCCCCCCCCCCGAGGGGCCGATCCAGGCCAGTGTGTGGGGGAATTCCAAGGTGGCTGTCACATTGTTCAACACCCGGTGGCAACCGAATGACCGGGAGACATTGGCCAGCTCGATTTTCACAGGCTTTGAATCGCGGAGGGCACCTCCTCCGGGAGCATTCCAAAGTTCGGCAGCGGCACTTCGACGATTTCCTCAACCATCACCGGGTCGAAAGGAATCTCCGGCTCCTCGGGGGGAAGAGGCTTTAAATCCTCAAAGGGAATGTAGCCCGTGCGGTTGTCGATCAATCGAACAAACGCATATCCCGAATCTTTCGCGAGCACATTCAAGCGGGTTTCCGGTGCGAGTTTTTCAGGTGGCGAGGATTGTGCCGGACCCCGGGTGAAAAACTCGACGCGACGGACAGTCACGTAGCCCGGAGGGGCATTTTTGTCGAATTCCTCGACCGTGCCGCAACCAGCCAGGAATCCGGCCGCAAGCAGGCAGGCGCACTCACGTCTCATAGCGCAATCGGGATTCGAGATGTTTCGACCACAGGGAAATCGGCAAGGTAAGGAAAAGGTAGCACACACCAAGCGGAACGAAAGACTCGAACGTGCTGTAGGTGGCGGAATTCACTTGGCTGGCAGCGAAGGTCAATTCGTGGATACCGATGATGTAAAGAAGCGAGGAATCCTTGATCAGCGAGGAGAATTGCCCCGCCAGCGGGGGGAGGATTTGTCGCGCGACTTGAGGCAAAACCACGTAGCAATACGTCTGCCAAGGGCTCAATCCAATCGCGTCGGCGCTGTCCCATTGGCTCCGCCCGACGCTGTCAATGCCCGCACGGATCATCTCCGCAATGTAGGCCCCGCTGAACAAGGACAAGACCAAAATGCCCACCGCGACCCGGTCATGCCACCCGATGGCATTGGCCACGCCATAAAAACCAAAAAGCACCAACACCACCAGCGGCAACCCCCGCACCGACTCGATGTAAGCGATCGCCGAATATCTTAACGGCAAAAAGTCCGAACGCCGGGCAAGCGCCGCCAGGCCGCCGATCAGAAGGCTGCCCGCCAGCGCCGCCAAAGAGATTCCCATGGTGGCCAACCATCCATTCCAGAAGGTGGCACGATAGCTCCAAACCGTGGCCCAGTTCGCTGTGGTGCCCGTCAGTGCCAACACGCACACTCCCGAGTAGGCCAGCACAAGGACGGCGATGACACACACCTTTGCCACTTTGGAGGCCGGAGTCCCCGGGGTGTCGCGCAGGAAGGCGGTCATGGGCTGTCAGGCGGGCTGGGCGTCGATGGAAACGAGCTCTCCACCGGAAAATGTCATTCGAATGCGGATCGGGCGACAGCAGACACTGCAGTCCTCAACCGTGTCGATGGAGCCATAGCAGGTGTCCGAAAGGGTCCCGAAAATCTCCCCACAGTAAGGGCACTCGACCTCGACATCCTCGACGCCGTCCACAGTTCAACCCTCCAGGGCGATGCGGGGAGCGTCGCTCCACAGGGATTCCAAATCGTAGAATGCGCGCTTCGACTCATGGAAAAGGTGGCAGATCACACCTCCAAAATCGATCACGATCCATTGGCTCACCGGGAATCCGTCAGCCGAGAGTGGCTTCTCGGAGCATTCCTCGCGGGCGCGCTCGCGAATCGCGGAAGAGATGGCTTTGAGCTGGGGCTCGGACGTGGCGCTGCAAATCAGAAAGAAATCGGTGAAGTCAGAAATGCCGCGCATGTCCAGCAGAAGCAAGTCGTCAGCCTTTTTGTCGGCGGCGGCGACCGCGCACACACGGGCCAGTTTTTCAGAGTCGGTCATGGAGATAAAGGCGGTGTTCCGCAATCAGGCGGTCCACGGCATCGGGCACGAAGTAGCGCACCGGCAAGCCGCGTGCAATGCGATTCCGGATTTCCGAGGAGGAAAGATCAATGCGCCGGTCGATGCGGGGCCAACCACCCGTCTCTCCCGCAGGGTGACGCCCCGTAAAAACCGCAAACTCCACCATTCCGCGCAAGGCGTCGATTTCCTTCCAAGTGTCGAGGGCCGCCACATTGTCCCCGCCGATCAAAAAAGTCCAATCGACGCCGGCATGCTTCGCAGCCAGGTGGCGCACCGTGTCGATGGCATAGGATGGCCCCTCGCGCTCGAGTTCGCAGGTCTCGATGGAAAAAGCCGCATTCCCATCGATGGCCGCCTTCAGCATGGCAACCCGCAGGGCGGGAGGCGCGGGCGGAGATCCGGTTTTGTGCGGCGAGATATTGGCAGGAATAAAGAGGATGCGCTCGAGTCCCAATTGTTCAAGCGCCTCACGGGCCAGGATGAGATGGCCGTGGTGCACGGGATCGAAACTGCCCCCGAAGAGGCCGAACTTGCGGTTGGGAATCATTCGACAGAACACATGAAATCTGGTTTTCCCGATGGGATGCCATCTCAAAATCCCGGTCAACTTCTCCTCGTGGGCGTGCCCGGCCCCGAACTCGATACCGCCACGGCCGCGAAATTCCGCCAAATCCAGCCTGGTGGATTCATTCTTTTCGGGAGGAACATCCAATCACCGGTTCAACTGCGGCGATTGATCGATGATCTTCGCGATTTGAGCGCCTTCGAACCGGTCATCACCATCGACCAGGAGGGAGGACGCGTATCGCGTCTGAAGTTGATCGGCAGCGAACCGCCGAACGCCCAGCAGTTGAAAGAGAAAAACAACGACGCCCTCATCGCGCGCCACGGCCAGCTCACCGGTGATGTTTTGCGCGTCTTTGGATTCAACCTGGACCTCTGTCCGGTGCTTGACCTGTCATTCGACGACGAGGCCGACAATTCTCTGCGCGGCCGCTGCTATGGCAACTCGGTTGCGGAGGTGGTTCACAAGGCAGGATTGTTCAACGACGCCCTCCGGGCCACCGGCGTGCTCAGCTGCGGGAAGCACTTTCCCGGCTACGCATCCGCCGGCCTGGACCCCCACCATGAACTCCCCCGCATCGAACGCTCGCGTGAACTCATGGAATCCCAGGAACTCGCTGTTTTCCGCAGCTTCGCCCGCTCCGTCGACAGCATGATGATCGGCCATATCGCGGTGTCGGGACTTGATCCGGTGAACCGCCCTGCTTCGCTGTCGCCGGTTTTGATCCGCGAACTTCTGCGGGCCGACATGGGGTTCGAGGGCCTCGTGATGACCGATGACCTCGACATGGGGGCCATCCTGAACCACTACGGCTTCGATGAAACCATGCGACTCGGCATCTCGGCGGGAAACGATTTTTTAATGATTTGCCACCGCATCGAAATGGCCTCGGCCGCCCTCCGGGCGATCGATGGCATGGGGAGCTCCCTCGACGAACCTCTGGCCAACGTTGCCCGGTTCAAATCCCGTCTGGCCCCGCCGAATCCCTTCTCCATCGAGGCCTTCAAGGCTATCGACGCGGAAATCCAGGCCTTGAGGGTCGATGTTCTCGGTGCCGAGCGGGCCGCCGAGCGGAGTCCGGAAGACGGCAAGCGCTCGCCGGTGGAACTCTACTGACATGAGCGCCCCCGCCCGTGTCAATCTCCGCACCCCGGAGGTGATGGCCCACGTCCAGGCCCAGGTGGAGCACCATTACCAAAGCCCGCTGGTGGACTCGATCAAGGAGGCCGGCGGCACTCTCACAGTCGGCCGGACGACCATTCGACTCGCCCGGGAATTCGGGTTTTGCTACGGAGTCGAGCGTGCCATCGATCTGGCATACGCCGCTGCCAAGGTCTTTTCCGGACGCCGGATATTCCTGCTCGGCGAGATCATTCACAACCCCGATGTCAATGCGCAAATGCGGGAGCTTGGAATCCGCTACCTGGCCGTTCACAGCTCGGATGCCGATCTCGAAGGCCTCGGCCCCGACGATGTCGTGGTGATTCCCGCCTTCGGGGCGGAGGTGCAGGTGGTCGAGGCGATCAAGGCCCGGGGTTGCTCGCTGGTCGACACCACCTGCGGCGATGTGATGAGCGTCTGGAAACGCGTGCGCCAAAACGCCAGCGAGGGTGTCACCTCGATCATCCACGGCAAGGCCACCCACGAGGAAACGCAGGCCACCGCCTCTCGGGCACTCGGCACCGCGGGCAACGGGCATTTTCTCGTGGTTCTCGACCTGCGGGAGGCGGAAATCGTGGCAGACTTCCTTCGCTGCGGAGGCGATCCCCGGGCTTTTCTTGAGACCTTTCGCGGCAAGACCAGCGCAGGATTCGACCCGTTGCGCCATTTGCAGCGCATCGGAGTGGCCAACCAAACCACAATGCTTCGTAGCGAGACCGAGGCCATCCAACAGCTCTTACGGAATGCGGTGTTGCAGCGCGATGGAGGCGAGAACGGGCACTTCCGCTTTTTCGACACCATCTGCGGAGCGACCCAGGACCGGCAGGACGCTTTGTTCAACCTTCTGGAGTCGCCACCCGATCTCCTCCTTGTGGTGGGGGGCTACAACAGCTCGAACACCACGCATCTGGTGGAAATCGGCTCTTCGGTTGTTTCGACCTGGTTTATCCGGAATGCAACGTGCCTTCTTTCCGCCCAAGAAATCCTCCACTACGACATCCACTCAAAATCCGAGATTGCCTCCTCCGGATGGCTGCGAAGGGACATTCCATTGTCGATCGGTATCACGGCCGGGGCCAGTTGTCCGAACAACCTCATTGAGGAAACCATTCTTCGCATCCTCGAATTGCGGGGCGAACCGCCGCCGCCGAAGCGGGGGGAAACATTGGATACGCAGGAGAAAGATGTCGCCTGGCGGCGATTGACAAAATGAACCTCAGCCCCCATGAAGTCGCAATGAGCGACAACCCCGAGTGCCTCCGAATGGCCGCCCGCGATGCAGGAACCGAGGATTGGAACCTGTGGGGATCCTACCTGAGCGACCGCCAGTGGGGAACGGTGCGCGAGGATTACTCGGCCGATGGCGATGCCTGGACCTCGTTTCCGCACGACCACGCCCGCTCGCGGACCTATCGTTGGGGCGAGGACGGTTTGCTTGGAATTTCCGACAATCGCGGTCTGCTGTGCTTCGCGCCGGCGTTCTGGAACGGCAAGGATCCGATCCTCAAGGAGCGTGCGTTCGGGCTCTCAAACCCGCAGGGCAACCACGGCGAGGACATCAAGGACTACTTCTACCACATCGACAACACCCCCACCCACTCGTTCATGCGCGGCCTCTACAAATACCCGCAGGCCGAGTTTCCCTACAGCAAGCTGATCGAGGAAAATGCCCGCCGCTCGCGTCTGGAGCCGGAATACGAACTGGTGGACACCGGGGTTTTCGACGGCAGCCGCTACTTCGACATCTTCGTCGAATACGCCAAAGCCTCACCCGACGACATCGCCATCCGCCTTCGTATTATCAATCGCGGGCACGAAGCCGCGCCGCTGACCGTGCTGCCGACCCTGTGGTTCCGCAACACCTGGGGGTGGGACGAGGCGGTGGAAAACAAACCCGAAATGCACCTGCTGCCGGGCGGTCAGGCGGTGGTCGCAAATTGCGGCGATCTGCCGGAATACCATCTCTACGCCGACGCCGGAGCGGAGTGGATTTTCACCGAAAATGAAACCAACATCCGCTGCCTTTACAACGCTCCAAACAAGGCCGCGCATGTGAAGGATGCCTTCCACGACTATATCGTCGAGGGCCGTGCGGATGCCATCAACTCCGCCAAAATCGGCACGAAAGCCGCCGCGGTTTACCGCCACACGCTGCAACCCGGTGAGGAATGGACGATCCGCCTGCGCCTGTGTCGTCCACCGAAGCCCGAGCCGTTTGGCGCGCCCTTCGATGCGCTTGTGAAACAACGCGAGGACGAGCATTTGATGAGGTTGGCCGAGTTCAATCCCGGGATTGCGCCCGATCTCATGCTCGTCATGCGGAGCGCGCTGGCGGGGCTTTATTGGTGCAAGAAATTCTACTGCTATCCGGTCACACGCTGGCTGGAGGGCGATCCCACCATGCCCAAGCCGCCCGCCGAGCGGTTGAAGGGCCGCAATGTTTTCTGGCGTGAACTCTATGCGAACGATGTCATTTCGATGCCGGACTCGTGGGAGTATCCCTACTTCTGCGCGTGGGATTTGATGTTCCAATCCATCGCTTTCGCGTTGTCCGATCCCACCACGGCGAAACGCCAAAACATGCTGCTTCAAGGCGAGCGCTACACATCTCCGAGCGCCCAGCAACCCGCCTACGAATGGGCCCTCTCGGATGCCAACCCTCCGATTGGCGGCTGGGCGGCGTGGCGGATTTATTCGATCGAGCGCGGGATGACCGGCAAGGGCGACACCGCCTACCTCAAGAAGGCCTTCAACAAGCTCCTGCTCAGCTACAGTTGGTGGGCAAACCGCGTGGACCAGACCGGTGACAATGTGTTCGAGGGCGGGTTTCTCGGGCTCGACAACATCGGGGTTTTCGACCGACGCTACCCGCTTCCCGACGGTTCCCGCATTGCGCAAAGCGACGGCACGGCGTGGATGGCCCAGTTCTGCCTGAGCATGCTCAACATCGCGATCGAACTCGCGAAAGACTCGCCGGAATACGAGGACATCGCCGACAAGTTCCTCAATGATTTCATCTACCTCGCCGCAGCCATCAACGCCCCCGGCTCCGGCGGCTTCTCGCTCTGGGACGATGAGGACGGCTTCTACTATGATGTGCTCCGCCGCCCGGATGGTTCCTCGGCCCACCTGAAAACCCGCTCCGTTGCGGGACTCACGCCGATTTTTGCTGTCGAGAGCTTCGATCACGACACGGCGATGAAATTCCCGCTCTTGAGGAAGCGCTACGAGTGGTTCCAAAAAAACCGCCCGCATCTCCTCAAGAACCTCGACCACCTCACGAGCGTGATCGATGGCCGCCGCCTCGTTTCACTGGTTCCGCCAGACCGTCTGCGCCGCATTTGCGAACGCCTCTTCGACGAGTCCGAATTCCTCTCGCCTCACGGCATCCGCGCGCTCTCGAAAGTTTACGAAGCCCACCCCTACACATTCACTGAGGGGCAAAAAACCGAAACCCTCGCCTACAGCCCCGCCGACAGCCCGGTGGCGATGTTCGGAGGAAACTCGAACTGGCGCGGCCCCGTCTGGATGCCGATGAACTTCCTGATCATCGAATCGCTCCAAAAATTCGGCTTCTTCTTCGGCGACTCGTTCAAGGTCGAATTCCCCACCGGCAGCGGCGTCGAGATGAGCCTTTGGGAAGTCTCGCTGGAGCTTGAGAAACGTCTCGTCGCCATCTTCACGCCGGACAAGGACGGCCGCCGTCCGTTCCAAGGCGGAGTGGACATTTTCCACAACGACCCCCACTGGCGCGACCTCCTTCAATTCAACGAATATTTCAATGGCGACAACGGTGCCGGCGTCGGAGCGAGCCACCAAACCGGCTGGACCGCCCTCGTCGCCAAAATGGCACGCCAAATCCACACCGCCTCCCGGACCCAAAATCCCGCGTCGGTGTAAGCCCCCAGAATGATTCAGGATTTTTCCGATGCAGACACACGCGAGCTTTTTGAAAACGAATCCAACCGAAGATTCGCATTCATCGCCAGGGTCGCCATCAGGAAGCTGATTCAAATGAACCGGGCTTCACGACTTGAGGATCTCGCAGTTCCTCCGGGAAATAGGCTGGAAGCACTCAAGGGTGATCTCAGCGGGTTCCACTCGATTCGTGTCAATGACCAGTGGCGCATAGTGTTTTGCTGGACTCCACAAGGCCCCGCCCAAGTCCGTATCGCGGACTATCATTGACGCTGCCGTATAACGCCATACATTATAGCGCTATGAAAACTCCAATTACTCCAGGTGAAATTCTTCTCGAGGACTACCTTCTCCCGATGGGCATCTCGCAGAATGCCATGGCCCGCGCGCTCGGCATTCCGCCCCGCGCCATCAATGAAATCGTCCTCGGCCGCCGTTCGATCACTCCCGCCATGTCGATCCGCTTCGGAGCATTCTTCGGGCAATCCGAAAACTTTTGGCACGGAATCCAGATCGACTGTGACTTCCGTGCCCTCGCCAAAAAGCGCAAGGAACTCGTGAAAAACGTCATTCCTGCCACAAAGCTAATTGCCGCCTGACCTCAACCCTTTCGCATTCCCCATTTCGAATTTCGCATTAATCAACCCAACCAAACAAAAAAACAACAAATGAACCTCAAAGGAAAAACAGCCATCGTCACCGGCGGAAACAGCGGCATCGGCCTCGCCATTGTTCTCGAACTCGCCAAACAGGGAGCCAACATTGTCATCGACTACGTCGTCCATCCCGAGACCGCGGAAGCCGTCCAGAAGGAGGTTGTCGCGCTCGGCGACCGCGCTGTCACTGTGCAAGCCGATGTCAGCCGGGTGGCGGATTTGCAGCAACTTGTCGATGCTGCCGTGAAGAATTTCGGGCGCCTCGACATCATGGTGAACAACGCTGGCGTCGAAACCCGCACCTCGGTCCTCGACACGACCGAGTCGCAATACCAGCGGGTCCTCGATATCAACTTGAAAAGCGCCTTTTTCGGAACCCAACTCGCCGCCAAGCAATTCATCGCGCAAGGTGGCGGCGGCCGCATCATCAACATCACCTCGGTGCACGAGGACTGGCCGATGCCCGGAAACACGGCCTATTGCCTTTCCAAAGGCGGCATGCGGATGCTGACCCGCACCGCGGGTTTGGAACTGGCTCCCCACAATATCCTGGTCACAGCGGTCGGTCCGGGAGCCGTGGCCACGCCAATCAACACCTCCACCATGCAGGATCCGACATTGTTGAAGAAACTCGACGACGCCATTCCCGTCGGCCGCATGGCCCGACCCGAGGAGGTTGCAAGCGTCGTTGCCTTCCTCGCCGGAGACGGAGCCAGCTATCTGACGGCGACCACCATTTTCGCCGACGGCGGTCTCATGCACTGCAGTCCGGGTTTGTAAGACCTTTCAGATGTGAACCCGGGCGCTCCCCGGACCTGTAAAATCCGAGTCAGGTCCGGGGCGGCAACCGGCGTAGCAGTGCGTAGCTGAACAACCCCGTGGAATGGCCATCCGCCCAACGCGGTTGAATCGCGTATCCGCCCACCACCTGCCAGGAAACCAGGTCAAAGCTTGGGTCTGCGGATTTTCCATTCGGGACCTGCACATGCCCCATCACATCGGGTTCTCCCGCACAGGTGGCGCAGGGGCAGTGGCGGCGCAGCATTTCCAGCGGCAAAAACGACTCGGCTCCGTCGCTCCATGCAATCGCGAGTTCGGAACCGATTTTTTGAATAACGACAGGATGGGCATTCATGGGACAGGCTTGGTGATATGCGGGGGCTTCAAGTAAACGGGAACCGGAGCCAAGAGTTGATCCCGGCGGGAGAATAAAACAGCCGCCGAAGGCGGATGAAGAGTGGATTCGGCACCCGTGGCATGAACAATCAACGGGGCACCGGTCGTGGCCACAGCGATCTCCGGGGCGGACCGGAGCGCGACCTCGCCGATCAGTCGATCATTTCTCACGACAGCGTGGAACATCTGGTTGGCGCGCGCGTCGCCGATCACATCGTAGTCCGGCTTGGGAAAGGCCAGCATTGAAGAAATTCCTTCCAACCTCGCTCCTCGGGCACGGGCGATTCCCCATGCCGAGGCGAGGGCGACGCGAAGCGAATTGTATCCTCCCGGACCCACGCCGACCAGAACACGCCCCAGGGGAGCGCCACCGGGAAGAATCTCTGCCAAGGCGGCAAAAAATGCGGACCCGCGGCCCCGGGGATTCTCAAACGCGACTTCCTTGATCACGGATTCGCCGGAGCAAAACGCCAACGATCCTTGCGCGGACGAACACTCGATCACCAGCGTCGTCATCGAACCCACACGATGCGGTGGCATCCCTCCGAGGGTTCGAAACGCAAACGCAGCGCGCCTGCTGGCAGGCATTGCGGAAATTTGTCCCCCCACTCGACCAGCACGATGTGCGACCCGGAGAGGAACTCCTCGAATCCGATCGATTCCAGATCCGCCACGGATTCCAAGCGGTAAAGGTCGAGGTGCGCGAGCGGCAGCGGCACGGCGGCATATTCGTTCACCAGAGTGAAACTCGGACTCGATATAAGCGCCGGATCGATACCGAGCCCCCTCGCGAACCCCCGCGCAAAACAGGTTTTACCCGCTCCAAGAGGGCCTTCCAGGCTGATACAGACCGGCCCCGGAAGAAGGCCTGCCAGCGAGGCTCCAAGCGCCTGTGTGGCCGTTTCGTCGGCGGATACCGCGCCTCCGGCTGGAAGGAAATTTGGAATTTCGCAAGGCATCATTTTATTGCAAGGTAGCGGGGTGAGGCATCCCCTGACAATTCCTTCCCGACGTTTTGGAACCGGTCTTCTCGGCCTGCTGGCAGCCATCGCGATGGTTTCGTGCGACCGCCCGGCCGGATTGGTCCAAAAAATCCGCACCGACCTTGATTCGTTTCAGAAAAACCCCACCCATGCGACGCTTGCGGAATTGGATGGATCCTTTCAGGAAATTGACGCGCTGATTCGGGAATTCGAGGCCCGCGAGGATTTCGCCCAGGCAGACCTCTACCGGCGCCAGGCCATGACCATGCGCTATGAATACCGTGCCACCCGCCAGGCCTTCCTGAAATGGAGCGAGGAGCAAGCCGCCAAGATCAAACCGGGCGCGGTGGCGCCGGAAGCGCCGCCCGCCGCGAAGTAAACCGTGCTTAGAGCGAAGCCAGAACGCTGCGGATTTTTTCGAAATCGGGCAGGTCCTTTGGAGTGGCAGTCTGTTCGCTGTGGCGAATGACTCCTTGGCGGTCGATCACGAAGGCCGCGCGCGCGGATGTCGCCCCCAATCCGATCAAGTCAGGCAACAACACACCATAGGCCTTGGCGACCTCCTTGTTCAGATCACTTGCTAGAGTGATGCCGATCTTCTCCTGCTTCGCCCAAGCAGCCTGCGCAAACGGACTGTCAACGCTGATGCCGATCACGCGGGCATTCAATGCCTCGTAGGCGGACAATCCCGCCGTGACGTCGCAAAGTTCCTGAGTGCAAACGCCGGTGAACGCCAAAGGGAAAAACAAAAGAACGGTGTTTTTCTGGGACTCCCCTGCGGTGAGGGAAACGTCGGCGAGCGCATCGGCTTGAAAGGATTTGAGGGTGAAAGCGGGTGCTTGGGTGCCTGTGGAAAGTGCCATAGGCCGCGCAGGGTGGAGGAGCGCCGAAGGATTGTCAAACCCATCGCCCTGCAGGTGCGGGAATGCGAGTGGCATTGACACGGGAGACCTCTCTGGAAAGGGTTTTGAAAATGAGACCCTGCAACCTTCCAACCGATTCCGCCTGCGCGGCGGCGGTTCGGGTTGCCGTGAGGGCTTTTTTCCGCGTTTGCTCGCTGTTCTCGCTGCTGGCTCTCCTTCCTTGGAACATCTGTCTTGCAACCCCCGTGGAGCATTCCATTCCCGGCGGGGGAACGTTCGATCCTTTTCTTGCAGCCCTCCAGCCGGAGTTGCGTCTCAGTCCCCTCCCCGCTTGGATGGAAAGGCCGGCGATTGTGAATACAGCGGAGGGTTGGTTGGAGATTCCGGTCGAGCCCCGCTGGCGCCAACCCGCCGTGACCCACTACGTCGTGACCATCGTCTTCGACGATTCCGGAGATGGCGGCCCGGTGGTTCATTGGAGGGATGCCGTGACATCCGCCGAGTCGGTCATTTCGGAATCTTTGGCCACCCCGGGAGTCGCCTGCGGTTTGAACTCCCGCACCCTTCTCGTTCCTCAAGCCCTCACGGATGCTGGAGGCACGTTGCTTGTAAGAGCCCGCCACTCGCCAAGCTCCCTCCTCAGCGTGGCCGTCCGCCCCGCCCGGGATGCCGCCACAGTGGCGATCGGAGACCGCCGGGCCCCTTCCTTGATCGATCCGCTGTTGCAGGTTTTCGAGGATCGTGAAGTGAATGGAACCGCCCCCATCCCGCTTGGCGGAGACTTGCGCGACGGATCCATCGTTGAAGCCGAACTGGCGCCCGACCCCCAACCGCTCGATGAGGAGCTCGAATTTGAAGTGCCGATCAGCGGATCCGTGGAGGGGGCATATCTTCACAGTGAACTCCTCGGATTGAATCCCGAGGCCACGGTGGAGGTCGATGTGAATGGCCAAGGCATCGGACATCTGGCCTTTGCGCCGTTTGCGCTCGACGACCCTTCGATCGTAACCGACTGGAATGGACGGTTGCATCTGGCCGGTTGGCGCAAGGGATCTTTGTTTCTGCCCGCGCGGTTTCTCAAGGAGGGGCCCAATTCCATCGTCGTCCGCTTGGTGCGTCCCGAGGGGGACACGGGGCGCCCCGTGCAGGCACGCAATACGCTTTTGCACCTCCGGTTCGCGCCCGCAGCTTTCAATCCCCCGCCACCAGGGCAGGACTCGGCCCCTCAAGAGCAGGAGCCGGCTCCCGATTTTTCCACTCTCGACCCCGTTCTTCCAGAATAGCCCCCGGGGCAATTGCCATCGACTTGCCGCCACACATCGGCAAGGTTGCCGTCATGAAATTCGTCGATGAAATCCGCATCCATGCCAAAGCTGGCGATGGTGGCAACGGGTGTTGCAGCTTCCGCCGGGAAAAATTCATTCCGCGGGGAGGCCCCGATGGCGGCGACGGCGGGAAGGGTGGAGATATCATTCTGGTGGCCGACCACGATGTCGCCAGTCTCGTGGCCCTGTTTTTCGAACCTCTCATCCGCTCGAAGCGGGGCGCCCACGGCAAGGGAAAGGACAAACACGGCCGCAGCGCCGAGGACACCACCGTCCGCGTTCCGATCGGCACCGTCATCCACCGCGCCGGGGCAAGCTCCCAGGACGAGGTCGAGGCCGAACCCATCGCGGACCTCTCCGAACCGGGTCAGAAATTCCTCCTCTGCAAAGGGGGAGACGGCGGCAAAGGCAACACGCATTTCAAATCCTCCACCAACCGCGTTCCCCGACAGTTCACCAAAGGCTACCCCGGCGAGGAGGGCTGGTTTGTCATGGAACTCCGCACCATCGCGGATGTGGGGCTTGTGGGTTATCCCAACGCGGGAAAATCCACCCTTCTCCGCGCGATCTCCGCCGCCCGTCCGAAGACGGCATCGTATCCCTTCACCACACTCCACCCGATGGTCGGGGTGGTTGATCTCCCGGGCTACGGGAGGGCCACCGTGGCCGATATCCCCGGCCTGATCGAGGGAGCCCACGAAAACCGCGGCCTGGGACACGAGTTCCTTCGCCACATCGTCCGATGCAAAACGCTTTTTTATGTTCTGGACATGGGAGCCTCGGAGGGCCGCGAACCCATCGACGACTATCAATCCCTGCGCAAGGAACTCCGGCTTTACGATCCCACCCTCGCGGCAAAGCCCGCTTGCATCGTCGCCAACAAAATGGATCTGCCCGATGCGGAGTTGCGCCTGAAGACCTTCAAAAGCCGCTTCCCCAAGCTCAAAACGATCCCCGTGAGCGCCGAAATCTCGGAAGGCACCGACAAGGTTATCGCCCATCTGGCAAAAAAATTCAGCCCCGGAGCGGATTGAAGGCGCATTCTTAGCGCTTTGCCGAAACCCTCCGGCGCTGTATGTAGCGGGTATGACCTCCGAACCGCTGGAGCAACCGCCCGAAGGCCTTCCCGGCCTCGATTCCCGGGCATTGGTGCCCGCGCCGCCCGCACGCCGCCGCCCGCGCGGCGAGAGCTTCTCCCGCCCGCCGATGGCCCGCATGATGCGCATCCACGATCTCATCCAGCGCGGCACACACCCGAACTGCACCACACTCGCCGCCGAGTTGGAAGTCTCGGACAAAACCGTCATGCGCGACATCGAGTTCATGCGGGACCGCCTGCAACTGCCGATCGCCTACAACGCGCTCCACCGGGGATTCGCCTACACCGGCGAGGTGAACCACTTTCCACGCATCACCGTCACCGAGGGGGAGTTGGTTGCCCTCCTGGTAGCCCAAAAGGCGCTGGAACCCTACAAGGGCACGGATTTTGAAAAACCGCTGCGCTCGGCACTTCAAAAAATGTCCTCGGGCCTGCACGAGTCGGGTCAATTTTCGATTCAAGACCTTCAGTCCGCCATTTCATTCCGCCCGGTCGGCCTCGCCCTGCAGGAACTCCGCACGTTCGACACCCTGGCCCAAGCCGTGTCCACCAGCCACGTCGTGGAATTCGACTATTTCAAACTGAAAGGAAAAAAGTCCGAGCGCCGGCGCATCGAGCCCTTCCATCTCGGCTGTATCGACAACCAATGGTATCTCATCGGCCACGACCTCGTGCGGGCCAAGACCCGCACGTTCGCCCTCACCCGCCTTTCCAACCCGAAAATCCTCAAACAATTTTTCCGGCGTCCGGAGAGTTTTTCGATCGAAGGGATGATGGCCTCGAGTTTCTCCGCTTTCGAAACCCCCAAGCCCGAGCGCGTGGTCATCCGCCTCGATCCTTTTGCCGCCCGTTTGGCCGCGGAACGCGTTTGGCACCCCTCCCAGCGATTGAAGCCCGCTCCCGGCGGCGGTGCGGTATTGACCCTCGAGGTCGGCCTGGCGCCGGATCTTGAAAACTGGATTCTCGGCTGGGGCAGTCATGCCAAGGTTCTGGAACCTGCGGCCCTGTGCGAGCGCATCGCCTCGATCGCGCGGGCGATGGCCCTGCAATACAGTTCTTGATTCCTGCCCGATTGTGACATCGCTGTCACATCTTCCGGATTGCCATTCCCAGAGCCGTTCCGATCAATGACACTGTGATCCTCCGTTTCGCCCTCGTCCTTCTGATGGGACTCTGTTCCCTCCCGGCCCGGGATTTTTGGGTTGTCGCCTACAATGTCGAAAACCTGTTCGATGCGGACGGGGTCTCGACCTATGACGATTACAGCCCGGAGAAATATTCCACGCGCCATCTTCTGACAAAACTCCGCAACGCGGCCACGGTCCTGTCACGAACGTCCGGGAAGCGGGGACCGGACGTTCTGGTGCTGAATGAGATCGAACTCGATCAAACCCCCTCGAACCGCTCCGCAGCGGACTGGCTCGCGCTGGCCAAAGCAAAATCTTTGGCAGAGCTTCTGCCGAAGGACGATCCCGACCCCCAGTTTATAGACGCCCCGGCGGAATTCTGGTTGGCCAAAGCGCTCGAGGAGGCCGGTCTCGGCAGCTACCACATCGTGGTGCCGGACGAAAAACCCGGCCTTCACGAGGACGGGAGGCCCCGCTCGGTTAAAAACATCATTTTCTCCCGCTTTCCGGTGCGTGAGTCCCGCACCCACCCCACCACCGATGCCCGGGCGATTCTGGAGGCCACACTGGATGTGGAGGGGCAACCATTGAGCATTTTCGCGAATCACTGGAAATCGGGCGCCGGCGACGAGGACAACGAGCGCATACGCATCGAAAATGCCACCACTCTCCGCAAACGCCTGGATGCCATTTTTTACAAACATCCCTTGGCCGATGTGATCGTGGCCGGGGACCTCAACTGCCATTACAACCAGTCCGAGCGCTACCCGCATTTCCGGCGCACCGCCATCGGTGACATCCTCAAGGCGGAGGGGGCCAAGAGCAGCCTGAAAGACGGCTCCACGGACCTCTACAACCTGTGGTTCGAACTTCCTCCCGAGTCGCGCGGCAGCGACGTGTATCGCGACCAGTGGGGCACCTTGATCCACTTGATCGGTTCACGCGGACTTTTTGAACAAGGCGGCATCTCGATCGTTCCCGGCACCTTCGGCGCGGTGGTCATTCGCGGTCTCAATGCGGACTATCTCGACCGCCCTGTGCGCTGGAGCAAGGGGCGGAATCCCGCCGGATATTCGGATCATTTTCCCGTGCAAGTGCGACTCCGCACAGGGCCGTCCGGTGGCCCGCCCCGGTGGCTGGACCTCTCCAAACCGAATTTTTCAAAGCCCTCGGATCCCGTGCGACGCGTTTCGGAGGTCGAGGTTGCCCAACGGGCCCGCTCAAATGCCCCCCTGCTGACATCGCCCGCATTCGATCCCGCAGCGCATCAAGGCGAGGTTTTCCTCGTGGAGGCTCCGGCTCAAGTCGGCGACGAGGGCTATATCAGCATCTCCACAGGCCCGCGGACCTTCGACGTTTTCAGTCATACGAAATCGATCCGCGACGCCCTGCGCAACCAGGCCCGCTCGACTGGACGCCTGAGTTTCATCGGGGAACTTGGCGAGTTTAAAAACCGACTCCAGTTCGTCGTTCACCGACCGGATTGGATCAACCCCAAAAACTAACAATTCCTGCGGCACCGCTGGCCACCGGTCCGCTTTCGTTCTTGCTGGCATCTCGCATCGGTTTTTAAGGTCTCCCTTGTGAACATTCTTGTGACCGGCGGGGCCGGATTCATTGGCTCCCATGTATGCGGAGAGTTGCTGCGGGCCGGCCACCGGGTGTTGGCGGTTGACGATTTCAACGACTTTTACGATCCCGGGATCAAGCGCCGCAATCTGGCGGCCTTCGGAGGTGGATGCAACTGCGAGACTTTGGATATTCGCGATGCGGCGGCTGTGGACCGGGTTGTGGGATCGGACCGGTGGGATGCCATCATTCACCTCGCCGCCCGCGCCGGGGTTCGCCCCTCGGTTTTGGACCCCGGTCTTTACATTCAAACAAACATTGTCGGGACCCACCATCTTCTGGAAGCGGCGCGGCGCCACGGCGCAGGGCGCTTTGTTTTTGCATCCAGCTCTTCGGTTTATGGGTTGGCTCCCGGAGTGCCGTTTCGAGAGGACATGCCCCTGGTGCAAACCCTGAGTCCCTATGCCGCGACCAAACTCGCCGGCGAACACCTCTGCGGCAATTACTCCCACATCCATGGCCTCAGGGTGGTCTGCCTGCGCTTTTTCACCGTTTATGGACCCGGCCAGCGCCCCGACCTGGCGATTCACAAGTTCACCCGGGCCATCGACCGGGGAGAACCCATTCCGCAATTCGGCGATGGCAGCAGCCGACGCGATTACACCTACATCTCGGACATTGTGCAGGGGGTCACCGGAGCGCTTGATTACAAAGACCGGATGTTCGACATCTTCAACCTCGGGGAGAACCAGACCACCACTTTGCGCGATTTGATCGCCCATCTCGAGGAAGCCCTCGGAAAAAAGGCCCGGATCGAACAACATCCCGAGCAACCGGGTGACATGCCACTGACATCGGCGGATATCGACAAGGCCCGTCGCTTTCTCGGCTACCGTCCCTCCACACCGATCGCCCTTGGCATTCCGAAATTTGTGGAATGGTATCTCAACAATGAAAAGCGTTCTTGAAATCGCACGCGATCTCGTCGCGATCCCGAGTGTGAATCCCGATGGCGGGGATCCGGGAACCGCGAGGACCGGCGAAGCCGAGTGTGCCGCCTGGGTGCGGGACTTTCTGGCTCCACTGGGCGCGGAGGTTCGCCTGGATGAGGTTTTGCCGGGCCGTCCGAATGTGGTCGCCCGCTTTCCCAATGCCGCTGGCCGCCGCCTTCTTCTGGCTCCGCATCTGGATACCGTAAGTGTGGCGGGAATGACGATCGATCCCTTTGCCGCGGAAGTCCGCGACGGGCGCTTGTGGGGACGGGGGGCCTCCGACACGAAAGGACCGGCTGCGGCCATGCTTTGGGCGCTGGCTGCGAACCGCGAATCCCTTTCGAAAGCCGGTTGGGAGGTTTGGTTCGCCGGACTCGCCGGAGAAGAGGCCGGCCAACCAGGAGCCCGCCACCTCGCCGCCACCGAAACCTTCGATTTTGTCATCGCGGGCGAGCCGACGGATTTGAAAATCGTCCACGCCCACAAGGGATGCAGTTGGCTTGCGTTGCGCACGTCGGGACGCTCGGTCCACGCCTCACGCCCGGAATCGGGCGAAAACGCCATCGACCGCATGACAGAGGCCTTGAACCGCCTCCACGCCGATTGCAAACCCCGCCTGAAAGAACACACCCATCCACTGCTGGGCGGGAACACGATGAGCGTGGGCACCATCCGGGGCGGTTCCAAGGTCAATATCGTTCCCGACCACTGCGAGGCGGAAATCGACTTCCGCCTTGTGCCGGGCAGTGATGTGGAGTGGGTTCCCGATTTTTTGAAATCCCACATTCCCGGCTTGCAGGTGGAGCTTCGCAGTTCGTTGCCACTGCACACCGACCCCTCGCACCCTGCCATCGGCCTCTTGCAGAGCCTGGGTGCCGGGTTGGCCACAGCCCCGTGGTTTTGCGATGCGGCGGTTTTTGCGGCCGCCGGGTGTGCCTCGGTGGCCATGGGACCCGGGTCGATTGCCCAGGCGCACACGGCCGACGAATTCATCGACATCGCGGCCCTCGAGGAAGGGGCGCGTTTCTTCAAACGCTTTTTGGAGTCGCTGTAGCCGGTCCACGCATTTGCCATGACAGCCCCCCGGTGCGTTTTTCGATCGTTATTGGTCATTGGCGCCCTGTGGTGCCTTGCCGGATGCCAGCACCGCCTGATCGTCCGAGAGGCTTCCGACAAGCCCGCCGAACTTTTTGATTCGCGCCCGCTCCTTGTGGAGCACGGGATCGCCTCCTGGTATGGAGGCCGCTGGATCGGACGCAAAACGGCAAACGGGGAAATTTACCGTGCGGGCGATCTGACCGCCGCGCATAAAAAACTGCCGTTTCACTCGAAAGTGCGTGTCACCGATCTTCGCAGCGGAAAATCGGTCATCGTCCGCATCAACAACCGGGGTCCCTACGTCAAGGGGCGGATCATCGACCTGAGCGTGGAGGCGGCCAAGGCCCTCGGAACCTACGACCGGGGCTTGGCAAGGGTGCGATTGGAACTCCTGCGGGAGATTCCCGTTTTGCGCACCTCGAACTTGCGGGCCAAAAATCCTCCCCGACCAGGCATTCCAACCGCACCCGCGCCTTCGGATCAATCTGGCACCAACCGGTAATGCATCACCCCTGCGGGGGCGGGGAAATGTTTTGTGAAGGGCACGGATTTGCTAAGGAACGTGGATGCGTCGATTGATTTCCCTGCCCCCTGCGATGTCGCGGTTTTTCGGAACGTGTCGGGAAGGTCTTGGATGGCACGCGGCCTGCGACCCGGCGGGAGCCAAACTGGGCTCGGGAGGTGGCGTCGCCCACCTGCTTGCCAGCGCCTGGAAGGCCGACGGCCGGGCCACAACATTTGAGCAATGGTGTGACTCGGATCTTCATCTGGCCATGATGGCGGGAGGACAAAGCCGTCGCCTTCCAGCCTATGCCGCCACGGGAAAAATCCTCATGCCTTTTCCCATCCTTCGCTGGGCCGACGGGCAGCGGATCGACCAGACATTGCTGGATGTGCAGTGGGGCGGGTTGGAACACATCGCGGAGCGGGCTCCCGTCTCCAGCCGCCTCCTGATTGCGAGCGGAGATGTGCTGCTCCGTTTTCCCGAGGGACTGCCCCCTTTGCCGGATGCCGATATCGTCGCGCTCGGAATGTGGGTGGATGCCCACACGGCTTCGCACTTCGGCGTCTTCTTCACCCGCCGCGAGGCTCCCGAATCGATTGAATTTTTCCTGCAAAAACCGCCGGAACACCGCATCTCGGAACTGGCATCCACGCACCTCTTTCTGGTCGACACCGGGTTGTGGCTGCTGAGCCAGCGGGCAATCGCCCTTCTGATGGAAAAATGCGGATGGCATGCGGACCGGCAGGATTTCCAGGGCGGCGTTCCGTCGTTTTACGAACTTTATGCCGGCTTGGGTCCGTGCCTGGGAGCGCATCCTTTCGAAAACGACCCCCAAATCGCTGCCCTGACCAGTGCCGTGGCTCCCGTGCCCGGAGCCGAATTCCACCACTTTGGAACCAGCCGCCAAATGATCGAGTCTGTTTCGGCGCTGCAAAACCGCTCGCTTGACCAGCGCAGCCAATCCCCGCTCGCTTTGAAACCGCACCCCGACATGTATGTGCTCAACTCGGATTTCGAGTTCGCCAAGCGCTCTCCGACAACTTGTCCGGTCTGGGTGGAAAATTCGTCCCTGCCCGCGGAGTTGCCTTTGGCAGGAAAAAATGTCGTGACCAATGTCCCCGGCTGGTTGGGCTATTTCGAATTGCCGCCGGGAGTGTGCATCGACATGCCCCCGGTGGGAACCGACAGCCATTGCTTGCGGGTTTATGGATTCGACGATGCGTTCAAGGGACCGGTTGGCGCGCCTGAAACCACCTTTCTGGGACAGCCCGCCCCCGACTGGTTCGCCGCCCGGAACCTCTCGCCCTCGGAGTGCGGAATCGATCCGTCCACCGATATTCAATGCGCCCGGTTGTTTCCTCTGGTGAGGCCCGGGGAGGCGGCGGGGAACCTGCTGGCTTGGATGACAACGCCGAACGGAGACGCCGAGGCCTTGGCAATGTGGCTCCGGAGTGAGCGCCTCTCCGCCGAGGAGATTACCGACCGTTTTTGCCCGGAGCGTCTTTGGAAGGCCCGCGATGCCCATGTCCGCCACGCGTCGCTGCGCCTTTTTGAACACCGCGCGCGCAATCCATTCCACCGCCTGGATCTCGAGAGCGCCGGCGGATTTTTCGAGCCGGGTGAACTCCCCGGCGAACCGCAGGGCGATGTTCTGGAGCGGACCTCCGAGCTGGTCTTCCGCTCCCGATTGGTCCCGGATATCCAGCGGAAAACCACCCTTGAGCGTGAGGCTTTTTCGATTTTGGCCGATAGCCTGATTTCAGCGTCCTGTGCGAATCTCCAGTCGCCGGTGGTGCGGATTCAGAGCGACCAAATCGTGTGGGGGCGGAGCCCGGTGCGCATCGATCTGGCCGGGGGTTGGACCGACACCGCACCGTATTGCCTGAGACATGGCGGCGCGGTGGTGAACATGGCGGTGGACCTCAACGGGCAACCGCCCGTGCAGGTGTTCGCTCGCACCAACAATCGCCGGGATATCGTGATTCGATCAATCGATCTGGGAGAGGAAACGCGGATCGAAACCTTTGAGGAACTCGGCGATTTTGAATTGGTCGGAGGAGCCTTCTCGCTGGCGAAAGCGGCGCTGGCGTTGGCGGGATTTCATCCCCGTTTCTCCGGCCACTCGAAGACCTCCAGCTTGTCCGGTCTTCTGGCGGAATTCGGAGGCGGCTTGGAAATTTCACTGTTGGCGGCGACACCGAAAGGCTCGGGCCTCGGCACCAGCAGCATTCTGGGAGCCACGATTCTCGGAACACTTTCGGATTTGTGCGGTCTGGGATGGGACGAAAAGGACATTATCGCCCGCACGGTCGCCCTGGAGCAATTGCTGACAACCGGAGGCGGTTGGCAGGACCAGGTGGGCGGTCTTTACCGGGGCTTCAAACTTGCGGAGACGGGCCCGGGACTTTCACAGCATGCCCTTGTGCGCTGGCTGCCGGAACACCTGCTGCAATCCGCCATGACCGAGGGAACCCTGCTACTTTACTACACCGGCCACACGCGTGTCGCCCGGGGCATCCTTCAAGACATCGTCCGTGGCATGTTTCTTCAAAAATCGGCCACGCTCCGCCTTCTCGGCGAAATGCAATCACACGCCCGCGAGTCGTTCGTGGCCCTCCAGTCGGCCAAACCTGACGCCCTCGCCGCGATGGTTCGACGGACCTGGGAACAAAATTGCGCTCTGGATGCCGGCACGAACCCTCCCGAAGTCCAGTCGATTCTTTCGCGGATTGCCGATTGGACGGCGGCCGCCAAACTGCCCGGAGCGGGCGGAGGCGGCTATCTTTTCATCGTGGCCAAGGACCCGCGCGCGGCGGCACACATCCGGACCGAACTCACCAACCATCCGCCCAACATGCGGGCACGCTTCGTGCGGATGAATGTGTCCCAAACCGGGTTGCAAGTCACCCGGAGCTGAGTCCCCTAGCCCACCCAGTCGAAAGTGAGCACGTTTTCAACGCCGGGATGGAGGCTGGCGTGGACCGGACAGGTTTTGGCGGCATTTTCCAAAAGGCTGCGCTTGGGATGGTCCGCCGGATGCGGAATGGTGAAAACGACCTCCAGGCGCGCCACCCGCCGCGGCGAGTCAGCCGACATGCCTTTCAAAACCCGGATGCGTGTGCCGGCGAGATCGACGTCATGGCGCCTCGCCACGATTCCCATGATCGTCATCATGCAAGCCCCCAGCGAGGTGGCGAGGAGGTCGGTGGGCGAAAACGACTCGCCACGGCCTTCATTGTCCACCGGCGCGTCAGTGGTGAGTTTTTGACCCGACGGGGCGTGAACCGCCTCGCAGCGAAGGTCGCCGAGGTAGGTAAGATCGATTTGAACCATACCCTACCGCGTAGGCGGGAATCGCAGGGGCGTCAATCCGCCAAACACTCCGCTTGCTTTTGCAAAAGCGCCTGAATGCCGTGCCTGGCGGCATCGAGCATGGTCATCAAGTCCGCGTTTGAGAAAACATGCTCCTCGCCGCTGCCCTGCACCTCGACAAAATCCAGCGCGTCGGTCATGACCACATTCATGTCGACCGCGGCATCCTTGTCTTCGAAGTAATCGAGGTCCACGACCACACGGCCGTCCACTTTGCCGACACTGACCGCCGCAACCCTGTTTTTCACGGGCAAGCTGGCCACCTTGCCCTGGGACAGAAGCCAACGACCGGCAAGTTCGACCGCCACCGCAGCGCCGGTGATGGCTGCAGTGCGTGTGCCCCCGTCGGCCTGAAGAACATCGCAATCCACCCACATCGTGCGTGGGCCGAGTTTTTCCAAATCGACCACCGCCCGGAGCGAGCGACCGATAAGGCGCTGGATTTCCGTGCCACGGCCGTCGGGTTTTCCCCGGCTGGAGTCGCGCTGTTTGCGCGTAAGGGTGGAATACGGCAGCATCGAGTATTCGGCCGTGATCCAGCCGCCGCTCACATTTTGCTCTTTCATCCAGCGCGGCACTCCTTCGTCAATCATCGCCGAACAAATCACCCGCGTGTTGCCGAAGGAAACAAGCACCGACCCTTGGGCATGGGGAGCGATGTGCTTTTCAAATCGAATCGGCCGGAGATCCAAGGGTTGGCGTTGGTCGTGACGGAGCATGGCCGCACAGGGTCGACGGCTTGCCGGACTTGCGCAAGAGGGAAAATTGATTCTTGCCTTCAGGCCGCGCACAAGGCACGTTTGGCAACTCTCGCAGGGGGTCTTAGCTCAGTTGGTAGAGCGCCTCAATGGCATTGAGGAGGTCAGGGGTTCGAATCCCCTAGGCTCCACCACCCGCGGAACCAGTCATTGTTTTCGATTTGCGGGACGGGCTGGATTTGCAAAACCGGACCGGAACTTCGGGCTGCCTTTAAATTGCCCTTAAATCGGCTCCGCGAACGCTGTCGACAACCGATAGACCGGGGAAGGAATCGACAAGTTGTCCGGACGGGAGAAGACCATTTGGGCGACGGTGATGTGGCGGGTTCCAAAGGCCGCCTCGCAGTAGCAGAGGTAGTAACGCCACTTGCGAATGAAAGCCTCGTCGAATCCCAGCGCGCGCACGGCATCCAGGCGATCCTCGAATACTTCCCTCCATCTCCGGAGCGTCAACGCATAGTGCGGGGCCATGTCCTCGTAGTCGAAGAGATTCAGATGGCCACAAGCCCGCAGCGCCTCACCGATCCGGGCATTGCACATAAGCAGCGAGCCGGGGAAAATGTGCTTTTGGATAAAATCCACCCCATCGCGCAGAACCGGGTATTGATGGTCCGGGCAGAGGATCGCCTGCATGCCAACGAGTCCCTGCGGGCGGAGAAGGCGGTCGATTTGGGCACAATACCCGTCGACATAGCGGTCCCCGACGGCTTCGAGCATTTCGATCGAGGCGATCTTGTCAAACTGGCCCTTCAGGTCGCGGTAGTCGCAAAGCAGAATTTGCACCCGCTCGGCCAGACCAGCCTCTTGAATGCGGCGTGCGGCCTCCTCGTATTGTTGCTTGGAGATCGTCACGGTTGTGACCTTGCACCCGCGCGTGCGGGCCGCATGCATGCTGAAGCCACCCCACCCGGAGCCGATCTCCAAAAGGGAGTCGGCCGGATTCAAATGAATACGCCGGCAAAGCTTCTCGTATTTCCGAATCTGGGCCGTCTCGAGCGATTCGTCGGGATTTTCGAAAAACGCGCTGGAATAGGTCATCGTGGAATCCAGCCAGATTTGAAAAAATTCGTTGCTGAGGTCGTAGTGCTCGCGAATGTTCTCGCGGCTCACACGCCGGCTGTTGGGACGTCTCAAATGCCGCAAGCGGTTGGCCATGCGCCCCAGATCGAAAAGCCCTGTCCCCCGCGAGCGGGCTGTTTGCAAGGCCTCGGCCTCGTCGGCATTCAGGACAAACCACGCAATCACGGACGTCAAATCGGGAGAAGTCCACTCGCCGGCCATGTAGGATTCGGCAAACCCAATCGCCCCACTGACGACACAACGCTGAAAAAAGCGTTCATCCGAAACCTCGATGCGCGCCTCCACCCCACGCCCCAGCCCCCCATAGATGCCACGCCCCCCACCGGGAAGACACACCTCCATTCGGCCGACTTTCATTTTTGAAAAACTGTTGAGCACGAGACGGCGGAAAAGCATCCCGAAACCTATCGGATGTCGGCGGGGCTGTGGCGAGGCGATTTCTTGCGGCGGCCATCCTGGCATTGAAAGGTGGCGGGCATCGCCGCATCAGGGTTGTCCGCGCAGAACATGACCGCCGTCGTTTCCGTTTTTGCTACTTTTGAAAGTAGCGACCCTAACAGGATTGATTTTTCCTTGGTGGGCCTCATCCCTTCGGGGCTGAACCTTGTTCGGTCTATTTCGCTGCGCTCGGTTCAAAGCCTACAGGTTCGAATTCGCCTTCGGCGACCAGCAACAGAGTGGCGACCCTAACGGGATTCGAAACCGTTAGTTTTACAGATAGGATTTTGGAATTTGACCCGAGGTAACAAAAAGGTAACAATTTGGACATGTCAAAGACATCCAAAGCCTCGGGCAAAAAGTTGAAGAGGGGACCCATTGAGGTATACGAGGGAAAGACCGCCCGAATTCCGATCTATGATGCCGGAGATGGCAAGGTTCTGCTCTCTTATTATGCTGCTGGTAAGCGCAAGTTGGTGAAGTGTTGCGGCCTTGTGGAAGGACGAAAAAAAGCCAAGGAGCTTGCCGACCAGTTGGCTGATGGAGTCGCTCATGTCCGCCCCGTATCTGCGAAACAAGCCGCCCTGTTGGAGTTCTGCAATGAGATGCTCACTCCCCTCAGGATTAACCTGAGCGAGGCGATCCGGGAATTCGTCGACTCCCGCAAGATCATGTTCCAAATGTCGGAGAGAGCCTCCCTTGTGGAAGCTGCCACTTTCTTCGTGACGGAGACGGATCGTCGCAAGGTGACCCCGAAGGCTTTTCCAGCAGTTGTTCTGGAATTTCTTGATGATCTCAAAGCCAAGCAACGTTCCTATCGCCACTGGGTGGATTGTCATTCCCGGCTGATGAAAGCATCCAAGACCTTCCGTGGTGGTATTATGGAAATCACGGCCCCTGACTTGGAGCGTTGGCTTGACTCCATCAAGGTGAAGGGGCGCAATCGGAATAACTACAGGGGAACCCTGACTACTCTTTTCTCCTTCGCCAGAAAACGGGGTTACCTGCTCCGCAATACTCAAACCGAGGCTGAATACATCACCCTTGCCACCGACCGAGGCAACCCCGTGGGGATCTACACCCCCGCCCAGATTTCCCAGATCCTTCTTGGACTCCCCGACAGGTGGGTTTCCTTCGCGGCGATCGGAGCTTTTGCTGGCCTCCGAGCAGCTGAAATTCATCGTCTCGAATGGAGTGACGTCAACATGGCTGAAGGGCACATCGTCGTGGATCGACACAAGGATAAGACGGGGCGTCGCCGCATTGTGCCGATTCAGGCGAACTTGAAGAACTGGCTCAAGCCTCATGTGCAGGAGAATGGGTGGATATGCCCTCATTACGCACATGATTCAACGCTGCTGATACAGTTCAGCGAAGCCTTTAAGAAAACAGGCGTATCCCATGTTCATAACGGATTCAGGCACTCTTACGCCTCATACCGGTTGGCCGAGACTCAATCTGCCGAAAAGGTTGGCCTTGAGATGAACACTTCACCAAGGAAGCTCTTCCAGAACTACCGTGAATTGGTGACGGAAAAGGCTGCTAACGAGTATTTCGCAGTGCTCCCAAAAAAGAAGAGGTCACAGATCTCGGATAAGGTGACGGCGGAAAAGTCCGCCTCAGCGAAGAAACTCGTCCCAAGTAGCCTTGCGCGACGCACCAAGAGCGTAAAGAAGCTCACTCCTGCGAAATAGCCTGTGCCTCCCAATTTTGTAACTGGGAAGTTGCCCTGCCTGAACATACTGGTGAAAGGATCGTAACGGTAAACCAAGCCACTGGGCTGCCACCTTCGAACTGATAAACTCAGCGTTGGGGTGAACTCCTGGAGGATCTCCCTTGGGTTTTCCCACAGAACTCAGCAACAGGATTGCCTGGGCAAAATCCATGGTCGCCCTCCCCACCTTTTTCACGGCTACATCTTCCATAATAGCAAAAAGCCCCTGCCCGTTTCCGAACAGGGGCTGTCCTTAATCAGCCAAGCTTCACACCTGAGTTTTTGATGAAGTTCTTGGCTTGATTGACGATGATCTGCTCTTGGCGCTCAGGCTTCATGACCGGGCTGATCATGGAGCGGATCGCTTTGAGCACCTCGGCCTGCTCGGGCTTTTCAAGCCAGGTTTTAACCTTCGCTGTGTAGCCCTCTTTCTGTTGCTGATCCTGCATTTTGCGGAGGAGGAACTTCCTTTCCAGCTGCTCCCTCGGTATCTGCTTCACGAACTCCACGAGTCCGGGTTCAGACCGCATGAAGGCCTCGAGCTTCGCGTTGATCTCGGGGTTGATTTTGAACTGCTGGGCGAGTTCCTCTTTCTGTTTTGGTGATGTGATAGCCATTGTTATCTAATTTTGGCGCTCGGCGTTTTTGGTTCCGTAGCCGCGCAGGTTTGACGGTTTTCCTCAGGCCTTCAGGCAGGCGTTTCCCCACTCGGGGAAATCTTGATCTGCCGAACGACCGAACTGAGAAAACGCTGGGCGATCTTCCGAGGGTTCTGCCTCCGGATGTCGTCGTGGAGATAATGCTGAACCAGATGACCAACCGTGACCTTGGCTCCGGCACTTTCAGCCAGAGTCATGGCCTCCTTAAAAATGGCAAAGCTTTCGGGATCGAGAGTAACAGCGATGGTAGTGGGTTTGCTCATGGTGTGATTGTGTTGAGGAATAAGTTGCCCATGAGAACGAGGTCTCGCCTTACCTCCTGTGCGTCGAGTTCACCGCTCAACTCATCGTTGAGCTTCATCTCGGCAATCAGATCCCGCTGCGGGTCCTCCACCGTAAAACCAGCAGGCTTTTCCTCAACGGGCTGGTTCTTTGGAGCGGGCGTTTCCAGGGGCTCCGCTTCCAACTGTTGTTTGAGTTTGTCGACCTGCTGCTGCAAGGCTGGCACCTTCCCGGCTTCCTGCTGAAGCGACTCGATCCGCTTTTTCATGGCGACATTCTGTTCCTCCAGGGCAGCCGCATAAGCCTTCTGCTGGGCATTGCGCTGATCCCCATCCGTCTTGACGTAGTAAGAGGGTGTCGGATCCGACACCACGAGCGGGTAGGCGTAAGGCCCACCTGGGCGGTAGTTCCAATCTGCCGACTGCTCCTTCCGATAGAGCGTGTGCCGCTCGTGCATAGCGTCGGGGAAATCGGGATCGGTGTAGCGTCCCGTGGGATACGACTTCACCACTTCTGGATTACGAACTCGCTCGAGGTTGCGCTCTGGAAGACTTGTTCCGGCTACAGCCGGATAGTTTTCAGTCTTTAGGGTCTTAGGGGTGGCGCATCCCGAGAGAAGGCTGAGTAGAAGAACTGGGATCAAGTGTTTCATTTGTTGGATGTGTTGGGTGTGAGTCCCCGAGCCGCCTTGTTCAGGTCGATGGTCTGGGTGATGTAGAGGTAGAAGAGCGTCCCGGCGGGAACGCGGACGTAGTAGGGGTTCTTCTCCATCCCCTCCAAGAGCCTCTGAGCATAGAGCTGCCCACCGGCTTGGATGCCCGCAGACAAGGCCTGCGTCATACCGCCTCCCTGAATCTGGGTGGCTCCTCCTGTCAGAGGGGAAATGATGTTGGTCACCTCAGGGAAAGCTCCAGCACCTGAGGAAACCATCGAGGCGAGGATCGCCTTAGCCTCGGCATACCTATCCGCCGCAATCCTGTAGCCCCTCAGTCCCGCTGAGCCATCAGTCTCTTGCCAACGACCCGGCTCCTTCTCATCAGGAGCGTAGTCGAGCACTGTCCCGGCCAGTGGAAGCTGCTTTCCATTTTGGAAAACGAGCATCCATTCATGTTCAGAGCCGACCCGATCCCTGGCAGCGGTATTCTTGGCCGCTCCATGAACTTCGGTTCCTGCTGGAATGATGAGTCGCCCATCCCTCCAGACATCCTCGGTGACAAGCCCGATGATCGGAGTCTCCAGATTGATTGAGTCCACTGTATTCACGAGCTCGCACTTCAGCAGTCGCCCGTAAGGGAGATAGTTCTCACTCAGGGAGGTTTCCTTCATCGCAAAGATCGCCTGAGGAATAGGAGGGGGAGTCTTCACGGCCACGGGCCTTACCTCAGGCATTATGGGAAGAGGTGTGGGTGTCGGAGTGGGCCTCATCGGTTTGATGTCAGGAATCCCCTCATCAATCATGTAGCTCTTGGCAGTAGTGGCCTGAGCTGGCACTGCCGGAGTGACCTTTGTGGTTTTGCCTGCATCTCGATGCATCAGCACGAAGGCCAGGATCACCCCTCCACCAAAAAGGAAGAGGATGAGCCGCCCGGTCGGTTTATTCAGGAGCTCTGTCTTGAAATCGCGAAGATTCATCGTGTGACTTTTTTATTGGAGCTTGCAGAGGCATCCTTGGCTGCAGGACGCGACTCATCGCGAACCACCAGCACATTCCATTTATTGTCCGGCGCGAGGTGATTGCGTCCGCCTTGACCA